>NZ_JBRAHS010000031.1:0-1790 GCF_052743555.1 Desulfosoma sp.
TGGAGGATGCGCCGCAGGGAGGGGCTGCTTTTCATGTGCTTCTGCCCATGGCACCTTGGCCGTGAGCGGTGAAGGCCCGACACTGTATGCCGCGCATCTGCCCACCTCCGTACGATCCCACGTGGCTGTCCAACGAGCGGCGCTCAGGGAACCCACCCTTACCCCAGAACCAAAAACGCCCGAAGCCCAGGCTCCCGACCCGATGACGGGGTTTGTTCAGCCATTGGTGCACGAAACGTTTCCCACCTACAAACACTACCGCAAATGGGCGGCCCAAGAGGCCGCTCGAGCCTATCTTCAGCACCTCATGGAGCGCTCCGGAAAGCGAATCACCGAAGCGTGTGCCTTAAGCGGCCTGTCTCGATCCCGGCTCTATGCCCTTATGCAGGAAGTGGGATTCGGACGGCCGGACGGCTTCACTAAGGAAGATGCTGCTTCAGGCATCAAACAGCCCACCTAAGCCCACGACCTGAGGCCGGGTCCGCCGTCCAATGGCCCAGTTGTCTTGAAAAACCGCACTCAAAAGTCCTGCTAAACAGGACACACATCCCTGCAAGCCTTCTTGAAAATTTCATCTATGGACTGCCGAAAAGCATTGTGAAGGTCGAATCCCAAGGATTCGTGAGTTCGCGGAGGGGCTGGCGCGTGTCCCTTTGAAGTCAGGGCGCAGGTCATAAGATTGAAGGCACCGCGGTCATGTGGCTCGCGCAAGGCTGGGGTGAGCTTCCTGGCATGAGCCTTGCCAATGCATACTTGTAGCGATGGAAAAGATGGAATCAGGGGAGGGCCGTGATGGTGCTGCTGTGCCATGTTCCCAAGGACTTTGGCCAAAGGCGCCGAGAGCAGAAACTACGGGATATTTTATGCCGGTGGGCTGTCAAGAAAAACCGGCGCCTGAGCAAAATGGCCGAGGCGGATCGCAGGAATGACGTGGGCGCGGTTTCAGCCCCTTTGGGTCTCGCCGTGGTCAGTGACGCCGAGGACCTGAATGCCGTAGCGCTCTTTCGCGAGCGCTTTCCGCTCGGGTTGTTGGTCACCGTCGTTTTGAACCCGGACCATGATCTCTTGGTTTCCTTGCAGCGCTATTCGCCATCGTTTGTGGCCTTGAGTGAAATGGACGATGCGGCGGTTCCTCAAGTTCTCGATCAATTGTGCCGAAGAATGAAGAAAAAAAGAGCCAGGGCCCTTTTGGAGGGGTAAACCAAGCCGGACTTTGAAAGTTGAGGTTAAAGCCCTTGAAAAAACAACGGAAAGTCTTCTCAGGCAGGCTCGAGTGGGGCGTTCGCCGTAATTTCAAGGGGCGATGCAGGCGACAAAGGGCGGAAAGGGTGGAAACGTTCCTGGAAATCCGAAGACACTGAACGGACTGTAAGGGGTCTTTAGGGTCCAGAGGGCTTTTCCACATGAGCTGAAATGCCACAACAAAAGGAGGGTATTGTCATGAAAAAGCGTTGGACCATCGGAAAAAGGTTGGGTTTGAGTTTTGGGGTGCTCTGCGTCACCGTGACTTTTTTGGGGGCGGCAGGGTATTTCGCTGCCCAGCGAAATGCTCAGGCTTTAGAAAATGTGGGCCGAGTGCGGCTGCCCAGTGTGAGTGCCATACTGAAAATGGCTCAAAAGATCGACACCATTGAAAGAGCCCTGCGCACCTTGGCCATACCCGGTTTGGATCCGGCAACTCGTCAGGCGCCGTACAAGAATATTCTTCAAGCCACGGAAAGTTACCGCGAAGCCCTGGCGATCTACGAGCCATTACCGCAGACACCGGAAGAAGCCGAAACCTGGAAGCA
>NZ_JBRAHS010000031.1:1890-11843 GCF_052743555.1 Desulfosoma sp.
TGGCGATCTACGAGCCATTACCGCAGACACCGGAAGAAGCCGAAACCTGGAAGCAGCTCAAGCCGGTCTTGGAGCAATGGGAGAAGGAAAAAGACAAAGCCATCGAAATAGCGAAACGCTTTGACGCTATAGGGATTCTTGACCCAGATGTTTTCAAACAAAAAATCGTCACCTTCCAACGTGATCATTACGCTCTGGAGCTGCGCACGATGGATTTGGTCTATGCCGGTCATGCCTTTGAAGGCGGAGAAGATCACACCGCTTGCGCCTTCGGGAAATGGTTGGCCGCGTACAAAACGGAAAATGCCAAGCTGAAAGAGATCTTGGCTCACATTGCCGAGCCGCACCGTCAGTTTCACAACTCCATTCGAGCCATCAAGGATCTCATGGCCGCCGGCCGAGTTGAAGAAGCCCGTCTTACTTTGAAAAACCAGATGTCCAGCGCGCGGCAGTTGGTATTTCATGACCTTCAGGCCATCGATGCGATGGCCGACGAAGCCAATAGGCTCATGCATGAACTAGATAGGCAGATTATGGGGCCTGTTAGGGAAGCCCGGCTTCGGGCTACGGCGCTTCTCGACAAACTCGTGGAAATCAATGAGCACACCAGCCAAAGCGAGACCGAAAAAGCTATCAACTTTGCGGCGCGCATGAATGGTGTGATGTTCGCCGTAGCGCTCGGAGGTTTCTTGCTGGCGGTTGTCTTGGGTTTTGTCGTCACACGGGGGATCAACGCGGTTCTTCGAAAATCCGCCACGGAACTGGGTGAAAGCGCGGAGCAGGTGGCTTCGGCTGCCGGTCAGGTTTCTTCCGCAAGCCAGCAAGTGGCCGAAGGGGCGTCACAGCAGGCGGCGGGCATCGAGGAGACTTCATCGGCTGTGGAAGAGATGGCGTCCATGGCTCGACAAAACGCCGACAATGCAGGGCAGGCCGATGCCTTGATGAAGCAGGTGGCCAAGGCGGCCGAACAGGCCAAAGCGAGCATGGCGGAGCTTTTGCGGTCCATGGAAGACATCAACCGGTCCAGCCAAGAGACCCAAAAGATCATCAAGACCATCGAAGAGATTGCGTTTCAGACCAATCTGTTGGCCTTAAATGCGGCGGTGGAGGCGGCCCGGGCCGGTGAGGCCGGAGCGGGCTTTGCGGTGGTGGCCGATGAAGTGCGCAGCCTGGCCATGCGGGCGGCGGAAGCGGCCAAGGACACGGAGCAGCTCATTGAGGGCACGGTGGTTCGGGTCAAACAGGGGGCGGATTTGACGGAATCCACCAATCACGCCTTTGTGACGGTGCATGAAAGCGTGCTCAAGGTGGCGGATCTGATCAACGAGATCGCGGCGGCGTCCCATGAGCAAAGCGAAGGAATCGGCCAGGTGAATACGGCCATTTCCCAGATGGACAAGGTGGTGCAGCAAAATGCGGCCAACGCCGAAGAGTCGGCTTCGGCGTCGGAGGAGCTCAGTGCGCAGGCGGAACAAATGCGGCGGGCCGTGGAAGAACTGATCGCTTTGGTGGGGCGCGTGGAAGAGGGTTCGAGCCTGCGCCTGCGGCTTCGTAAGAAAAGGGAGCCGTCGGCACGGCCGGCTCCGGCCGGGAGCTTTGCCGGAAAAGCCGAAAGGGCTGTCGCCAAGGCGGGAAACGGAAAGATACAAACGGCTGCGGCAAAAGGGCACGGCAAGCCGGCCAAGCCCCGGGAGCTTATCCCCT
The DNA here is from genome assembly GCF_052743555.1 of Desulfosoma sp. Lineage (NCBI taxonomy): Bacteria > Pseudomonadati > Thermodesulfobacteriota > Syntrophobacteria > Syntrophobacterales > Syntrophobacteraceae > Desulfosoma > Desulfosoma sp. Next base: position 3,595 of record NZ_JBRAHS010000031.1, read on the forward strand.
TTGAAGACGATTTTCAGGATTTTTAAGGCTGGCCATGGCCGGAGTGTGCGCGTCGCGTCCCGGTGATTGCTGTCCGTGGGATGCAAGGGTTTAGGGACCGGCAGAAGCCGGTCCCTTCGAGATGTACCCCAGGTATCGGCATTTTTGGCCCGGATCTCGGCCGCACAAAGGAAGTTCTTTTCCATGGGTGAAACTCCTGATTTCCATCGATTGGCTCCACCGGGGCTTTCGGCCACGGTCGGACACGGTTTTTTATACTTGATGAGCGGGCTTGCTCTCAGCGTCTGGACGCTGGTCTGTTTCCTTTTCTTGTGGAACCTTGATGCTCAAGAAAAGCGCCACATCGAACAGTCGGCTCATACGCATGCTCTGACCCTTGTGGAGAAAGATAAATTGTACCGTCTGTGGAACGCGCTGCACGGCGGCGTGTATGTCGCCGTGGGGCCGAATCTTGCCCCCAATCCTTATCTCCATGTGCCGGAGCGGGACATCGAGACGCCTTCGGGGAAAAAGCTGACCTTGGTCAACCCCGCGTACATGACCCGTATGGTGCACGAGCTTGGGCGCGGGGCTGGAAACAGCTCAGCGCACATCACGGGGCTTGAACCGATCAACCCCGCCAACGCTCCGGATCCTTGGGAAAAGAAAGCCTTGGAATGGTTTACGACCCATGCGGAAGCCTCCCATTACGCGGAAAAGGTGAGCGAAGAGGCTGGTTCGGTCATCAAGGTCATGGTGCCCCTACGTCTGGAACCTCCATGCCTTCGTTGCCACAATACGGCTCTAGACATGGAAGGCCGTGTGCGGGGCGGCATCGCTGTGACCGTTCCCCTGAAAACTTTCGACGCCCCAAAAGCGGACTGGCCATTGTACTATTTCAAGCGGTTTGTCTTCATATGGCTTACGGGGCTTATCGGTATTTTGGTGGGTTTTTGGGTAGCCCGAGGGCGCATTGCAGAGCGCCGAGTTTTTCTCTCGACGCTTGCGGCCAAAGAGCAGCTGTGGCGAAGCATTTGTGAAGGCATGCAGGATCCACTGGTGGTCTTGGACCGTGATTTTCGCATCCGGATGATCAATTCGGCAGCGGCCGCTCTGGCACAGACGACGCCGAAAGAGGCTGAGGGAAAAAGCTGCACGGAGGTTTTTTCCTATTGGCACAAGCTTTCCGGCGCTTGTGCGGACAAGGAATGTGCGGCTCGGCAGGTGCTGAAGACGGGCACCGCGCGTTCCAGTCACATGGAGATTCTCCTGCCGGACGGGTCTTCACGAGTGTTCCACGTTTTGGTGAGCCCGCTTTTGGAACAAGATGCCGCGGTTTCAGGCGTCATCGAAAGCTTTCGAGACATCACAGAGGAAGCTCGAGCCCAGCATGAACTGGCCAAGGAAAAACGGGATCTGGACCTTCTTTTTGAAAATATGTTCGGCGGCTGTGCGCTGCACGAAATGATGACCGACGAGCATGGCGCACCGGTGGATTATCGGTTTCTGAAGGTCAATGCGGCTTTTGCCGAGCATACAGGGCTCCCTGCCAAGAACATTATTGGGAAAACCGTTCGCGAGATTCTTCCCGATTCTTACGATCGATGGGTGAGACGCTATGCGCCGACGGCTCTTGCCGGAAAACCGGTGGCGTTTGAAGACTTTGAGCCGGTTTTGGGGCGCCATTTTTCCGTGCGGGCATACCAGACGGAGCCGGGAAAATTTGTCACCGTGTTTTTTGATGTGACGGAAAGGGAAAAGCTTTCCGAGCAGCTTCGCCACGCTCAAAAGATGCAAGCCGTAGGTCAACTGGCCGGGGGCGTGGCCCATGAGTTCAACAACATTTTACAGATCATCAACGGGTATGTGGAGATGGTCCTTGGGCAGACCCCGGCCCACGATCCGCGCCATGGGCCGTTGCAGCGCGTTATGGACAGCGGACTGCGAGCCGCCCGGCTGGTGCAGCAGCTTTTGGCTTTCAGTCGCAAGCAGATTCTTCGGCCCGAGCCCGCTGACATCAACGAGGTGGTTCGTGACTTTGGCAAGCTGGCGCAAAAGATGGTGGGAGAGACCATCGCGATACGCCGCGTTCCCGGAGCCCATCTCGGTCGTGTGCGCATCGATCGGCCGCTCATGGAACAGGTCTTGCTCAATCTGGTCATCAATGCGCGGGACGCCATGCCTTCCGGCGGAGAAATTGTGGTGGAAACAGCCGACGTGGACTTAGATGAGACCTACGTGCTACAAAATGTTCAGCTCCATCCCGGCCCTTATGTGATGGTGGCCGTGGCCGACACGGGCGTGGGCATGGCGCCCGAGGTGATGGAACGGATCTTTGAGCCGTTTTTTACCACCAAGGACGTGGGACAAGGCACGGGATTGGGGTTGTCCGTAGCCTACGGCATCGTTCGGCAGCATGACGGCATGATACATGTTTACAGCGAGCCGGGTAAGGGAACGACGTTCAAAATCTATTTGCCTCGGCTCGTAGAGGAACAAGAGCAGGGCAAAGGCAAGGAGCATTTAGGGAGTCCTTCTGAGAAAGCTCCCCGGGGAACGGGCCTGATTCTTTTGGCGGAGGATGATCCGGCTGTCCGAGAATACCTGGCCATGGCCCTGCGGGATGCCGGCTACAGGGTGGTGGAGGCGCGAAACGGAATGGAGGCCGTGGAAATCTTTGCCACCACCTTGGAACCCATCGATTGTGTGGTGACGGACGTGGTGATGCCCGGTATGGGCGGCGAAGAGGCGGTAGGCCTCATTCGCCGAACGTGTGGATGGATTCCTGCGGTGTTCCTCAGTGGATATTCAGAGCGGATGCATGGGGTGGCTGCTCGCTCGAGCCCAAACACCGTGTATCTGGAAAAACCCGTTCGGCGCTCGGTCTTGCTGCGCGCCGTCCATGAGCTGGTGGCCAAAGGCGCCGATCCCTTCATGGATCAAGAATCCAGCCCATGATGCCGTTTTGGATGCGGCTTTGCCCTGCTCTGCAACATTTTTTGTAGGAACGCCGCAAGGCGCGATTTGTCCGTGATGGCGCATGTCCATAAAACCCGGATCGGTGCGGGATCGCGGCTTGCGCCGCTCCTCCAAGAGGCATTGCCGCTGAGCACCGCTGCTCTTCGATCCCCCGCCGGAAGTTGCCTGTGGGTGTTCAGGAACACGCGGACCGCGAGGACGCGGTCCCTTCGAGAGAAACAATCCTTGTTTCCATGGCCTCACCGCGTGCTGTGCGGCCAACGGGCGATGGGGGTGCCCGCCGCGTCCACGATGGTGATGTGGATTGCCGAATCGCCGTCCAGGCGATGGGTGGCGCAGGAAATTCAGGGGTCGTAGGCGCGCACCGCCATTTCCACTCGATTCAGCAGTCCCGGGTCCACCACCCCGTTGTGAATGACGGCTTTGGCGGCCTGTTGGACGCTCAGGTTCATGGGAGCGATGTTGTGGGTGGTGCCCACAATGAGGTTCGCTCGCGTGATGCAGCCGTTGTGGTCCGTGAAGTAGTCGTGAATGAGGGTACCGCGGGGCGCTTCCACACTGCCGACACCTCGCCCCGCCCGCGGTTCCACCTCGGCTCGCACGTGGGGATCGCAAATCTCGGGATCCTCCAAAAGCTCAATGGCATGTTCACAGGCATAGACTTCCTCAATGAGCCTGGCCCAATGGTAAAGCAGTGTGGCCTGAGCCGGGCGGCCGAACTTTTCTCGAAATTCTTCGAGTTCCGCTTGAGCCCGCGGTGTGGCGATGCGATCCGCCACGTTGATGCGCGCCAGGGTATTGGCCCGATAGATGCCTCGAGGCGCCGTTTCGTCCAGGGAAAAGCCCTCATTCCATACCTTGGCGTAAGGCATCTTGGCGTAGGAATAGGGTTCCACGTGCTCGGCGATGACGTCGGTGTAATCCTGCACGTCAAATTGGATGAATGTGCCGTCGGGTTTCATTAAACGAATGGGACCATCGTAAAGATTCAGGGCCCCCGTGGTATCCACCGTGCCGATAAACCCGGTGCGAATGACCCCCAGGGACTGAATGGTTTCCATGTACGGGGGAAAAACCTTGGTTTTGGCAAATTCCAGGGTAAACAAAGCAAAGTCCAAGAGTTCCCGCATTTGGCCGAGAATTTCCCGGCGGTCTTCTTCCAGCATGGGCTTGGAAACCCCCCCCACGACACCGGCGATGGGATGAATCGCCTTGCCGGCGAACCGCTCCAGAATCATCTTGGCTTGATGCCGCATGCGGACCACTTTGTGCGCCAGTTCCGGATGGGCCTTGGCGATGCCGATCACGTTGCGCACTGAATAGTCGGCGTCGGGACCGATGACGAAATCCGCGGCGGCCAGAAAGAAAAAGTGCAGCAGTTTGTCTTCCGCGTGGGCGATGGTTTGCATGAGTTCCCGAAGTTTTTGCGCGGCTGGGGGCGGCGTGACCCCGAAACAGCGGTCCACCGCCTTGGTGGATGCCAAATGGTGCATCCAGGGGCAGATGCCGCAGATGCGGCTGACGATGCGCGGCACCTCGTCGGCGGGTTTGCCTTCAATGAATTTTTCAAACCCGCGTAGGGACATGATGTTCACGCGCGCGTTCTGGACCTCTCCCGCCTCGTTCAGTTGAATCTGAATGGAAGCGTGACCCTCGATGCGCGTGATGGGCTGAATGTGAATCTCCCGACTCATGGTCTAGCGCTCCTTTCGAGGCCGTGCAGGCCTGAGCAACCGGTGAGCTCCCGCAAAGCGCAGCAGCGACGGGAATTCCGGCAGCGATTTGACGTCGATGCCGTTGGATGCCAAGGCGTTAAGCATGTCCAGCATGGGGTTGCCGTCGTGGCGCACGGGACCATAGCAGCCTCGACACGGAACTCGGGCCGCGATGCACCGCGGCGTTGCGGCGTCCCCGCCGCAGCCGGCTCGTGTGACGGGGCCCATGCACAAGAAGCCTTGTTCCAAGAGACAGCGCATTTTATCCAAAGGTTCATCCGGACCGTGATAGAAGGGATTTTGCAGGAATCGGCGCAGCGTCTTGAGCTTCCCCTTGCCTTCGCGCACCGTGGGGCATGTGTCACAAACGCTCTTGAAGGGAAGCTCCGGCGCCTTTCCCTGCACAAGGGCTGTGAGCGCCGCAAAGAGCTGGTCTGGATGCGGCGGACATCCCGGCAGATAGACGTCCACGGCTATGTGTTCGTCCAAGGCCGAGCATCTGTCCAAGAGCCCAGGGACAGGGGGGACAAAGGTTCTCGGGTTCCCATCGGTGGTTTCCGTGGTGAAGCACCGTTCCAAAAGATACGATACCGGAAAACTGTTGGCCAAGGCCGGAATGCCCCCGTGCGTGGCGCAGGTTCCCAGGGCGACGATCACCTTGCAGCGGGATCGCATGTGGGCGGCGATTTCCGCATGCTCTTCGTTGCGAATGCCGCCGCTGATCAGGCCCACCTCCGCTTCGGGAATATCCAGGTGTTTTTTGTTGCCGATCTGGCCGAAGTACTTGTGATCGAACAGTACCGGCATATGGACGATGTCCACAAGATTGAGCACGTCCAGGAGGCGTTCCCCCAGATCCACCAGGGAAATTTCGCATCCGGAACAGGCATTGAGCCATTCACTGGCGACGGTCACAGACATGACTGGTCCTCCTCATGGGCCGCGCCCCGGGCCATTACAGGGCGACAACCACAGGTTTTCCCAATTCACGGCGATGCTCCCTGGCCTCGGCGCGCTTGCGTGCCGCCGCTTTCATGACCGCTTCAAGCACCTGCGCCGTCATGGAATTTGAGAAACCTCTGCCAACAAGGCGTCAATCTGTGCGGTCAACTGATGGAGTGTAAAGCCGTGCACTATCACCCCGCCTTTGGGGCAGGTGGCTTCGCAAAGGGCGCAACCCTTGCACAAGGCCGGATCAGTTCGAATCCGCCGACGCGCCGCCGACCCGTCCACCGGCTCCTCCAGGGCTATGGCGTGGTAAGGACAGACATCCAGACACAGAGCACAGCCATCGCATTGATCGGTGACGTAGGACTTGATGGCGCCAACTGCATTTCTTCTTTGGACAGCATCACGGCGGCTCGAGATGCGGCGGCTCGCGCCTGCGCAATGGTTTCATCGATGGGCTTGGGATAATGGCACAGACCCGCAACGAAAAGGCCGTCCACCGTCAGATCCACGGGACGCAGCTTGGGATGAGCTTCGTTGAGGAAACCGTCGGCGTTGACGCCGCATTTAAAAAGATCAATCACATCGCGGGCGGCGTTGGGTTCAACGGCTGCGGCCAAAACCACATAATCGGCCGGCAGGCGCAGGGTGCGTCCCAAAATGGGATCCAGCACCTCCACCTGTAGCGCGCCGTTGGCGATGCCGACTCGAGGTTTGGTCTCCAATGTGTATTGAACAAAAACAACACCCGAGGCCCTTGCCCTTTGATAGAGTTCTTCCCGCATACCGTAGGTGCGCATGTCCCGGTAAAGGACGTAGATGTCCATGTTCGGGTTCAGCGCCTTCATGCGAAGAGCGCTCTTGACCGTGTGGGTACAGCAGATGCGGGAACAATAAGGTCGCTGCGGTTCCCGCGATCCCACCCACTGAATGAACACCGCACTGTGTGCCGCCCGCACCGATTCCGGATTTTGAACCATGAGCGCATCCCACTGAAGATGCGTCATCACGCGGGAATCCTGACCGTAGAGGTATTCGTTCGGTTCGGCCTGTCGGCCTCCCAAGGCCAACACCGCCGCGCCGTAAAAGATTTCCCGTTCCGTTCCGCCGACGTCCACAAGGCTTCGAAAACTGCCCACGGAACCTTCCACTGTCTTGAGCTGCGCCGATTTGAGGACCGTGATTTTGGGATGGTTTTCCACCTGCGCGATGAGCCCGTCCAGCATGGGCTGGACCGGTTCGCCTGGATCGTTTTCCAGAAGATGCCTCGCATGGCCGCCCAAAGCCTCGGCCTTTTCTACAAGAACCACAGCAAAACCTTGGTTCGCCAAATACAGCGCGGCATTCATGCCGGCCACGCCGCCGCCCACAACCAGAGCGTTCTGAATGACATGGACTCTGAGACGGTTCAGCGGGGCATTGAGGGCCGCTTTGGCCACGGCCATGCGCACCTGATCCTTGGCCTTTTCCGTGGCCTTTTGTGAATCCTGCTGATGAACCCAGGCGTTTTGATTGCGAATGTTGGCCATTTCGAGCAGAAAAGGATTCAGGGCCGCTTCGCGCAGGGTGTCTTGGAACAGCGTTTCATGGGTCCGGGGTGTACAAGCGGCCACCACGATGCGGTTCAGACCCAGTTCCTTGATCTTTTGCGCGATGAAAATCTGGGTGTCCGCCGAACAAGTGAAAAGATTGTTTTCCACATGGACCACGTGAGGGAGTGTTTTGGCGTAGGCAGCCACAGCCTTCACATCCACCGTATTGGCGATGTTGATGCCGCACGAACAGACGAAAACACCGATTCTCGGCGTTTCCACCCCCACGTCGCGCTCCTCGGGATAGGTTTTGGCCCGGGTCAGGGTTCCTCGAGCCGTCCTCAAAACGCGCGCCGCTTCGGCCGCCGCCGTGGAGGCTTCCGTCACCGCGTGGGGAATGGCCTTTGGCCCATGAAAGGCTCCAGTGGCGTAAATGCCCGAGCGCGTCGTGCTCACCGGATGGAATCCCGAGGTCAGGGCAAACCGATGGGCCGTAAGTTCGATGCCCAAGGCGGCGGCCAGGCTGTGCGCATCTTTGGGTGCCTCCAGGCCGATGGATAAGACCACGAGGTCAAAAGTTTCCGAAACCAAATGTCCTGTGTCGTTGACATACTGAATGACCGCCCCTTTGTTGTCGGGGCCGGGTTCGATGGAATGCGGGCGGGCTCGTAGAAAACGCACACCCTGTTGTTGAGCCTGCATCAGGTAGCGTTCAAAGTCTTTTCCGTGAGTGCGGATGTCCATGTAGAAGATGGCTTGCTCCAGTTCATGGCCGCTGCAGTGCTCGGCCGTCACCAAGGCCTGCTTGATGGCGTACATGCAGCAGACGCTGGAGCAATAGGCGTTACCGCACTGATGGATGTTGCGCGATCCGACGCATTGAATCCACGCGATGCGCCCAGGTTCCCGCTCATCGGATGGGCGCACCAGGTGCCCTTGGTAGGGGCCGTTGGACGCCAAGAGCCGTTCGTATTCGAGACTCGTCAGCACGTCGCGAATGTGGCCGTAACCGTAGGTGTCCAAGCGCGAGGGATCAAAGGCTTCAAAGCCAGGAGCCAAGATCACGGCGCCCACGTCCAGGGTGAAGGTCTTTTCC
>NZ_JBRAHS010000018.1:0-65328 GCF_052743555.1 Desulfosoma sp.
AGGATCCGGAGACGTTGACGATTTCGGAAAGGGTGAGCAGTTGGACGTTCAGATGCCGGCCGACCTCGACCAGTTTGGGCGACAAAATTCACATGGCGCAGTCATTGGTGGGGAACGTCTTATCCAGCATACTCATGGCCCCACCGATGGCTGAGCTCTTTTCAATCAAGTGCACAAAATAGCCCGAATCGGCAAGATCCAGAGCCGCCTGGACACCGGCGATGCCGCCGCCCACCACCATGACGGACCCAATGGGGTTTGAAGGGCTGAGTCGCGACGCATTGGTCATGATCTTTTCTCCCTGCTGCTTTTTATTCCGATTTGTCTGCGTCCTGTGCGGGACTGGGAAGAATGATTTTCTTTTGCCCGCTGCTCAAGTACTCATGCATGGACGCCGCCGCGATGCGGCCTTCGCCCATGGCGCTGATGACAGTAGCGCCTCCGGAGACGATGTCGCCGCCAGCCCACACGCGCGCTTTGGATGTGCGGCCCCTGTCGTCGATGACCACTGTGCCCCAGCGGGTGACGTTGAGGTCCGGGGTTGTGGACGGAATCAGGGGGTTAGGGGAGGTGCCCAGGGAAACCACCACCGTGTCCACATCCAAAACGTATTGGCTGCCGGGAATGGGTACCGGCCTGCGGCGACCACTCTCGTCGGGCTCGGTGAGCTTCATGCGAATGAGTTCCATGGCGGCCACATTGTTTCGGCCGTCACTCAAGAAGGCCGTGGGATTGCAAAGAAAATGGAATTGGATGCCTTCCTCTTCCGCGTTTTCCACCTCTTCCAGTCGAGCGGGCATTTCCGCGCGCGTGCGCCGGTAAATGACGTAGACCTCCTGGGCGCCCAAGCGTACGGCGCATCGGGCCGCATCCATGGCCACGTTGCCGCCGCCGATGACCGCCACCTTTTTGCCCATTTTAATGGGCGTGGCGTATTCCGGATAACGGTAGGCCTTCATCAGGTTGGTGCGTGTAAGGAATTCATTGGCGGAATAAACCATATTCAGGTTTTCGCCGGGAACTCCGAGAAACTTGGGCAAGCCCGCGCCGGGCGCGAGATACACGGCGTCGTAGTCGGAGCGCAGCAGCTCATCGAGGCTGTAGTTGATGCCGATGACCGTGTTCAGGCGAAGGTCCACACCCAGGGACTGCACGTATTGGACTTCACGCTGCACGATTTCCTTGGGAAGACGAAATTGAGGAATGCCGTACATGAGGACGCCGCCGGCCACGTGCAGCGCTTCAAACAACACGACCCGATGCCCCAAAATGGCAAGGTCGGAAGCCACCGTGAGGCCCGAAGGGCCGGATCCCACCACGGCCACCTTTTTCCCCGAAGACGGCGCCATTTCGGGCATGGTGGGCGTGCCTTGGGTGCGTTCCCAATCGGCGATGAATCGTTCCAATCGTCCGATCGCCACAGGCGCGCCTTTTTTGTTCAATGTGCACGCGTTTTCGCACTGCAACTCTTGCGGACACACACGGCCGCACACGCCCGGCAGCGATGTCTTGCGTTTCAAAACCCGGGCCGCCTCCTCGATGTCCTCCCGTTGCAGGGCCGCTATAAAATCCGGAATGTCGATATTGACCGGACAGCCCTGTTGACACGGCCTCTTTTTGCACTGAATACAGCGAGAAGCCTCTTCCTTGGCCAGTTCCCACGTGTATCCCAGAGCGACCTCATCGAAGTTGTGACGGCGCTCATGTTCCGACTGTTTCGGCATCTCGACCCGGTTCAGATTGATTTTTTGTTTCTTTGCCGGGGCGCCTTTGGTTTCTTTTTCTTCCGTCATTACCTGATCTCCTTAAAATGCTGCCCATGCAAACGGGCGCTGCACACAGCCGTGCCACGGATTCTCGAAGCCTACCACTGCGAACATCCGCGACATTGGAATCCCTGCTGCAAAATGCTTTCATCGGCATAAGTGCAGCGACGGGCCATGAGCACTTCCCAGCCGTCCACTTCATGACCGTCAAATTCCGGGCCGTGCACACAAGCGAACCGGTTGGTGCGCCCCACGCTCAAACGGCAGGCGCCGCACATGCCCGTGCCGTCCACCATCACCGGGGTCAAGTGCACCATGGTCTTGATGGCGTAAGGGCGTGTCATTTCTGAAAGAACGCGCATGAGGCACAGGGAACACATGGCGATCACACGGTCGATACGGCGCTTGGGATGCTGATAAAGCAGCTTGCGCATGGCCGCCGTGGTGCTTTCGATCATGCCGTCGCCTTGAGTACCCACGGCCAAAATGAGGGTGTCGCTGAGTTCTTCCAGGGGCTTTTGACCAAAGAGGCGATCCCGATCCGGTGCCTGCACGATGGTGGTCAGGGTGTTGCCGTGGTCTTTTAATGCCTTGAGAATGGGCACCATGGCGGCGATGCCGTAACCACTGAGCACCGAGACCACATGGCCGTATGAGCCCACTTCCGCAGGGCGCCCCAAGGGACCGATAAAGCTCAAGAGCTGGTCTCCGGCCTGCAGCGTGGCCAACTGCTGCGTCGTTTTGCCCACTTCGATGAAGACAAAATCCACGGTTCCGGCCTTGGAATCCCAATCGCTGATGGTGAAGGGCACTCGTTCGCCCTTTTCGTCGATAATGAGAATCACAAACTGGCCCGGCTTGGCCTTTTCCGCAACCACCGGCGCCTGCACGCGCAGCCGGTGCACTCTGGGAGCCAAAACTTCATGTTCGACGATGGAATACATGGCTATCTCTTCTCCACTTTTGCGGCCATCGTTGTGCCCGGAACATAAGTCCCGCCGAGAACGCTGAGCAGTCGTTGCGCCGGCACGGCCACAAGCTTCAAGGGAAGATGGATGTTCAGAGCCAGGCGCCCTGAAATTTCCCCGCCGTCAAAGACCACCGCCACCGTGTCTCCGGGCATACACTCCAAGCGATAGGCGTCCGTGGGGTTCATTTCGATCTCGCCGTCACAGGCCATGACCGCCCACGATTCCGGCGCCAAAAGGGGGCCGAAAAACGACGGGTACAGAGCCTCCTTGGCCGTAACACGCAGCGGCATCGCCTCAGAGGTTTCCGCAGCGGCTTTGGGTCTGGATTTCTCGGAGGGACTCCACGGCTTGTAGACCGGCGGAGCGTCGGCAAACAAGACGGGCGTTCCCTCATGGTCCGAGGTAGGACACGGCACCTGCACCGCTTCGTATCGAGCCCGACTGCGGTCGATCCCCGCGTAATCCGAGAGGTGCGCCCCTAGGGACTTGAGCACCATGCCGGGGTCCCCCGCTTCCAGGGGGGCTCCGCCGAAGCACCGGGACCAGGCTTCCGCCGTTTCCATGACCGTTCGGGATCCCGTGCCTGTGATCAGAACCTTTTCCGTCCATTGGACGCGCCGCTCACCGTTGGTCAAGGATCCATCCTTTTCCAAAAGGGGGGTCAAGGGCAGCACCATGTGTGCTCCCAAGGCTTCAGGAGGCGGCACCACATCCTGAACCACCAGAAAGTCCAGGGAACCGGCGAAATTGAGCATGGGTTCCCAGCAGAAATCGCCATAGGATTCGGCGACGACATAGGCGGCTCGAATGCGGCCTGAAGCCAAAGCGTTCATGACCGATGTGGTCCATCCTTGGTCTCGAGCCCCCTGCACGTTGCTGGTGCCAAAAAGGGGCCAGAAGCCACCGCCGCGTTTTCCGAAACTGCCCTTGGCAAAACCCAAAGTGATCAGAGCGCGCGTCAGATCGGCCACATGACTTGATTGAATGACGCCCAAGCCTGCCAGAACGGCCAGAGGGTCTTTTGCCGCCAACATACACCCGGCTTCCACCAGTTGTTCCTGATCCAAGCCGGTGCACCGCGCCACGGTTTCCACATCATAGGGTCCAGTGAGTTCTCTGAGAGCGGCCAGCAGGTCCGGGGCCATGGTCTTGTCGGCGCCTTTTTCGTCCAAAATGGTCCGCACAAGGCCCAAAACCAGAGCTGTTTCGGATCCGGGTACATAGCGCAGATGCACATGCGCGTAACGGGCAATGGCCACATCGTAGGGGTTCGCCACCACCAGTTTGGCGCCTTTGAGGACGGCCTGCCGAATGGCCGTGCCGGCGATGGGCTGTGAAGCCGCCGGGTTCAGGCCAAAGGCGAAGATGGCCGGTGCTTCCGCCAGATCTTTCAGACTGTTGGTGGCGCCCGCCGTGCCCAAAAGTTCCGTGGCGGCCTTTTCAAAGGCGACCAGACCCGGCGGCGCCATTAGGCCCACGTTGTCGGTTTTGAAATATTCGCGAGCCAGCCGATTCAGAACGTGAAGTTCCTCGTTGGTCAAGCGCCCGTCAGTGAGCACGGCGATCTGGTCAGGGCTGTAGGAACGAAATTTTTCGGCCGCACGCTGCAGCGCTTCGTCCCAAGGAAGACTCTTCCATGAGCCTCCTTCCTTGACGGCCGGCTGTCGAAGCCGTTCCGAACGCGCCAGGTACCGTTTGAGCAAAAACCGCCCCTGGACGCAGGCTTGGCCGTTGTTGCTGGGACCCTCCTGGCTGGGTTTGACCTGAATGACCGTCTCATCGGCGGTTTTTTCCAACATAAGACGGCACCCGCCGCTGCACACGGGACAGATGGCCGTGGACCATTGGGTTTCCAGCTCTTTCTTGTAAAGGTCGGTCACAATGGCCGTCAGGGCTTGGCAGACGACATCCATGGCAGGCCGTGTTTCTTTGTGAAAATCCGAGAGATTTTCACGAAGCGCTCCCACAGGACACACATCCACGCAGGCTCCGCAAAACTGACACCCCGATTCTTCCAACGACCTCCCAAAGGGAGTGCCCACAGATTGGCGGCCGTCCTTGGATTCCCGAAACACGATGGTGCGCGCTCCCCGCACTTCGTGGCAGACCCGCACACAGCGCCCGCAGCGCACACACAAACTGTAGTCCCGCTCAAAATACGGGCCTCCGGGAAGCGGCTCCGGCCGCACAACGTCCGGCGCAGGGTAGGGGAAATCAATCCCGACGGCCGCCACCAACTGCTGCAGTTCGCAGGTGCCGTTGCGGGGGCACCCGAGGCAATGTCGCGGATGATCTTTAAGGATCAGCTGCAACATTTCCCGGCGAAAATCCAGGACCTTGGAGGTCTGTGTCTGCACGCGCAGCCCTTCCGTGACCGGCGTGGTGCAGGCCGCCGGCAACCCCCTCTGGCCTTCGATCTCCACAACGCACAAACGGCACGATCCACTGGGTTCCAGGGCTGGGTGAAAGCACAACCGAGGAATATAAATCCCGGCCTCATCCGCGGCTTGAAGGATCGTCTGGCCCGCCTTTGCCTTAACTTGCTGATCGTTGATCCAAACGTCGACGTCGCTCATCATGACCCCTGATTCTGTCGTTTCACCGTTTTCGGCGCCATAAGAGAAAAAAATCACATTATGGGCCAAAAAAATCCAAACATTCGAGTGCCACGCGGTCCGTGGACCCTTCGCACCCTGCTTTAGAGCGCTTTCACCTTAAAGGGAGAAAGGATCCTCGTCAACCACTTGCCTCATGGTTTTATAGGTTGGTTCAAAGGACCGCATCCTTTTGGAAGCCCCCTTGTGGCTTGCGTCCGTGGCGTTTCTTCGTTAAAAGAATGTGGGGCACTTCAGGGGGGCTTGGCTGCGGATAAGGACGATGGAGGCGCGGATGAAGATCGCGTATTTCAGCATGGAAGTGGGCCTCAGTGAACACATTCCCACCTACAGCGGCGGGCTTGGCATTTTGGCCGGGGATCATATCAAGTCCTCGGCGGATCTCAACATTCCTTTGGTGGCCGTGACCCTGCTGTACAAAAGGGGTTATTTCATTCAGCAGATCAATGCACTGGGGCAACAGGAAGAACTGTACCCCTACTTCGATCCTCGAGCCTTTATGGAACCCTTGCCCTTCAAGGTGACGGTGCCCATTGAAGGACGCGATGTGCACGTGGGGGTGTGGAAGTACCATCAAGTGAGCCAAAAGGGCCGAGTTCCCGTGTACTTTCTGGATACGGACCTGCCCATGAACCGCCCCGAAGACCGAACGATCACCCATTATTTGTATGGCGGTGACAGGCATACGCGCATCTGTCAGGAAGCGGTCCTGGGCATCGGCGGCTACATGGTCCTGAAAAAACTTGAACCCGGCATCACCACGTACCACATGAACGAAGGCCATGCCGTTTTTCTCACCCTGGCCTTGCTCAAGGATGTCGGCGGCAATGTGGAGCGGGTTCGGGAAAAGTGTGTTTTTACCACACACACACCTGTGCCCGCAGGCCATGACATTTTCGATTACGGCATGGCTCAAGCGGTCCTTCAGGGCTATCTGCCTCCCAACATTCGAGATCTGGCGGGACAGGAGGCCCTCAACACCACCATACTGGCTCTGAACCTTTCGCGCGCCAGCAACGGGGTGAGCGAACTGCACGGCGAGGTGTCTCGGGAGATGTTTCCCGGTTTTGACATCGGCCACATCACCAACGGGGTGCACCATTTGACGTGGACTGGGCCGGAGTTTCAGGCGCTCTACGACCAATATTGCCCGGGATGGCGCGAACAGCCGCAGCACCTGGCCAAGGCGCGAGACATTCCCGACGAGGCCGTGCGTGAAGCCAAAAAAGCGGCCAAAAAGCGCCTTATCAGTTACATCAACGCCATTTCCGGCGCCGGCTTCAGTGAGCAGTTTCTCACCGTGGGGTTTGCGCGCCGTGCGGCTTCCTACAAGCGCGCCACCTTGATCCTGACCGACCTGGAATACTTGGTGAACCTTTCCTTTGACCGTGTTCAATACATCTTTGCCGGCAAGGCGCATCCCCAGGACGGCGCAGGCAAGGAACTCATCAAGGAAATCGTCCACATGGCCAAAAAATACGAAGAAAAACTTCGCATCGTCTATGTGCCCAACTACAACATGTGGCTCGGCGCCCTCATGACCCAAGGCACCGACGTGTGGCTCAACACGCCGCGCCGCCCTCGAGAAGCCTGCGGCACCAGCGGCATGAAGGTCTGCTTTAACGGCGGGGTCAACATGAGCGTGCTGGACGGCTGGTGGCGGGAAGCCTGTCGGGATCGCGTCAACGGCTGGGCGGTCGGAGATGATGAGGACCAAAGCGACGAGGAAGCCGCCGCCGATCTTTACCGGGATATCGACGACATGGTGACCACATACTATGCCAATCCAAAGCACTGGGTGCAGATTATGAAAAACTCCATAGCCGACGTCTGCCCTGTGTTCAACACCCATCGCATGGTATTGGACTATTTGCACAAGTACTATCTGTGACGGTCAACGGATGCAGAACATTTTGACGTCATCGTTGGCTGTATGGTGTCTCAGCCCCGCGGGGGCACAATGGGGTCTGGCGGTCGGCACCCTCCTGGAGGGCAAAAACTCAAGCGCCTTCCGCTCACTTTTGGACGGCCGAGAGGCCGTCGCCTCGTTGATCGAGGCACGCCGTGGATGCAAAGGGAGCGCGCTCTCAATGTCCAGAGGTTTTCGGACGGCCGAGAGGGTGTTCCTTCGCTGGCGCGTGACAACTCGGCCGTATCCCAGCCTTTCCCTGGGTTGTCCCTCGGGACGAACGCTCCTCCATTACGGCGCGGCTTTCAGAGCTTCCATCAGCTTCGGCACTGTGTCCTTCGGCGAGACGGGGGACCAGGCCTTTTGCAAAATTCCCGCCGCATCAAAGAGAAAGCCGGAACGCACGATGCCTTGGACGCTTTTTCCTCGAACCTGTTTTTCTCCCCATACACCGAAGGTTTCGGCCACCATGTGATCCGCATCGGAAAGCAGAGGAAACCGCAGCCCGTGTTTTTCGGCGAAGCGTTTCTGCGCCGTGGGGGAATCAGGGCTGATGCCGAGCACCTTGACCCCAAGGGCGTTAAGCTGCGGCAAGATTTCCTGAACGGCGACGGCCTGGGCGGTACATCCGCCCGTATTCGCTCGGGGATAAAAGAAAATGAATAGTTTTGATCCGGCGAAGTCTTCCGGTCGAACCACGTTGCCGTCTTGGTCGAGAAGGGAAAAGGACGGCACTGCATCTCCAGGGGTCAGCGCGGCGGGCTTAAACGAGGCACTCATGGGCGGGCTCCTTTCACGAACGATAATCGGCGTTGATCTTCACGTAATCATATGAGAAATCGCACGTATAGACCGTCTCCGACTCGCTGCCTTCCCCCAAATCCAAGGTCATGCAAATGTCCTTTTGTCGAAGCACGGCTGAGGCCTTGGCTTCGAGGGCTTCGTCCTGCACGGGCTGACCGTTGCGAAAGATGCACACGTCTTCAAAATGAAGGCTCACCCGGTCGGGGTCAAAGTCGACGCCGGAGCGACCGGCTGCGGCCACCACGCGACCCCAGTTGGCGTCCTGACCAAAAAGAGCGGTTTTCACCAAAGGGGAATTGGCCACGGTGCGTGCGACGGTCAGAGCCCGCTCTCGACTCATGGCGCCGCATACCGTCACGGCCACAAATTTGGTGGCCCCTTCGCCGTCTCGAACAATTTGTTGAGCAAGATCTACGCACACCTGAGTGAGGAGGGCGCCAAAAGCTTTGGCTTCCGGGCTCGAGGGATCGGTGATGACGGCATGCCCAGCCGTACCGCCCGCCAGAACCAAAACTGTGTCGTTGGTGCTGGTGTCCCCGTCCACGGTGATGCGGTTAAAGGAACGGTTGACGGATTCCATGAGCCAGTGGCGGAGAACGTTGGGGGCGAGGGCCGCGTCCGTGGTCACAAAGGCGAGCATGGTGGCCATGTCGGGTGAAATCATGCCGGATCCTTTGGCGATGCCGCCGCAGGTGATAAGCGTGCCGGCCAGCTGTGTGCGGGCCCAAGCGGTCTTCGGCACCGTGTCCGTGGTCATGATGGCCTTGGCGGCGTCCAGCCACCTTTCAGGCTGCAGCGAGGCGATGAGCTGAGGCAGGGCTTCGTTGAGGGGTTCCAGGCGCAACTGAGGGCCGATGACACCCGTGGACGCCACAAGCACTTCCAGGGGATCTATATCCAACAAGGAGGCGAGACGCGCAGCGCTGAGACGTGCCCGCCGCAGCCCTTCTTCTCCCGTGCACGCATTGGCTATGCCCGCATTGATGAGGACCGCGCGAGCACGACCCCGGCCCGTCTCCAAGTGTTCCTTGCACAGCACCACGGGTGCGGCACAGAATCGATTGCGTGTGAAAACGCCGGCCGCCGCGGCCGGAGCGTCGCTGACGATCAGAGCGCAATCCGGTCGATTCTTGTAGCGCATGCCGCTCATGGCCGCAGCCACGCGAAATCCCGGCACGTGAAAATTTCCCCGCTGCACCGTTCCCGCACTGGGCTCTTGATGCATGGGCTTTCGCCTCACTTTCCGCAGCACTTTTTGTATTTCTTGCCGCTTCCGCAAGGACACGGATCATTGCGGCCCACCTTCTTATCCTTCTTGACGGTTTGCGGGGGCCGTGGGCCGTCGGCCGGACCGTAGTACATGGGTTGGTTTTCCTGTTCCTGGGGAAGCTGCTGGACCTTTTCTTCTTGACGAACCTGCACGTGGAACAAAACGCGCACTGTTTCTTCCTTGAGTCGATGAATCATGTCATCGAACAAAGCATGGGCCTCTCGCTTGTAGGCCACCAGAGGATCCTGCTGAGCGTAGCCTCGAAGCCCGATGCCTTCCTTCAGGTGGTCCATGTTGAGCAGATGGTCTTTCCACAGGCTGTCGAGGGTCTGAAGGAGCACGTAGTTTTCCAGATCCCGCGTGAGGTTTTCGCCGAGTTCTTTTTCCCTGGCGTCGTAGCGTTCTTGGACCCGCTGCCAGAGGAGTGCCTTCAGGTCTTCAGGCCTCATGTCGGATAATTCGGCGGCCGACGGTACCAGCCCCGAACCGAACAGACGTTGCACCTCCCTCTGCAGGGCCTCAAGGTTCCAGTCTTCAGCATAGGATTTCTCGTCCGTCGTGGATGCAATGATGTCCAGAAGAAGCTCTTCGGCCATGTCCATGATCGCGGGCTTGAGGTTTCCGCCTTTCAGGGCTTCCCGGCGTTGGCGATAGATCAGCTCCCGCTGCTGGTTCATGACGTCGTCGTACTCCAAAAGGTGCTTACGAATACTAAAATTGTGGGCTTCCACGCGTTTTTGAGCGTTTTCGATGGCGCGTGAGACCAACCGATGCTCAATGGGCTCGCCCTCTTCCATGCCGATGCGCTGCATCAAACCCGAAATGCGGTCCGCGGCGAAGATGCGCATAAGGTCGTCTTCCAGGCTGAGGTAGAAGCGTGAAGAGCCAGGGTCGCCTTGTCGGCCTGCGCGGCCGCGCAACTGATTGTCGATGCGCCGGGCTTCGTGGCGTTCCGTTCCCAAAATGTGCAACCCTCCCAGCTCCGCTACCCCTGGTCCCAGCACAATGTCTGTGCCGCGTCCGGCCATGTTGGTGGAGATGGTCACAGCGCCCTTTTGGCCAGCCTTGGCGACGATTTCCGCTTCCTTTTCGTGGTGCTTGGCGTTGAGCACCTGGTGAGGGATGCCTTCGCGCTTGAGCATGCGGCTGAGCATTTCCGATTTGTCGATGCTCACCGTGCCCACCAGCACAGGGCGGCCTTGGGCGTGGAGTTCCTTGATTTCCTGGACGACCGCCTGAAATTTTTCCCGTTCGGTGCGGTAAATGCAGTCGGGGTGGTCAGTGCGGATCATGGGCTTGTGGGTGGGAATAATGACGACTTCCAGATTGTAGATCTTGGCAAATTCTTCGGCTTCCGTATCGGCTGTTCCGGTCATGCCGGCCAATTTTTTGTACATGCGAAAATAATTCTGAAAAGTGATGGAAGCCAAGGTTTGATTTTCGTTTTCCACCCGTACGCCTTCCTTCGCTTCCAGGGCTTGATGGAGCCCGTCGCTGTAGCGCCGACCGGGCATGAGCCGCCCGGTGAATTCGTCGACGATGATGACCTTGCCGTCCTTGACGATGTAGTCCACATCTTTCTGGAAGAGGGTGTGAGCCCGCAGAGCTTGCTGCACGTGGTGGAGAAGATCCATATTTCGAGGATCATAGAGGTTTTCCACGCCGAGCAGGGATTCGGCGGCGGCGACACCCTCTTCGGTCAGGGTCACGGTGCGGCTTTTTTCTTCCTTCGTGTAGTGTACTTCGGGCTTGAGGTGCGGGATAATGCGGTTGACCCGCACGTAGAGCTGGGTGGATTTTTCGGCCGGTCCGGAAATAATCAGCGGGGTTCTCGCCTCGTCGATAAGTATGCTGTCCACTTCGTCCACGATGGCATAGTTGAGTTCCCGCTGCACCATGTCTTCCAGGCGGAATTTCATATTGTCCCTGAGGTAATCGAAACCGAACTCGTTGTTGGTGCCATAGGTCACATCACAGTCGTAAGCGGTTTTGCGTTCCCTGTCGTCCAAGCCGTGCACGATACAGCCTACGGAAAGCCCCAGGAACCTGTATACCGCGCCCATCCATTCACTGTCGCGCTTGGCCAGATAGTCGTTGACCGTCACGACATGGACGCCGCGACCGGTCAGGGCGTTAAGATAGACCGGCAGGACGGCCACCAGCGTCTTGCCTTCGCCCGTTTTCATTTCGGCAATCTTGCCTTGATGCAAAACGATGCCGCCAATGACTTGCACATCAAAGGGGCGCATGCCCAGGGTTCGCGTGGCGGCTTCACGGGCCACGGCAAAGGCTTCGGGCAAAAGATCATCCAAGGGTTCACCGCGCGAGACCCGCTCGCGAAATTCCACGGTCTTGGCCTGCAACGCTTGGTCGCTAAGCTTTCTCAGGGACGGTTCCCATTGCGTGACGGCATCCACCAAGGGGGCGATGCGTTTGATGTTGCGCTCATTATGCGTGCCAAAAACCTTCTTTAACAAGGCACCGATCATGGTGTGTTGACTCCCTGTGTGATGTCCATGGCGGCCTTCGGGGGGCGCCGCCTCGGTTCTATAACGCACAAGTTCAGGAAATTCAACGCGGGGATCCCGGGGAAACTCACGGCAGAGACCCTGAGTGCGCAGAGGCGGCGCTCAGAATAGCTCTGGATCTTCTGCGCCTTTGCGGTGACACCCTGGCGCGCCGTGCGCATCGGGTTGCGCCATGAGACCGCCCACTATGGCGACACGCCGCCTTGGACGAGCTCTTGAGCACCCGCGCACCAAAGGCTTGACAAGCCGGTGAGGGGTCTGGTAACGGTTTCTTAAAAAACGGTGTTGTGTATTATGAAACGAGAGGGACAACCCAACGCCATTGAAAAAGCGTTGCAGGTCCTCTTGGCTTTCCAAGTGGATCGGCCTCACTGGGGTGTGCGGGAACTGGCTGCCCATTTGGGGTTCAGCCCGGCAACGATTCAGAGGGTGTTGCAGACCTTGAAGGCGTATCACTTCATCGACCAGGATCCGCAGACCCAACAGTACCGGCTGGGTCCCATCTACTACCGGTTCCTGGAAGTGTTGCAGAGCCAGCACGCCATTGTGCAGGAAGCGGGGCCCGTCATGCGCCGGCTGGCTTTGGAAACGGGGGAGACGGTGCATCTCAATGTGCTGGACGGGCGCGAGAGGCTCTGCGTGGACAGTGTGGAATCCACCCAGTCTCTCAAAGCCGGCATGCCCGTGGGAAACCGTTCACCGCTCTATGCCGGAGCTTCCTCCAAATGCCTTTTGGCTTTCGCTCCCAAGGCGTTCGTGGAGGGTTACTTGGCCGAGGTTCGTCTGACTCCTTTGACGGCCAACACCAAGGTGGATCCGGAAGAGCTCTGGGCCGACATCGCAGCGATCCGCCGTCGCGGATGGGCGGAAAGCCTGGCAGAGCGCACCTTGGGACTGGGGTCTTTAAGTGTTCCCATCTTTTCCCATAACGGCCACGTGCTTGCGGCACTCAGCCTGGCGCTGCCGGAACTGCGATTCACGGATTCGGAGCACAAGAACCGGTGTCTTGAGCAGCTGTTGAAGGCCGGAGGGGAACTTTCTCGACGCATGGGCTGGCGCGGAGCTTATCCCACGATGCCGTGAGCGTGGTGTGCGGTGACAAAGACGGTGGACATGAAAAAAGGAGGGCGCATGAAGGAGCAAGCCGGGCCGTTAAGCGGTATCAAGGCGTTGGATTTGTCGAGGGTCCTTGCTGGGCCTTATTGTTCCATGATGCTGGGAGACATGGGGGCGGATGTGATTAAGGTGGAACGTCCCGGCGCCGGGGACGACACCCGCCAGTGGGGGCCGCCGGAAGCGGGCGGGGAAGCCGCTTATTACCTGTGTGTCAATCGTAACAAGCGCAGCATCACTGTCGATTTAAAAAAGGAAGAGGGTCGGCGCATCATTCGTGCTCTGGCCTCGCAAAGTGACATTCTCATTGAAAATTACAAGGTGGGGACCCTGGCCAAAATGGGCTTAGGTTATGAAGATTTGAAAACCCTCAATCCTGGGTTGATCTACTGTTCCATTACGGGTTTCGGCCAGAATGGTCCCTACAAGGACAAGCCCGGCTACGATTTTACGATACAGGGCATGGGCGGTATCATGAGCATCACCGGGGACCCTGACGGTCCTCCCATGAAAGTGGGCGTGGCTATCGTGGACATCACGGCCGGGCTCTTTGCCTGCAGTGCCATTCTGGCGGCCCTCTACTACAGAACCCTTACCGGCCGCGGCCAATACATCGATGTGGCCCTTTTGGACGCCGTGGTGGCCTGGCTCGCCAATGTCGGCAGCAACTATCTGATTTCCGGAGAAACCCCCAAGCGCTACGGGAACGCTCACCCGAACATCGTGCCTTACGAACCGTTCCAGTGCAAGGACGGGACCTATATTGCCCTGGCGGTGGGTAACGACCGGCAGTGGCAGGATTTTTGCCGCCTGGCCGGCCTGGAATCGTTGGCGGATGACCCACGTTTTGCCACTAACCCTCAGCGGGTCATTCACCGCAAGGAGCTCATACCCTTTGTGGCGCAAGCCATGCTGCAAAAAACCGGTGACGAGTGGCTGGAGGCTCTGGATCGGCTGAAAATTCCCTGTGGACCCATTAACACTTTGGACCGGGTCTTTTCCAATCCTCAAGTGCAGGCTCGAAACATGGTGGCGGAGGTGCCGCATCCAACGGCCGGATCCGTGAAGCTGGTGGCGAGTCCCATGAAGTTTTCGGACACGCCCTGCGTCATCGACAGGCATCCGCCCCTTTTGGGCGAACACACCGATGAGGTGCTGCGCCACGTTTTGGGATATTCGGAGGAAGAGATTCGTCGATTGAGGGAACAGGGGGTGGTGTGACGGGCCATGGGTGAGGCGCTGATCATTTTTGCTAATGGAGTAGTGGGGGTTTTTCTGGGCATAAGTCTCCTCTACGGGGCCATGCACCTCTTGGCGTGGTTGGTGGCTCGCACGGCCAAGGAGGACCAGTCGTGAACGGAGGCTCTCTGAATTTGTTGACTCAAATGGGCCTGCTGGCTGTTACCCCCGGCATGGTTTTCATGTGGGTGGTGGCCGGTGTGCTGGTGTACTTGGCTATCGCCAAGCAATTTGAACCCTTGTTGCTTCTGCCCATCGGTTTCGGCATTCTGGTGGCCAATCTCCCCTTGACGGGTTTGATGGAGCCGGGCGAAGGGCTTTTGTGGCGGTTTTATCATTACGGATTGCAGTGGGAAGTCATTCCTCCGGTCATTTTCCTCGGCTTGGGGGCCATGACGGACTTTGGTCCTTTGCTGGCGCGGCCCTCCCTGATCTTTCTAGGAGCCGGCGCTCAGGTGGGGGTCTATGTGACTTTCTATGTTGCCCGGCTTTTGGGCATGACTTTACCGGAAGCGGCCACCACCGGGATCATCGGCGGTGCCGACGGCCCCACCACCATTTATCTCGCTACTCGGCTCGCGCCGCACATGCTGGGCAGTTGTGCCGTGGCCGCTTATTCCTACATGGCCTTGGTGCCCATCATTCAGCCGCCGGTGATGAAACTCCTGACGACGCCCGCGGAGCGGGCCATGGTTATGAAAAAATCCCGCAAGGTGCCCAAGCTGGAGCGGATCCTTTTTCCTATCGCGGCCACTCTGGTCACCGTCCTGGTGATGCCCGCTTCGGCGCCGCTTATGGTCATGTTCATGCTGGGGAACCTCTTTCGTGAATCCGGCGTGGTGGAACGCCTGGCCGGAGCCGCCCAAAATGAGCTCATGAACATCGTCACTATCTTTCTCGGCTTATCCGTGGGTGCCACCATGAATGCCGCCACTTTCTTGCAGCCCAAGGTCATCTTTATCTTCCTGCTCGGCTTGGTGGCTTTTGCGGTAAGCACGGCGTCCGGGGTGCTCTTTGCCAAGTTCATGAATCTGTTTCTCAAGGACAAGATTAATCCTTTGATCGGCGCCGCGGGCGTGTCCGCCGTGCCCATGGCCGCTCGAGTGGTGCACCAGGTGGGCAGTGAAGCCAACAAGAAGAATTACCTGCTCATGTTCGCCATGGGGCCGAACATCGCCGGTGTCATCGGGACCATTTTGGCGGCGGGTGTGTTTCTTTCGATGCTGCAGTGAGCGAAGGGAAAAGGTGTTCCAAGGGCTTGTCTGAGCACACCTTTTGTGGGAGCGACGCAAGGCGCGATAACGTATGGTGGCTTGCGGCGCCCTTACAGCCTCACAGCACAAGGAGGTGCCCCAACCAATGTGGGACGGCCTTCGATGATGCTTTTCGAGGGCCAGAAGGGCATGGGCCCGTTTGACGGCTGGGACCGTTGGGTCGCGCTGTGATTATGGGCGCGAAATGGCCGGAGCAGGACCCGTGGTTGTGGAAAGACCGCAAGCCATGAGGCTGCTTCACCACGGGCGCCGCCGCCACAGATCGGTTTTTCGGTAGGCTGTTCAAAAAAAGATCCACGCTTGATGAAAAGTCGAGGCTTTGTCAATTTCACGAACCACAAGGAGGAATTCCCATGGCAGAAGACGTCTTGGCCCCGATGGTGGGCAAAATTTTAAAAATCAAAGTCAAACCCGGCGATGCGGTGCAGGAGGACGACGAGGTGTTAGTGATGGAATCCATGAAACTGGAGACTTCCGTGCATGCGCCGTGCGGCGGCGTCGTCAAGGAGATCAAAGTCGCTGAAGGCGACCGTGTGGAAGAAGACGACGTTTTGATGGTCATCGAATAGGCGGGAGAGGGGACGCTCATGGACTTTGAACTCACCGAAGAACAACGCATGGTCCAGGAACAGGCGCGCCGGTTTGCGGAAAAAGAGATTCTTCCTACGGTGGAAGAAGAAGAGCGGGGGCATGTGTTCAACCGGGAACGGCTGAAAAAGATGGGGGAATTGGGCTTTTTTGGCTGCTGCATTCCCGAGGAGTATGGGGGCAACGGCATGGGCTTTATGGAGTCGGTGCTCATGACCGAGCAGATTGCCAAAGTCTCGCCATCGTGGCGCGTGCCGTTCAACATGCAAAACATCGGTCCGGCCATCACGGTGAACCAATTCGGCACGGAAGAACAAAAGAAAAAATACATTCCCGGGTGGGTTTCCGGCGAAAAAATCGGCTTTTTTGCCATCACGGAGCCCAATGCGGGATCCGATGTGGCGGGCATGCGCACCACAGCCAAAGACATGGGCGACCACTGGGAGCTCAACGGCCAAAAGATGTGGATCAGCAACGCTCCGGTGGCCGACGTGGGGCTCGTCTACGCCTACACGGACAAAGAGAAGAAATACAAGGGCATGACCTGTTTCATCGTGGATGTGGCCAATCATCCCAACATTGAACGGCGCGCCATTGAATCCAAACTGGGACTGTATTGTTCGCCGACGGGAGAACTGATTTTTGACGGAGCGAAGATTCCCAAGAACGCGGTCCTGGGCCAGGTGGGCGAAGGGTTCAAGATCTGCATGTGGATGCTCAACAACACGCGTCTGAGCTGTGCCGCCGGGGCTTTGGGAGTTTCGGGAGCGTGTCTGGAGCTGGCCGTAAAATATGCCAATGAGCGCACCCAGTTTGGTCAACCCATTTCCACCTATCAGATGATTCAGGCCCAGATCGCCGAAATGGCGGCCGAACACGAAGCGGCCAAATGGCTCGTTTACCATGCCGCCTACCTCAAGGACCAAGGAAAGCCCAATCAACTGCAGACGTCCATTGCCAAGTTTTATGCGTCGGAAAGCGCCGTGCGGGCCGCCAACGAAGCCATGAAGATTTTCGGTTCCTACGGATTTTCCACGGAATACCCCATCGAGCGTTACTACAGGGATGTCAAGTCCTACCAGATCGTAGAAGGAACAAGCAATGTGCAGAAGATGATCATTGCGGGCATCACCTGTGGCCATCAGCCGAACCGATAAAAGGAGAGGGGGGTATGGCACCGGAGTGGAAAGAACTGACGGAGAAATTGGACGCCGAAAAGCAACGGTTGCGAGCCGGCGGCGGAGCGGAGCTTCAAGCCAAGGAACATACCAAGGGCAAGCTCACGGCCCGGGAACGCATCGAGCTGCTGTTTGACCCCGGTACCTTTGAAGAAGTGGATCTTTTTGCCAAACACATCGGTCGGGACTACGGTTTGGATAAAAGAGAGCTGCCCGCCGACGGTGTTATTATCGGCTACGGCGAAGTCAACGGCCGAGGGTGCATGGTGTACGCCGAGGATTTTACGGTGGTGGCGGGAACCTTTGGGGAACGGCACGGCCGTAAAATTTGCAAGATCATCGATATGGCCCGCAAATACGGCTACCCCGTGGTGGGCATCAACGACTCAGGCGGTGCCCGCGTAACCGAACAGATGGGTGCCCTTTCCCAGTACGGCCAGCTGTTTTACCGCCATGTGGCCGCTTCCGGGGTTGTTCCGCAAATTGCGCTGATCATGGGACCTGTGGCCGGGGGCCAGGCGTATTCGCCAGCCCTCATGGACTTCATTTTCATGGTGGACAAGACCAGTTCCATGTTCATTGCCGGCCCTCCCTTGGTGGAAGCCGTGGTCTACGAAAAGACCGACGAGCAGTCGCTGGGAGGCCCCAAAGTGCATGGGCGGATCACAGGGGTTTCGGACGGAACCATGGCCGACGACCGCCAGTGCTTGGAACAGACGCGGCGACTTTTGTCTTACCTGCCGCTGAACAATAAGGATCTACCGCCCTATGAGATCCCCGAAGACAGCCCCGATCGGGAAACCGCGGAACTGGAAGAGATCATTCCTACAGACCAGAAAAAGCTCTATAACATGCGCCGGGTCATTGAGGTGGTGTTCGATCGGGGGAGTTTCTTTGAACTGAAAAAGGACTTCGCCCAGAACCTCATTATCGGCTTTGCCCGGCTCAACGGCCATGTGGTCGGTGTCGTGGCCAACAATCCCATGAAGTACAACGGCGCCTTGGACTACAACGCGGCCGACAAGGGGTCGCGTTTCGTTCGCTTCTGCGACGCCTTCAATATACCGCTCATCAACCTGCAGGACGTGCCGGGTTTTCTTATTGGCACTCGGTCGGAATACAACGGCATCATTCGCCATGGTGCCAAGATGCTCTACGCCTATGCGGAGGCCACCGTGCCCAAGATCACCTGCGTCGTGCGCAAGGCTTATGCGGGAGGATACCTGGCCATGTGCAGCAAAGACCTGGGTGCGGACCTGGTCTTTGCCTTGCCCACGGCCGAAATCTGCCTCATGGGTCCGCAAGGGGCGGTGAACATCCTTTTCCGTAAGGAAATCGCCGCAGCGTCGGATCCCGAAAAGGTGCGGGCGGAGCGCGAGAAGGAGTTCATGGAGCGCTACGTGAATCCTACCTATGCCGCCGGTCTGCAACACGTGGATGACATCATCTTGCCGGCGGAGTTGCGCCGACGCCTGATCAAAGGCCTGGAAATGACCCTGGACAAGGATGAAGAAGCTCCTGACCGCAAGCATGGCATCACGCCGGTATGATGAGCGAGAAGGGGGAAGGGTCCATGGGAACGAGGCCTTCCCCCTTTTTTGGTGTTCAAAGAAGGTTGTTTCTTGTCGACAAAATTTGTACGGTTTTTTTTGAAGTCGCCGGCGGGGTTCTAAAGGGGCAGGTTCTTGGGAACAAGGCAGCAGGGCATGTGAGGTCAGAAGAAAGGAGAGGACGATGAAGAAGCTTGCATTGGTGGGAATGTTGGTCATGGGTCTTTTCATCGGGCAAGCGCAGGCCCAGTCCGCCAAGGTCCTTGTGGCCACGGGAGGTATCGGCGGCGTCTACTATTACTACGGCACGCAAGTGGCTGAAATTCTGACGAAGAACAACGCCGTTCAGGCTACGGCCATTCAGACGGCAGCATCCGTGGACAACATGCTTCTCATTCGAGACAAGACCGATTCGGACAAGAAGACTTACTTCCTGGCCACGGTGCTTCCGGACACGGCCTATTTCACCGTGACCGGAAAGCATGAAAAGTTTGGAGAAAAGCCGGTCAAAGCCAATATCTTGTGGATGATGTATCCCAATTACCTGCATGTGGTCACCACGAACCAGTCCGGTATCAAGAACCTCGCGGATCTGAGAGATAAGCGTGTTTCCACAGGCGCTCCAGGCAGCGGCACGGAATTTACCGCTTTGAATCTCCTTAAGGCGGCGGGCATTAATCCGCAAGACTTCAAGAAGTGGGAAAAACTGGGAGCCAAGGAATCCGACGAGGCTCTGGCCAACGGCACCATTGATGCGTATTTTTGGTCTGGCGGCTTGCCCACCGGAAGCATTGTGGAATTGGCCAATACCCTAAAACGCAAGGGCATGAATTTGGCTCTGGTGCCCCTTCCAAAAACAGATCCCGGCGTGGCGGCTTTCATGGAAGAATTCAAGGGCCTAGCGGACCCGACGCTGATCAGCAAGGACGTCTACGGATTGACCGATGATGTGCCCACTCTGGCCTTTTGGAACATGTTTGTGGGGCCGGAGAACCTTCCCGAGGATCTGGCCTACACCATCACCAAGACAGTCTTTGAGAATCTGGACACACTCCATGCTTCCGTCAAACCGTCTAAAGACACCACGGCGGAAAACACGGCCCGCTTCGTCGGCACGACGGCCATACCGTTCCATCCCGGGGCCGTGCGCTACTTCAAAGAAAAGGGCCTTGTGAAATAAGACAGACGAACGGCCTATGACCACGCGCTCTACGGTGATCGGCTGCACGTTTTTTCTGCTGGGGCTGTTTGCCGTAGGGCTTTTCATCAAACCCGTTCGCATCACTAGGGAAGGCCAGACCCAACTGGTCTTTCTGCATCGTTTTCAAAGGGGTTCCTTTCGTTTTGCCAATTCCGTGACCCTCAAACCGGTGACCGTGCATTTTCAGGTGCTTTCCCAATTTGATCGCTTCTCCATGGAAACGGACGAGGAAACGGAAAACTACTACACCTTCGGAACCTATGACATAGACACGTGTCTTTCCCGCCAGACGACTTCCTCGCTGAAGCTGTGCAGTGTGCAAGGGATTGAGCTCTTGGTTGGTGACGACAGGTGGGAGATTCAAAACGGCTGTTTGGAGGTGACCTTGTTATGGACGTTTTGATTCGTAGGATGGTCCACGTGCTGGCGATCGCGGGAACGCTCTACCATCTCTACCTTGTCGTTCACCCGTACACGCCTTTGTCTTCCCTGCATGTTTCCGTTCTGGACCTAACCCAGGTGCAAAGGGCGACCCACGTGTGCCTGATTGCGCTTCTGGGGTATTGGGTATGCATCTACCGGCTCAAGGCCAGAAGTCTTTGGGGGGCTTTGCCCCTGCTCGTCATGACCGGTTTGCTCACCTATGAATTCATGCGCTTGGATCTTCCCTTCTTCATAAAGATTCTGGGCTTTGCGGTCTGGGCTCTGACCATGGTGTCCGTCACCATTCCCCAGGTGAGCAGGCCTGCCAACTTGATCTGCGGGCTCCTCAGTCTCCTGCCCTTTCTGTACCTGGTGGCCACTTATGAGAAGCTTATTTATCGGGCCATCATGCCGGAACCCTGGGATCTTTGCATGGCCTTTGCTGAAGTTCTTCTGGTTTTGGGAGTGATTTTTCGGCTGAGCGGGCCCATCATGCCGACCCTGGTCATGATTTTTATCCTTTATAACACCTACGGCCATAATATCCCTGGTACCTTCGCCAATCCCGGCTTCAGTGTGGATATGCTTCTGGGCAAAATGTATTGCGAAACGGAAGCCGGCATTTTCGGCTCCATTACGGGTGTGTCGCTGAAGTACTTGATTTATTTCACCACCCTCGGAGCGGTGGTGACGCATATGGGATTCGGAAAAATCCTTGCCAACATCGCTCTTCTTTTGGTCGGCCGCAGCCCTGCCTCCCCAGGGCGAGCCAGTTCCGTCATGGCGGTCCTCATGGGCATGTTTTCCGGGTCCGGCGCTGCAGACACCCAATTTGTGGCGACCCTTACGAGGCCGCTCTATGATCAGGTGCGTTACAATCGACTGGTGGCCGCAGGGGTCGTGGCCACGGTGGGTTCCATTGCCTACATTACGCCCCCGGTCATGGGCTCCATTTCGTTCATCATGGTGGAACTGCTGTCCATTCCGTATTCCAAGATCATCATCATGGCCACGGGTCCCATGGCGCTCTATCTGCTGGGAATCATGCTTTACAACGAGTTATACGTGCGCCGAGAGGGACTGCCGCACCTGGAAGTGGCGTCCAGCACCAATTGGGCGTATTTCTGGCGCTACGCCTACATTTTCGTGCCCATTCTGTTCATCATTGCCTTGATCTACCGAGGGTTTGCCATCAGTCTCACGGTATCCGTGGCCATCGGTCTTTTTTTGCTATTCGCCTACGCGGACAAGACGGTGCGGCCTCCCGTGGCCAAGATATGGGAAGCCTTGGAAGAGGGGACCGTGTCCCTTTTGCATATCGCCAGTGCGGTCATCGCCGCCAACATGATCATGTCCATGATGGTGCTGAGCGGGCTGGCATCCAAATTTTCCATTGTCATGCTGAAGATCAGCGGATCGAGTATGCTCTTGGCCACGCTGTTTACCGGCGTCTTCAGCCTGATCTTGGGCATGGGGGTGCCGCCCATTGCCACCTATGTGTTGACTTCGGCACTGACGGCACCCACCATACAAAAGTTGGCCGTCATGAGCGGCACTCCGGAGGGACCGGCCCTGCTGGCCACACACATGTTTCTCTTCTATTTTGCCGTTCTGGCGGAGGTCACGCCCCCGGTGGCGCTTTCGGCTTATGCCGCGGGAGCAGTCATGGGGACGGATCCCATCAAGACAGGCGTTTTTGCCGCTCGTGTCGCCCTACCCAAGTATTTCATCGGGCTCACCTTTATCTTGTCCTTCAGCGGCACGGCCCTTCTCATTCTCCCCATCACGGAAACCCTTTCGGGATGGGCCGCGATTCAGGCCATCGCGCTGCGCTTCCTGGCATCCATCGGAGCGGTGGTCTTTCTCAATGTGGGCGTGGTGGGGTACCTGTTTCGACGACTTTCGTCGGTGGAACGATGGATCACAGGCGTCTGTGGGCTGCTTCTCTTTTACCCTCACCTGGGTTTCAACGCCGTAACCGGCGCCTTTGCATTGATCGTCGGCGCTAAGGCGTGGCTGAGTCGGCCAAAAGAGGCGGCAGCGCACGTGCCCGCCTAACAGAAGGCAGAGCGATGCCTTTTCGGGAGAACCTTGCCGGCATCAAATTTTTCTCAAAAGCTCGGGTTCCTGGCGATCCAGTGATCAATCCGACTGGATTCGCTTCGGAGGAAGCGGCTCCTTCGGGTCGCACCCCTGGCGGACGGCCGGGAGGCCGTCCCTTAGAGGCAAAGGGCTTGCGCCTCCGTTCTTCTCGAAGGTACCTGCTCCTGCCGGTCCGAGAAGAACAGGACGCGCAGGAGCGTGTTCCTCCGAGGCGAGTGGATCGCCCAACGATGTGCCTTGAAGGTCTTGAAACAGCCGGCGTGCTTGTCCCGCTTCGTTGCCATTCCTCAAAGGAACCGCGTTCCCGCGATTTGAAAGGTTTATCGGTTGGACCACGTTCCCGAGGTCCCAAAGGTTTTTTTCAAAGGGACCTGCTCCTTCTGCGGGTCCGCACCTCACGCCGACGGCCGGGAGGCCGACCGCTTGAAAACACCGGCGCGCAAAACCTCTCCTACGGACACAGCAAGTCTTGAGCCCCGCTTCCGAAGGGCTCCAACGGAGCGTGTCCGAGAATATGCATGGTAAGGGTGTTGTAGGGGACCCGTGGCGCGCACGTTACCGGAGCTCCAACGGAGTGTGTTCAAGAACATGTTCAGTGGAAGCGGCGCAAGCCGCGATGCCTTCCGGCGCCTTGCGGCGCTCCGACAGCCTCGAGTCGACAGAGCGCGGCCAAACCGTCATAGGGAAAGCGGCTAAGACCTGATCAAAGGAACGGCCAGAAGGCGGCTTGTGAGTTCCTGGCGAAATGAGGCCGGGAACGGCTTTTGTCCAAGGCACATGGCCATAAGATCCATGTCGTCCAGGGACAGAAGGGCTTCCAATTCAAGAAGATCCCGTTCCTTGAGAGCCTCAGCGTGCGCTTCCCAGAAGCGCGAGAGAATGAGTTCCAGCTCCTGGGTGGCCCGACGCCGACACAGATAACGCAGCTTTCGGCGCATCCTTTCCATAGATTCCTGCTCAAGGGAATGAGCCTCTTCGGGTGTC
Organism: Desulfosoma sp.; assembly: GCF_052743555.1. Classification (NCBI taxonomy): domain Bacteria; kingdom Pseudomonadati; phylum Thermodesulfobacteriota; class Syntrophobacteria; order Syntrophobacterales; family Syntrophobacteraceae; genus Desulfosoma; species Desulfosoma sp. Next base: position 23,517 of record NZ_JBRAHS010000018.1, read on the forward strand.
ATGGCGGTCCTTCCTGGTTCACGATTGGCTTTGTCCACCGGGAAAACGGTTTTGTGTGGAGGCGCATTCTTTAGTCCACGCAACAATTTCCCTAATCGATTCCATGTGATACAGCATGGCCACGTGGCTCATGGGCGGTGTCCAGCGCACTTTCCAATGGGATCCCGGCGGTTGCAAAGCTTCCGTGGGAAGCACCATATTGTCTACGGGAGATGACAGGGCCACGCAGGAGAAGTTTGGGGCGCCGAAGGACCTTTCGTCTCGTTCGATCTTTTCAATGAGCGGGCTGCGGTACCCGAGGGATCGCCCCAGGTACCCAAGAGCGAACACAGCAAGGCGGCTTCCTTGGTGCGGCGTGCCCAAGGTGAGGCATCCGGCCAGGGTGTTCGAACCGACAGTGACAGCCGCGTGCCGGGCCAAAAGGCCGCCCAGGCTATGCCCGATGAGCACGATGGGGCGCAAAGGTTCGGCATGGTGCAGGGCTCTCAGGTCGCGGGCGAGTTGGGCGCTCCTCTGAAAAAAATCGGCGGACCAGCTGGCATAAGACCACGATCGCACATCATGAAATCCCGCACGCCGCAGGGCCCGGTGCACGAACAAAAAGGCGCTTCGGTTATGATAAAGCCCATGAATAGTGATGATGATGGGACCGGTATTGGCAGAAGGCCGTGAAGCCCTTTGGCGTTCGGGGAGCAGTCCCAGGGGAAAGGTGAGCAGGGCCAGAGTCTGGGCGATGAGCGCCCAAAGGAATCCCCGCAGGACATAGAACCTGGGGCGCCCTTGGGATCGGTTGCGCAGGTCGTCCAAGGCGGGCCCGTTGGCCGTGTCGTACCAATAAAGGACATAGGTCAAGGCGGCAAAGAGGGTGATGAAGCCAAAGAAGATGCATAGCACAGCGATCACAGCCAGCCCTTTTCTTGCAAAAAGTCGGGGACGTCTTTGAGTTCCGGGACGCAGCCGTCGGGTGCCTGCATTTTGGCGTTTAGAATATCGGCGAGAAGAGGGCGCTCTCTTTCGGGCCGACACAGAATCCACAGGCTGTGCATGCCCGCGAGGCGTGCCGGAGCTATGTCCAACTCGTAAGAGTCGCCGATCATCCAGCACCGGTCAAGGCCTTGGCGATGCGCCGCGTCCACAGCCTGTCGATAGAGGGATGCAGAAGGTTTTTTGATCCCGGTTCGGTAACTGAGAAAGTGGAAATCCACCAAAGCATTGATTTCCGCACATTCTTTTTGAAAGCCTAAAAAAAAAGGATGCCAGATGTTGGAAATGACCCCTACGCAATGGCCCGCTTCCTTAAGGCGGCGAATCAATGGCGTGGCTCCAGGGATTTCCCGCACACAGGCGATTTGTTCATACCACACGCGGCACACTTCCCGTGCCACCGTGAAGGGCTCAAGGGACGGAAGAACTTTGGCGATGGCCTCGCTGACGGCTTGAGGCTCTTCGGCCGGCAGAGTCATAATGAGCTTGCCGATGATCTTGGTCTGCTCGTCGGTCAGGCCCAGCGCTGCACCGAGAAGACGTCGAGGGGACGCCTCAGCCCCGGTGACCAAAGTGTGCCCGATATCGAAAAAAAAAGCGGCCTTAGGCATCCTGGGTCCTGCGAGAAAGTTTATTCCTGCCGATAAGGCAACCCGTCGCGAAGGCAGCGTTCGGCGCGTTCCAACTGGCGACCCACGTACAGCGCATGGTTGATGTCGGAAAGGGCACCATCCCGGGCCAGTTCATGCTGAAGGCGGGAAGCCTTGCTGTGACAATAGGTCTTGAGCGTCACATCCCCATAGCGATGTTCCACCAAAATCTCATGGCCGTCCAGACTGATGCGAAAATATCCCATGGGATCTTCTCGATACCTGAAAGATCTTTCCGCGGCAATGAGGGCGGCCCGATCCGCCTGCCCCGCGTCGATGGTGATGGAATGACTGAAAACCGTTATGGCACCCGGTGTCATGGAAACCGCCGAAGCCACGTGGTCTTGCACGGCCATGAGGCCGTAGAAATTCACCAGCCAGGCATCCAAAGCGTTGTGGGTGCGAAAAGTGGCTGTGAGGGTCAAGGCGCCCTGAAAAAGGCGAAAGAAGAGGCTCACCAAACACGGATGTCCCGAGGGAGCCGCCAGATCGCGGCGCGGATCCCAAAGGACGGCGTAGGCTTTGCGGTCCTGAGGGTCCTTGCGAAGGCGGTCGATGACGATCGGCAGGCTGTCTAAGCCAAAGTAAGCGCGCAGGCGGTTACCGTAGTTGTAAGTTTCATCCGGTTCCAGAGACGGGCTGAGCATGTCCTGTTGGTAGCGGCGAAGCTTTACGGGATCAAAGCCATAGCGCTGGAGCTCGGCTTCGGGAACGGGCTGAGGATGTTCCACAACGACTTTCACATTTTGCAATTCTCGGCGCTCCCCTTTGGCCAAGGTCACTGGAACGCCGAACCGATGCATCGTGGCGATGAGATCTTTCCATGCGGTCAGGGGATCGTCGGCAACAATGGTATGGGTTCGAGGATTGCTGGGATGGGCGGCGATGCGCACCTGGGGCAAAGGAATCGTCTGACGTTGCGCCGGCGCACCGGGCCGGGGTTTGTAGCCCTTGAGAAACCCAATGAGATCTTCGGCGTTGGGATTGTCCTTGGGCGATCCAAAAGAGACGATGATCGGGGGGCTTGGGAAATGTTCGGGCCGCACCAGGTTGTCGATGACGCGCCGCGTGCCTCGAATCCGCGCAGGTTCAGGGGTTCCGAGCGCCGTGGGTTCATAAGCCACCGAGGTGTCACCGTAGGGTTCCAGCCCGTGTTCAAAAAAAGCCCGCAATTCATTCAAGGATCCGGAGCGATCCCGGCCGTAGACCACAAGGGTGTCGATCTGCGGATTATAGAGAAGGTTTCTCAGGAGTTCTCGAAGCCCGTTGCCGTACAGCGTCCCAACGGCGGCAATGGGGCTGGTGAGGGAATGCAAATCCGCACCCAGGCGCCGCAGCCTTTCCAGCACCACATCGGGGCGGGACCACAGGGTGAGCAGCCCTACGGTTCCTTTGGGGTTGATGCGGAGAATCTGTTCTTGGCAGTAAAGAGGAACAAATTCAAGTTTCATACGATCGGTAAAAAATCGGTGGCGGGGGTGCGCCGCCGGGAAGTGATGTTGCGAATATCGGACAGAATGTAATCGTAGGTTTCGCGAGAAATGAGCAACTGTTCAAAAACGTCGATGCCGGCTTCTCGAACCGCCTGCCGCCAAAAGAGGTCCCGCTGGGCGGATGCCGAATCATAGGTGTGCTCGTAATAAACGGCTCGAATGCGCGCTGTGGCGATGAGTTTCAGACACACGTAGCAGGGTGCCAAGGTGGTGTAGAGTGTAGCACCTTCCACGGAAATGCCGTACCGGGCCGCCTGAGCGATGGCGTTGGCTTCGGCGTGGCTGGCTTTGCAAAAGTTGTATTTGTCCACATCCGGAATCCCCAGGCTGCGTCGATAGCAGTAAGGGCGGCCGTCGGGCAGATCGGGCTGATCAATGCAGTGGGGCGCTCCGGGCATGGCGCCGTTGTAGCCCGTGGAAAGAATGTGGTTGTCCTTAACAATCACGGCCCCGGCGGGCCTGGAATTGCATGTGGAGCGTGTGCTCACAATTTTTGCAATCAGCATGAAGTATTCGTGCCAATTGGGTCGTTGTCTGGACATGGGTTCGCCTCCGATTCCTTTTCAGCCAGCTGATGATGCAGGAAACACCGCACGAGATGGCCTTCTGCAACCGGTTCCAAAGATGGCACAAGGCGCCGGCAGATGTCCATGACTTTGGGGCAACGGGGGTGAAAGTGGCATCCTTCGGGAGGATGCAGGGGACTGGGCAGGTCGCCGGTTAAGCTTTTGCGCTCTTTTTTTCGGTCCGGATCAGGAAAGGGCGCCGCTTCCAAGAGCGCCTGGGTGTAAGGGTGCAAAGGGGCCTGGTACAGCGTCTTTTGATCAGCCGATTCCACAATGCGCCCGAGATACATGACGGCCACGCGGTCGCTGATGTGGCGCACCACGGACAGGTCATGGGACACAAAAAGATAAGTCAACCCGAACTGTTCTTGAAGGTCCATGAGCAGGTTGATGACCTGGGCCTGAATGGACACATCCAAGGCCGATACGGGTTCGTCGCAAATAATCAGTTCCGGTTGCAGCGCCAGGGCTCGAGCAATGCCGATGCGCTGGCGCTGCCCTCCGCTGAATTCGTGCGGATAACGGTGTATGTGTTCAGGTCTTAGTCCCACCACTTCCATCAGGTGACGAACGCGCTCCTGGCGTTCGGCGGGCGTGCCCACCTTGTGAATGACCAGCCCTTCCCCGATGATGCGCCCGACGGTCTGGCGCGGATTCAGGCTGGCGTAGGGGTCCTGAAAAATGATCTGCATGCGGCGTCGCAAAGGCCGCAGCTCGGCTCGACCCAGCGCCGCCAGGTCGATGCCGGAAAAAAGGACGGAACCCGAGGTGGGTCGCTCCAACTGCAGCATCACGCGCCCCAGAGTGGATTTTCCACAACCGCTTTCCCCAACCAGGCCCAGGGTTTCCCCCTTGTGAATCGTCAAGCTCACGCCGTCCACAGCCTTGACCACCCCCACCTGGCGACGGAAGACGCCTCCTGTGACGGGATAATGTTTCTTGACCTGATGAAGAACCACGAGAGCTTCCGCAGACAACTCCCTGTGTGCCATCACCCTATTCTTTCATCTTGTCAGGTTTTTTTGAGGACTCGTCGTACAGCCAGCACCGCACCTGGTGACCGGGTTTCCAGGCCGTGAGCGTCGGCTCTTCGGTGAAGCAGCGGTCCATGACAATGCTGCAACGATCATGGAACTTGCAACCCGGGGGCAGCGCCAGCAGGCTGGGGACCACGCCGGGAATGGCTTCCAGCCGGCGTTTTTCGTCTGCCACCAGGCTGGGAATGGAGCGCAAAAGTCCTTGCGTGTAGGGATGCAAGGGCTCGTGAAAGAGATCGCGCACCGGCGCTTCTTCCACAACCCGCCCGGCGTACATCACTTCCACATGTTCAGCGGTTTCCGCCACCACACCCAGATCATGGGTGATGAGCAAAATGGCTGCGCCCGTGGTGCGCCGAAGATCGTTCATGAGTTCCAGAATCTGCGCTTGAATGGTCACGTCCAAAGCGGTTGTGGGCTCATCGGCGATAAGAATTCGCGGATTGCAGGCCAAAGCCATGGCAATCATGACACGCTGGCGCATTCCGCCGCTCATTTGATGCGGATAGTCGCGAAGGCGCGATGCCGCTGAAGGAATGCCCACCATCCGCAGCAGCTCCACGGCGCGATCCAACGCCTCCTTTCGGGACAGCTTTTGGTGCAGTTCCAGCACTTCGGCGATCTGATCCCCGACACGAAACACGGGATTCAAGGATGTCATGGGCTCCTGAAAGATCATGGAAATTTTGTTCCCGCGCACATGGCGCATTTCCGGTTCCGACAGCTGCAAAAGGTCCACGCCCTCGAACAGAATGCGCCCGGACACGATTCTTCCTGGAGGCGTGGGAATCAGCCGCATAATGGACAGAGCCGTCACGGACTTGCCGCAGCCCGATTCTCCCACCAAAGCCAAGGTCTTTCCCGACTCCAGGCAAAAGCTCACATCGTCTACAGCTCTGATCGTGCCGCGATCCGTAAAGAAGAAAGTGCAGAGATGATCGACGTGCAGTAGAGGCGCCATGAGACCGAGTCCTTTGTTATTCGCGAAGGCGGGGATCTAGCGCATCGCGCAATCCATCCCCCAGGAGGTTGAAGCCCAAGACGGAAAAGAGAATCATTAGGCCGGGAAAGGTGACGGCCCACCAGGCCCGCAAAATCAGCGCTCGGCCGTTGGCCAGCATGGCTCCCCATTCCGGCGTGGGGGGCTGAGCCCCAAGGCCCAGAAAGCTCAAGGCTGCGGCTTCCAAAATGGCTGAGGCGAATCCCAGAGTGGTTTGCACGATGAGCGGCGCCAGGCAGTTGGGCAAGATGTGCAGAAAGATCAAACGGCCGTCCCAGGCACCCAGAGCCCGCGCCGCCTGGACGTAGTCTTTGGCGTATTCCTCCAAAACGGATCCTCGCACCAGTCGTGCGTATCGAGGAATACTCACCACGCCGATGGCGATCATGGCATTTTGCAGACTGGGCCCTAAAAAGGCCACGATGACAATGGCCAGAAGAATGCTGGGAAATGCCAGCAAAAGGTCCATAAAGCGCATGATGACGTTGTCCAAAAGCCCTCCGTAAAAGCCGGCCAGAGATCCGGCCAGCGTGCCGAAAAAGAGGGCGATGGAGACGGAGACCACACCGACAACCATGGAAACGCGCGCTCCATAGATGAGGCGGCTGAGAAGATCCCGACCGAAATCGTCCGTTCCCATCAAATGGGTCCAGGTGCCGCCGGGCTGCCAGACCGGCGGTTTGAGTTTGGCGTAGAGGGACTGTTCCAGAGGGTCATGGGGGGCCAGAACAGGAGCCAAGAGAGCCATGGCCAGAAATAAGACGATGATGAAAAAGCCAGCCACGGCCGTCTTGTTCTTTCGCAGCCGCCCAAGAGCCTCCACAAGGGGACAACGGGAGACTTCGACACCCGCATGGGTCGGTGAAGGTGCGCTTGGAAGGGAGGCAACGCGGACGGCGTGCATGCTAAGCCACCTTGATTCGAGGGTTGATCCACGCGCAGAGAATGTCCACCACCATATTGATGGTCACAAAGGCGGTGGCGATGAGCATGGTGCCGCCTTGCACCGCATTAAAATCCCTTGCGTAGACCGCGTTGAGAAGCCATAGACCGATCCCCGGCCAGGCAAAGATGGTTTCCGTGAGGATAGCGCCCCCGAGAAGAATGCCGAACTGCAAGCCGATAACGGTGACAATGGGAATGAGAGCGTTTTTCAGGGCGTGTTTGTAATGAACCAGACGGGGAGGCAGCCCCTTGGCCTTGGCGGTTCGAATATAGTCCTGGCGCAACACTTCCAGCATACTGGATCGGGTGATGCGGGCGATGATGGCCATGGGTATGGTGCTTAAGGTAAAAGCCGGCATCACGATGTGCCACAAAGCGTCCCGAAAGCCTTTCCAGTTCCCCGTGAGCAGGCTGTCCAGGAGAAGCAGGCGTGTGATAGGTTCCACGTGCACGTCATAGCTGAGCCTTCCGGAAAGAGGAAGCCAGCCCAGGTGCAAGGAAAAGATGATCATGAGGATCAGGCCCAGCCAAAAGATGGGCATAGACACGCCCACCAGGGACAAAAGCATGCTGGAATAATCAAAGACGGAATACTGCCGTGTGGCGGAGATGACACCGGCCAGCATGCCCAGGCTCACCGCAAAGACCATGGCCGCCAGGGACAGCTCCACAGTGGCCGGAAAGCGCTCAGCGATTTCCGTAGTGATCTTTTCGTTGGTGCGCAGAGCTCGGCCCAGATCGCCCCGCACCAGCCTGGATAGGAACAACCCGTACTGCACGTGCAAAGGCCGATCCAGCCCCAGTTCCCGGCGCAGCTCCTGAAGGGCTTGTTTGGAAGCGCGTTCCCCCAACATCATTTCAGCGGGATCTCCGGGCACCAGATGAATCATCAAGAACACCAGCACAGAGATGCCGAACACAGTGGGAATCAAGGTCAAAACGCGTCGAAGAACAAAGGCAACCACAAATCCCTTTCCCTTCACGATGCGGCGAAACCGATTGAAAGCCGGTCCGATCATATAGAGGTTTAAAGTAACGTGTTCTCGGACCCGCTTCACGAAGCGCCCCCGGCCTCCAAGGGACATGCTCCTGCTTGTTCACGCGTATTGGAACGGACCGAGCGAGAAGGGCGACCCTCATGGGGGACATGCGGTCCCTCTATGAGGCCGGGAAAAGGCGCTCGTGGATAGAAAGCTATGGTCCTCCTATTCCAGGCTTAGGACTCGATCCACACCTTGTGCAAACGAATGCTGGCCGTCGGGTGCAGCTTAAAGTTCATGACGGATTTTTTCATGGGCCACACCACCATGGAATGGGCCAGATTGATGAGGGGCACTTCTTCGTGAACGAGTTCTTGAGCCCTCCGGTACAGCTTGATGCGTTCCTCCTTGCTGGAGGCCTGTTTCGCCTTCACGATGATGTCGTGATATTCCTGGTTCTTCCATTGGGTGCGCACGTTGGGATCGGCGTATCCGTCCAGTAGAACGGCCAGAAAATTGTCCGGATCGCCGTAGTCTCCGGTCCAGCCCAGTTGAAACAAGTCCATGGACGGATCCTGTTCCCACTGTTTCTTTAAATATGTGCCCCATTCAAAGGTGACCAGCTCCACGTCGATGCCCACTTTTTTGAGGTCCGCCTGAATGGCTTCGCCCACTTTCATGCCGTTGGGATTGTACGGCCTGGGCACGGGCATGCTCCACAACGTGATCTTGGTCTGGCCGGCTTCTTTAAGCTTTTCAAAAAACTTGGCTTCTTCAAGGAGTTTTTTGGCTTTTTCAGGATCATAGGGATAGTCTTGAATGTCGTCGTTGTATCCCCACATGGTGGGTGGAATGGTGTTCTTGGCCACCTGTCCGAGTCGGTAATAGATATTGTCCACGATGGCCTTTTTGTTGATGGCGTAGGCGATGGCCTGGCGTACGCGCTTGTCCTGCCAGAGGGGCTTAGTGTGGTTGAAGCTCACATAGCCGATGTTCATGCCCGGCTGCGAGACGAGTTTCAGTTTGGGATCCTTGGAGGCCAGTTCGATATCTTCCGGATTCGGAAACTGGCAGATGTCGATATTGCCTGTTTTGAGCTCCAAAAAGCGCACGGAATTGTCGGGAATGGTGCGAAAGATGGCCTGATCCAGATAGGGGCGGCCGTCCCAGTAGTCGGGATTCGCCTGCAGAATGATGCGATCGTCTTTGATCCACTTGACGAATTTAAAGGGACCGGTGCCTACGGGATTACTCTTGAAATCTGGGCCCAATTTCAGCACCGCCGTAGGGTTCACAATGGCGGCGAAATCCATGCCCATGTTGGCGATAAAGGGCGCCTCAGGCCGCAGCAATTTGAAAACCACAGTGAAATCATCCACCGCCTCGATACTGCCCACGATTTTATCCATTTCCATGGACAGCCAGTATTCTGCCGGGGGTTGTTCCTTGGGAAATTCCCACTGCGTTTTGAAGAACTTGACCTTTTTTTCCTTCATCATGCGGCCGAGGGAAAACACCACGGCATCGGCGTTGAAATCGGTGCCGTCGTGAAACTTGACTCCCTTGCGCAGGTGAAAGGTATACGTCAGTCCGTCGGGCGACACATCCCAAGATGTGGCCAAGCCGGGAACAATGTCCGTGGACTCATCGGCATACAGCACCAATTGATCATAGACGTTGTCGCAGATCATGAAGGAGTTGCCGTCCGTTTCAAAAGCAGGATCCAGCCCCACACTGTCGCCGCCTCGGCCGAACACCAGAGTCCCCCCCTGTCTTGGGTGTGGCCGCCCAAACGCCGGCAGCCCACAACAGCACGAAAACCACCACCCATGCGCACCACCTTTTCATGACTCCCTCCCTGTCTTTTCGTCGATCTGAGCAACCAACCCCTCAGCCCTTTTCAGAAAAACTGATGCACAGGTAGCAAATCTTTTGTAAGATGTCAAAAAACGGAAGCGGGAACTTGCGGAGACGGAGAAGAGCAAGAATGGCAGAAGAACCCAAAAAAGAGCCGATGGGTTGGAAAGACTGGGTGGACCGCATCAAGGAATCCATGGGTGGGGCAGGGCCGGACCATCAGAAACGCAAGGTGCACTTTTCTTTCTGGTATTTTCTCCTGGCCCTCATGGTTATCTCCTGGATTCGTGATGTCATGGTCCAGCAGCAGCGCATTCAAATTCCCTACTCCCAGTTCAAACAACTGGTTCAGCAAGGAGCCGTCCGTAATGTGGTGATTGAAGCGAACCGCGTCACGGGGGAAATCACACAGGGAAATTTGGCGAATCGTCGATTTGCCGCTGTGCGCGTGGAAGATCCTCAGTTGGTACAGCTCTTGGATGAGCGCGGTATCGCCTACACGGGCCGCTTGGAAAACCGTATTCTGGAAGCGATCTTATCTTGGCTTTTGCCCATGGCCTTTTTCATTTTCTTTTGGGGCTTTCTCATTCGGCGCATGGGCGGCGGTCCTCAGGGTGTGTTGTCCGTGGGCAAGGCTCGTGTGAAGATCTACGCCGAAAAACAGGTGGGCATCACCTTTGACGATGTGGCCGGAATTGACGAAGCCAAAGTGGAACTTCAGGAGATCGTGGAGTTTCTGCAAAATCCCGAAAAATTTCAGCGACTCGGCGGCAAGATTCCCAAAGGCGTGTTGCTTGTGGGCGCTCCGGGCACTGGAAAGACCCTGTTGGCCAAGGCCGTGGCCGGAGAAGCGGGCGTGCCGTTTTTCAGCATGAGCGGGTCCGATTTCGTGGAAATGTTTGTGGGCGTCGGAGCCGCTCGCGTGCGGGATCTCTTTGCCCAAGCCAAACAAAACGCGCCGTGCATCATCTTCATCGATGAACTGGACGCTCTGGGCAAAGCTCGAGGCCTCAACCCCGTGGGCGGTCATGATGAAAGGGAACAAACCCTGAATCAGCTCCTGGTGGAAATGGACGGCTTTGAGGCCAACTCGGGTGTCATCATCATGGCGGCCACAAACCGTCCGGAAATTCTGGATCCGGCTCTGCTGCGTCCCGGTCGCTTTGACCGCCATGTGGCTGTGGATAAACCCGACATTCGAGGGCGGGAAGCCATCCTCAAGATTCATACACGCAAGGTGCAACTGGCGGACGATGTGGACCTGCAAAAGGTGGCGGCCATGACGCCGGGCTTCGTGGGAGCGGACCTGGCCAATCTGGTCAATGAGGCGGCCTTGCTGGCGGCGCGGCGCAATAAGGACCAAGTGGGTATGGCGGAGTTTCAGGAAGCCATCGATCGCATCATCGGGGGGCTGGAAAAGAAAAACCGGGCTATGAACCCCAAGGAAAAAAACATCGTGGCTTTTCACGAAGCGGGTCATGCCCTTGTGGCCATGAGTGTTCCCCATGCGGACCCGGTCAACAAGGTGTCCATAATTCCACGGGGTATCGCTGCCTTGGGCTACACGCAGCAAATGCCCACCGAAGACCGCTACCTTATGACCCGCGAAGAACTCCTGGACCGCCTTTGTGTGCTTTTGGGAGGTCGCGTGGCCGAAGAACTGGTCTTTGGCGACGTATCCACGGGCGCTCAAAACGACCTTCAGCGGGCCACGGACATTGCCCGTAGCATGGTCATGGAATACGGCATGAGCGAAACCCTGGGGCTGGTAACCTTTACTCGAGAGCCCCGTTCCGCCTTTTTGGATTTGGGCATGAGCCCTCGAGGACGCGAGTACAGCGAAAAGACGGCCCAGGACATCGACGCCGAGATTCGGCGCCTCATTGAAGAGGCCTACACCCGCGTGCGCTCGATTCTCACTGAAAAGCGTGCCTACTTGGACCAAATGGCCAAAACCCTTTTGGAACAGGAGGTTCTGGAAGGGGCGGCCCTTCGAGAATTGGAAAGCCGGATTCGAAGCGCCTCAAGCTCCGATGCGTCGCCCAATTGATTTGCCGCGTGCCTTAAAAGGGTTTCACGAGCACGTTCCGGCAAGACCTTTCGCGGCCACGCCGCAGGAGCCATTCCTTGGCCCGTCGTGCCCCGTTTTCATAACATTCGTTGTCAGGAGAGTCCGGCAGGGGGCTGCCCGAAAAGGCGGTATTTCAAGAAACCCAGATGAATCCCCGGTTCCTGAGACTCATTGTGGCAGACAGTTCAGAGAAAAGATGCTTGGTACCATAAAGGCAGCCGGTCGGTGGCGCTCTTCAGCGCCGCCTCCAGCCGAACGTAATCGGGTTCATGACGGGCCACCAAGTTCCAAAAGGTTCTGTCGTGTCGAGGAAACAGGCTGTGACACAGCTCGTGCGTGATGACCATCTCGACCAATTTTCGAGGCAGAAAAAGAAGCGCTGCATTGAGGCTCACCGTGCCCTGAGACGAATAGCTGCCCCAGCGGGTTTTCGGGGTGGTGATCTTGACCTTTGTGCATGAAAGGCCGGTTTGCCGAGCGGTGGTGTGCACCCAGGGTCTGAGGACGCGTTTGGCTTCTTCCCTAAGCCATCGGCGAAGAAGGCGGCAGCATGCGGGGACATCAGAAAAATCCCCTTGAAGCTGCAGCCGTGGCGGACAATGCGTCCAGGCCAGCTCCAGGGTTTTGACCGGCCCGGGCCGATAAGTCACGGCCCAAGTGGTATCCACGGCCTCAAGAACAATGCTCTGGGGCAAAAGGTCCGCTCTTTGATAGTCGCGCCATGGTTTCTCAATGCCCGCCAGGGCCTTTTCGATCCAGTCTCGATGACGGTCAAGAACGCGGGGAATATGCCGTGGGTTAAAGCCCGTGGGGACCGTAAGTACCAACCCGGTTTCTGCGCCCACGCGCAGGATGACGTGTTTAGCCCGCGCGTTTTCCTTCACCCGATAAAAAGGCGGCCAGGGCAGGTTGTCATTGGTTTTCATCACTTGGCCTCAGCGTTTTTTCCAAAAGCACGGCAAAGCTAGGCGACGCAAAGACCCTTGCGGTTAGGGGAGCGTTCCTGAGAACACCTTCAGCAGGAGCGCCGCGAGCCGAGGCTTCAGGCGGGCGCTCGGTTTTTGGCGATTCGGTCCATGCGGATCTCGCGCCGTGCGGCGCTCCTACGGAATGGAACAAATTCCGTTGAAGGGACAGCCTTTCTGGCCGTCCGCTCATCCGCGAGCCGCGAGGACACAGTCCCTTGTGAAAGGCAAAGGCCGACCCTTGCGCGTGCAGGGGCGCCCGTTGCGGCCAGCCGCCATCAAGGGCCGGCATTTCAATCTACGCCCCTTTTGTCACGTTCCAGGACTGCACCAGGGATACCAGAGTGCGCACACCAAAGCCGGTGGCCCCTTTGGGAATCCAGCCCAGGTCCTTGTCGGCCCATACGGTTCCGGCAATGTCCACATGAGCCCAGGGAACGGTATCAGGCACAAACTGCTTGAGAAACATGGCCCCGATGATGGTGCCCGCTTTGCGATCGCCCACGTTCTTGAAGTCGGCCACATCGCTTTTGAGATCTTCAAAATAAAAGTCATAAAGCGGCAAGGGCCAAAACAGCTCACCCAGTGGAGCGCCGATCTTTTGCATAACTTGCATCAAATCCTCGTGATTCCCCAGTAGGCCTGCGACACGGTCCCCAAGGGCGATGACGCACGCCCCCGTGAGGGTGGCCAAATCCACCATGGCCGCCGGCTGAAACTGCATGGCATAGCTCAAAGCATCGCACAAAATCATGCGCCCTTCGGCATCCGTGGAAATGACTTCCACAGTGAGCCCTGAGTGGGTTTTGACCACGTCGCCGGGTTTGTAAGCTCGGCCGTCCGGCATGTTTTCAGTACACGGCATCAGTGCGATGACGCGCCGAGGGACGCTCAAGCGTCCAATGGCCTCCATGGTTCCTAAAACCGTGGCGGCTCCGGCCATGTCGTGCTTCATTTCTTCCATCTTGGCCGCCGGCTTGATGGAAATGCCTCCTGTGTCAAAAGTGATGCCCTTGCCCACAAGGACAAAGGGAGCCTGATCCTTGAGCCCCTCGGGGCAGTGTTCCATGATGATAAAACGAGCCGGCTCCTGAGAGCCTTGGGCCACCGCCACAAAACCTCCCATGCCCAGTTCCTTGGCCCGGTCCAGATCCAGCACGTCAAAGCGCATGCCGTGGCGGGAAGCGACGCCGGCGGCTGTTTGCGCCATAAACGATGGGGTCAAGACATTGGCCGGTGCTGTGGCCAGATCCCGAGCTAACACAATGCCTTCGCAAACGGCCTTCACCTCGTCCGTGATACGCGGCCAGTAGGGCAAAGGACCTTCGGAACAGACGGTGAGTTCCTTGGGACAATCAGAAGTTTCCACATCGCGTGTTTTCAGCGCGTCATATCGGTACAAGCCCAAAGCAGCCGCCGTGAGGGCTTCCCGCACAAGGGTTTCTTCACGCTCTGGAAGTCCTTCCATGGCCGCTGTCGGCAGGAGAGCGCGCTCCAAAGCCAGATCCCGGCATCGGCGCACCGCCATGGCCGTGGCATGTCGAAAGTTTTCCAGGGACCAGTCTTTTCTTTTTCCCAAACCCACTAGAAGAAGTCGGGAAACGGCCGCATCAGCCGGAGCGTAGACCAGATGCAGCTCGGCTTTTTTGGCGCGAAAGTCCTTGAGAACGGGACCGTCCTGAAGCCACGGTGCTTGCGATGGCATCCAGCGGGCAAATCCGGAAAGAGGGGCTTCCTCATCCTGAAAGGCATAAAAAATGATGACATCCCCGCTCCACTGGGGAAATGCCCCTTCCATGTGCCTCCATTCCATGCTTTTGACCTCCTCTTAGAACTTGGATAGTTATCGGTGTTTAACCTGAAACCCAAACGTTTTGGCCCCAAAAGGGCCGAACAGGCCTGTGGCGCGCCGTAAGAAATCAGGTGCCGTCTGACCACGGAAATCCGCCCTGGGCTTTACCAGCCGCTGGCGCCACCGCCACCTTCGCCGCCTCCAGAAGACCCACCACCGCCCGATCCTGAACCGGACCCAGGAGGTGACGCGGCCGAAGCGATGGCACCGGCAAGACCGGAAGCAAGACTGTTGCTCCATGCCGCCAGATGTCTGCTTCCAAACCCCATGGCATCCAGGCCCTTATACCATCCTGGTTGGTAAAACTGGGCACCGTCGCTTTGCGTTTTCAGAAAGTCCGCAAATGGTTCAGACCATTCCTGTTCCACATTCAAAGCCAGGGCGTAGGGAAGATACTTTTCAAAATGTTCGGGTGTCTTTTCCGGTGGATGCAGGATGCCCAGCCGCTCTTTTTCAGCCACGCTCAAGTAGAGCCGAAACCCCTCGATCTGATCCAGAATCTTTCGGCCGAGGTGGGATGGGGCTTTTAAAAGATGGTAAAAAAGAGCATGCACCGCGCCAAGAAGGCCCAACACGAGGGCACCCAGAAGAGACACGGTGTAAGCGAAAATGCCGAAGACCACAATGTTTGCCGCCCAAAAGGGCAGGGCAAACAAAGTGATGCCGACGGCGGAAAATTTGCCGAAAATGCGCCGGGATAATCCCCCTCGCCGGGATATTCTCCACGCCTGCAGCACCTTTAAGCCCAGCAGCGCGCACCCCATAGACCAGAAACTTAACCACAGGGCCAGAAAGCCCGCCAAGAGCGGTTCCGGCGTACGGACGATCAACAGCGAACCAACCACAACGCTGAAGATGAGGCCCGGAAGCATGTATTCGGATTTCTTCGCAAAGTAGATTCTCTCGTACTCGCGGGAGAGGCTCTTGTGCAACTGGTTCACTTCCAGGCCTGTCAGAGTGCGCTGCAGATCCAAAAAGTTCTGGTTGGCTTTGAGGTCCGGATAGTTTTCGGCGACGGCAAACACCGTCCCGAGGGCTCGGCTCATGGCGCCTTCGACGGACGCCCGCTCTACTACGGTGGCGGCGGAAAGGCTTTGAGCGCGAAGCTTAGTGACCTGTTCCAAAACACCCCGTTCGTGCTGCAGATTCCCTTTGACCGTTTCCATCAAGTTGGGCAAAAGGTGCGTGCGGCGTTTAAGCTGCACCTCGATGCCGCTCCACGCTTCTTCCACCAAGTTGCGGGCGCGCACCGGCCGATTGTAGATCATGACGGCGGACAATACGGCCAGAGCTAATCCAGCGGTCATCGCAATCCAAAGGCTCATCGAGACTCCTTTCGTCCAGGATCGGTTGGGCTCAGTGGGATGGTGTGAAAAGTGCCTGTTTCGCCGTCGTAGTAAAGCAAAAGGCCGGCGTAGGTCGGCGAACGTCCCGTGAGGATGCGCAACACCTCCGCCACCTGCAGGCTTCCAATGACGGCGGGTGTCGGTCCCAGGACGCCCAAAGCTTGTTCGGCGTCGGAACGCTCTCGGCGCCCGCCGTAAATGGCTTCCAGTCCCACAGGCGAAGATGGCAAAAAGGTGCTCACCTGCCCGAACCATCCGGCCACAGCCCCATGAATCCACGGAATCTTCAGGGAACGGCAGACCTTTTCCAGCATAAAGCGGGTCTTAAGATTGTCCAGAGCGTCCACAGCCGCATGGCACGGACTCAGCCAGTCCTGGGCCTTTTCCTCGTTGAAATGTTCCGCATAGAACGTCACGCGAGTGAGCGGGTTCAGGCGAAGGCACTGAGCGGCGGCTTCTTCTGCCTTGAATCGGCCTATGTTTTCTGAGTGAGAAAACCACTGGCGGTTGAGGTTTGAAGGGCAGAAGACGTCGCCGTCGCACAGCACCAAATGCCCGACGCCCGCTCGAGCCAGAAGTTGCGCCACGGTACCGCCCAGCCCGCCGCAGCCCAGAACAAAGACGCTGGATTCGGCCAGGGCTTTTTGTTCGTGGAGGGACAGAGCCCACAGGTTCTTGAGGTACCGGGCAGGAAGAATGCCTCGATGCAGCGCTTCACGCTGCGCCGCCCACGGCGCATAGCCTTCCGCCTTGGCCCACGCCAAAAGATCCGCGTCTTCCACAACGCGAATCATCTTGTCTCCATATGCCAGCACCGTCGTCACCCAAGGCGATGCCGTCATCGAGAACCTCCTGTGAGCGGTACTCGTCGAAAAATGCCTGCCCGCATCGTCCATGCAGGCCCGCATCAACCAACGCGGGGACTTTGGTCTTTCGCGGTCTGCATATGGCTGAGCGCGCAAAAGCCGCCTTCTTGGTGCCGGGAGGCTCTTTTACCCGATGCGCCTCAAAGGGGCCGGCTGTGAATGGCCCACACGTTGGCGGACGTCTTGAAGGCCGCCCACTCACAACCGTGAGCCCCAAAATCCACCATGTGGACACAAAAACCCTTCCGCCACTTCGGCAGACGGTCTCATAGATGGGCTGCAGTCTAAGCGCGACGTTCCGCGGCTGCGACTTTAAAGCTGCGCGCTGACTAGGTACCACACGCCACAAAGGAATCCAAGAAGTTCAACGACGTGCGCAGGAAAACGGCATTGACAAAAGGAAAGGCGGTCGGTAGCTTCGAACACTCGATGGAAAGACCTTATGTTCCGCGGGCTTGGCGCCCTAAAAGTGGCAACTGACACACGGCGCTACAAAGAATTCCAAGAGCGCCGGCCCGCATCCGTGAATGCGATCAAGGAGGGGAAAAACCATGACCGAACGGATCTACAACTTCAATCCCGGTCCTGCCATGTTGCCATTGCCGGCCTTGGAAGAAGCTCGAGAAGCTCTCGTGAATTTCAAGGGTTCGGGAATGTCCATTTTGGAAATCAGTCACCGGTCGGCCGTATTTGAAGAAGTCCTGCAGTCGGCCATCGCCAGAGTCAAAAGGCTGCTGGGGTTGGACGATCGGTTTCTGGTGCTTTTCATGCAAGGGGGAGCCAGCCTGCAGTTTGCCCTCGTGCCGATGAACCTGGCTTCCGACGCCACACCGGTGGATTACGTGGATACAGGCACCTGGTCCACCAAAGCCATCAAGGAAGCGCGCATCCTGGGCAAAAACGTACGTGTGGTGGCTTCATCGCAGGACAAGGACTACACTTATATTCCTGAAAACATTCCCATAAAATCCGACGCCGCGTATCTCCATATCACGTCCAACAACACCATAAGAGGCACCCAGTATCGGTCCTTTCCCAAGGCGGGTGATGTGCCCTTGGTGAGTGACATGTCCTCGGATATTTTCAGTCGCGTTTTTGACCCGGCGCCGTTTGGCCTCATTTACGCCGGAGCCCAAAAGAACGCAGGCCCTGCGGGCGTGACGTTGGTCATTGTTCGCAAGGACATGCTGGAGCGCGTCCCGGCGCATTTACCGACCATGTTGAAGTACACCACCCATGCTGAAAAGAACTCCCTCTACAACACACCACCCTGTTTTGCCATCTTCATGGTGGACCTGGTGCTGAAATGGTTGGAAGAGGACATGGGCGGCTTGGCCAAAATGGAAATCGTCAACCGTGAAAAGGCTTCCCTTCTTTATGACTACATGGACAGCCAGGATTTTTATCGAGGCACAGCCCGCCCGGACTCCCGTTCGTGGATGAATGTGACGTTTCGGCTGCCTTCAGCGGACTTGGAAAAGAAGTTCATTGAGGAAGCCCAGAGGGCCGGCCTTGGAGGCCTGAAGGGCCATCGGTCCGTGGGCGGCTGCCGGGCGTCCATTTACAATGCCATGCCGGTCGAGGGGGTTCGAGTCCTGGTGGAGTTCATGAAGGAATTTGCCGCAAAAAACGGCTGAGGCATTGATTTTCCTTTAAGAAAACCCTGGGCTTTACCGAATGGCAAGAGAGCGTTTCTGCTCCGGGTGGGAGAGCAGCGGATTGGGGCATGCCGGCAGTGCTTGCGATGCGTTTCGAGTAAGGTGTGGCGAACGTGGCGGCTATGACATCTTCCGCAAAGACTTTAAGGCCCGGAACCGCCGTCGATATTGTGCTCAGGGTGGATTTTCATCGGGAGGTCATGGACGTGCGTCGTGCCATGATCTATGACGTGGACGGCACCGTGCTCGTTGTGTCCCGTCCCACGCCCGATGTGAAGCCGGATTATGTCGGGCGGCGGTGCACGGTCACCTTTGTTGTCCGCGAAAGGGAATTCAAGGTCCGCTACGGTGTACCTGCCGAAATCGTTGAACTGAAAGAGAACTACAGCATTCGCCAAGGCGCCCTGGTCCAAGCCATGATCTTGAAGGTCTTGGGAGCCGTGGAGCCCTTCAACCTGCGCATGGCCTATCGCGTGCGGCCTCCCATCACCAGCGGCATCCGGCTTGAGGTGGACGGCCAGAGGGTGAGCATTCTGGATATTTCCACGAGAGGGGCTCGATTCCTGTCCACCGTGAGACCTCCTTTGCAGTTTCGCCAACGCGTGGAAATCATCTTGCATCTGGACGACGTTCCCAATGCGTTCCACGCCTTTGTGGTCCGCACCCAGGATCCGGGCACTTCAAGCTCCGTGCGGGGAGCTCAGGAGGTTGCCGTGCAGTTTTCCGGTATGCCCAAACGTGTTCGCGAACAGCTGGCCAAACGCATTATGCAAATCGATCGTGAATTGCGCGCCAAGGGTCTGGAGGAGGGCTGAGCGTTCCAAAGCCCGAAGGCGGACCTTGGACGTGAAAGACGTGCCCCAGGAAGCCTGTCCCACAATGGTATGGCCGCCTGCTTTCGGCTTATGATTGCAGGATCGCCGCAAGGCGCGACCGGGATCGCGGCGTGAGCTGCTCCTACGGCAGATGATTTTGGACACGCTTTTCCATGTGCCGAGGCGGCCTTTGGGACCGGAAGAACGGCCTTTATTGGACAAGGTGCTCGATGGCTGAGGGATCGTGAAGCAGGTCCCTAGCTGCTGGAAGGCCGCCTCGCGGTTGGGCCGAAAGGACGGCCCGCACGATGGCCTTTTCCACAACCTGTGCGGCCAGCATGCCCACGATGCTCACATCCACAGAATCCCGCTCTTCGGTGCTCAGGGCAAAAACAGTATCGCCATCCACTTGCGTGTGGCACGGAACGATGGCGCGGGCCAACCCGTCGTGAGCCATTTGGGCGACTTTAGTGAGTTCCGTTTTGGTGAGGCGCGCATTGGTGGCCACCACGGCCAGCACCGTGTTGTCGGCGACAGAAAACCCCCGCAACCGTTCCTGGCGCGCCATGGCTTGGGCTGTCCCTAGAAATTGGTGCGAATCCGGTCCTTCACGGCATCCAGCAAGAATGCGTCCACCGTGGGGATCCACCACATCCCCAAAAGGATTGACCACGACCACAGCGCCCACACGCACACCGCGAGGGGTTTCCAAGAAAAAAGATCCCAGCCCGCCTTTAGTGGCGCAGGCCAGCCCTTGCAGTTTTCCAACGGTGGCTCCGCACCCGGCCCCCACGGACCCTTGCAAGACCGGTCCCCTATGGGCCTTCCGGCAGGCTTCCAAGCCCAGCTCGGCGTTCGGTGGTGCGCCGTCTTTGTTGATGCCCAAATCAAAGATGACGGCACCAGCCACCGTCGGCACGACGCCGTATTCGGTGGCGAACCCCACACCGTGTTCCTTGAGGTACCGGCGCACGCCGTCGACTGCGGCCAAACCGAAAGCGCTGCCGCCGGTTAGGACCACGCCGTGCACGCGATCCACCAAATGCACGGGATGCAGACTTTCCGTGCCGCAGGTGCCGGGGGCTCCCCCTCGAATGTCGACGCCGGCCACGGCGCCCCCTTCGGGAAGAATCACCGTACAGCCCGATGTGCCGCCGACCACTTCCGCATGGCCGACCCGAAGGCATCCCACCGCGGTGAGGGTGTCGTTAAAGGGCGTTTCATTGCAGGCCATATTTTTCCACCACGGCGCGTCGAAACCGAGGGGTGTAGATGAGTTCAAAGGTTTCTTTCTTGTCTGGATATTCCCGGTAGGCGAAACGACGGACCCCTTCCACCAGTCGATGGGCTTCATCCAGGGAAAGACGGCCCTGGCGGATGACCGCAAGAGCGAAATCCACGAGGCGTTGCAAACGCCGCGCGGCGCGCCGGTCTTCTTCAGGGGAGAGCATCGAAGGCATGGGGCGATTTCAATCCTCCTGATTCAGAACCTTGTTCGTGCCCATCAAAGGCCGACGCGGCGCCCGCCGTACCCGAAAGCTTGTGCAGCATCCTTGAGCTTTGGCGCAAGTTGAAAATCGCACCCGGCGACACCTCTAAGAGCACGTCTGAGAACGGGGTGTCGAGCCCGTTTTCGTTTCATCCTGTGGGAGCGCCGCACGGCGCGATCAGGCTTTGCGGCTTGCTCCTCTTCGACAGCTTCACATGGAAAGAACGCTGCAAGACCTTTGTCAAAAGTGCCTCGCCCGCCTGGCCCGCTTTTCCCAAGGGTGCGATGGCCTTATTCCCGTGACGAGAAGTCCATCGCCCCCATTGGCCTTCAGTGCGGCGCTCCCATGGAAAGGATCTGCCCGGTGCCGTGGGATTCCGCCGTCATGGCGTGGGAAACGGACGTGATGGCTTCATAGCTTTTAAGCAACCGGTCTCCCAGCGTTTTACAGAGTCTTCGGTAGAAGCGCATGGCGCTTTCCAGATGTTTTTCCAAAACAGTTTTGACTCGATCCCCGGGCATCTTGACCAGGCGCGTTTCCATCAGGGCTTCCGCCGTGGCCGAATAGACCTCCCGGTCCAAAAGACTGGACCACCCAAAAACCTCCCCGGGACGACTCACCAAATAGGCCACGTAAGTGCCTTCTTTAAATGAAAGTTTTATATTCCCTTAGAGCATCACATAAAAATGGGTGGCGGGGTCCCCCTCTCGAAAGAGAATGTGCCCCGTTGCGACGTCGACTTTTTCGCTGATCTCCATGAAAGCCTTAACGAGATCATGCTCCACGTCTCGAAAAAGATCCGATTGCTGAATAAACATGACCCTTCCTCCTTTCTCCATGAAAGTTGGCGGGGGTTCGGCGTCTTCTTCCAATCTTGGAAGCTTTCCGGTCAAACACGGCACGCCGAAATCACCGGCCGTCGGCATGGCTGCATGCCCTGAAAAGAACCCTTTGAGGGCCCTTTTCAGGGCATGGCCTGATCATTTTGAAAGGCCGTCCGGTCATAGCGTCTCCCTTTTCGGGCACTTTTTTTCAATGCCTACATTTAATGGAACAAAATTCGGCCATGGAATCAAGAGTCCTCAGGTGGGCATGCGGCGAACACCTTGGCGATGAAGGTCAGGTGACTCTTTTCCTGCTCCGCCAGCTCTCGAAGGATTTCCGAAGCGGCGGAATCCTTAGCGGCTGCGGCGGCGTTGCGATAAAGGTCCTAGGTTTGGCATTCGATGTCCAAAGCCAATTCAGCAAAGGCATAGCACGACGACATGGGAAGGCCTTCCAGCTTCTTGACGACTTCCTCCAGAGGTTCTCCCCCTTCCAGAATTGTTCCGGGCAAGGCTTCAAACAAAGCGTCAAAGGGCGGCAAGGGTTCCTGGCGAGTTGAGGCTTCCAGTAAGCGATACACGGCCTGAGCGTGACGGCGTTCCCATTGCACAAGTTTTTGGGCCGTCTCGGCCCAGGCGGATTCCTGAGCCGAGGACAGAGTCTAAAAGCGGAAAGTGCCCTTTTCCAGATGCATGGCTTCCTGCAGCATGTCGGCCAACGACGCCTTGTCGGTCAGGAGGCGCACTTTGGGATAATCCACCAGCTCCTTCCCATCCCAGGCCATGTAGCCCCCTTGAAGGTTGACCACGCGAGTCGGTTTCAGGTCACTTTCAGCGGCCATCAGGGCGGCGGCCATGGAACGGCCTCCAGTGGCGCAATAAAAGAGCAATTCCTTGCCGGGTGCCAGTTCTCCCAAAAGGTTTGTCAAACGGCTTAGAGGCATCAGGCGCGCTCCGGGAATCTGGCCTGCGGCGTATTCCGAGGGTTCCCTGACATCGATGAGTTCGTAGTCCTTTTCCCGGCGCTGCGCGCGGTAAGTTTCCAGTTCGTCGACAAACATG
The DNA here is from genome assembly GCF_052743555.1 of Desulfosoma sp. Classification (NCBI taxonomy): domain Bacteria; kingdom Pseudomonadati; phylum Thermodesulfobacteriota; class Syntrophobacteria; order Syntrophobacterales; family Syntrophobacteraceae; genus Desulfosoma; species Desulfosoma sp. The sequence goes on from NZ_JBRAHS010000018.1 coordinate 45,978, forward strand.
CTTTCTACGGCAACGGTTGACACGGGTTTTGGCGGCATGGCACCTTTCCCTTTGTGAAAGCGTTCGTCCCTCAGACCGACGCGCACTCGTGCATATGGCGCTCAAGGAATTTTTCTTCCATGAGCACGATGCGGCGGATCATGACCTCAAGTATTTTTTCCGTCGCTTCCGGAAATTGGCGCAAAATCTTTCGAAAAGTTTCCCGTTCGATATAGAGGACTTCCACGTCGGTGGCAGCCCGGGCTCCAAAAAGCCGTCGAATCTTCGCAAACAAGGCCAGCCCTCCGAAAAACGCCCCCGGTTCCAGGTCATGGACGATGACTGAATGATTCTCATACTGGCGAACCATCTGCACCTTACCTGACACGAGAATATAGCCCTTGTCGTCCGGCTGACCTTGTTGAAAGAGGAATTCGCCGCGTCGAAAGCGTCGCCGGCTGCACATGAGCGCGTAGAGCCGCAGGCGTTCCAGGGGAATAGACGAGAACACATTCGTGCGGCGCAGCCATTCCAGGTTGTCGTCCAGTTCGCAGGTGTAGGTTTGGGTGAGCTTGCCACACCCCGTCTCCTGAGAGCGATTATCCGTGTCCGCGTAACAGTTCATAGAAGAGCCCTTTCTTTTCCAGAAGTTCGTCATAGCGTCCCAGTTCCACGATGCGACCCGACTTCATGACCGCAATCAGGTCGTAGTCGCGAATGGTTTCCAGCCGATGCGCCACAGAAATCACCGTCGTTTTTCCTCGCAGGTCTTGGTCCAAAAGCTGCTGAATGCGGTTTTGGGAAGCCATGTCCAGGCTGGCTGTGGCCTCGTCCATAATGAGAATGCGGGGTTTTTTGAGAAGAGCTCGCGCAATGCCTATTTTTTGTTTCTGCCCTCCGGAAAGCCGATCCCCCTTGCTGCCCACTTCAAAATCCAGCCCGATTTCCAGCACGGTGTCATAGAGCTTTTCCTGTTGCAGCAGATCCACGACGGCTTCGGTGAGCCGCGTCCATGCCCATGAAGTCTCTTCCTTCAGGCGTCCAAAAAGAATGTTTTCCAGCAGGGACCGTCCGCTGAGGTATGCCGTTTCCGAATAATAAATAAAAGCGCCGGCATCCCTCTGGGTGCAGTAGACCTTGAAGCGCGATCGGGAGGCGAGAATGGCCTTGCGAAGGTCCATGGGAATCACGGTCATCTTGTGAACGCCGGGAATGACACGCAGCGCCAGGGCCAGCAGGGTTTGTTGAACGGACGGCGGCAGACGATCAAGACTGGCTCTTCCGTATCGCTCATAAAGCTCGATGAACTGGGTCATCTCTTCTAGGAGGATGGGTGATTGGCGAAAAAAGAAGGGGTCGTTTTGCAGGTCTCTGAGCAGGGGCACGGTGCGGTTAACCACGTCCAAGCCCAGGCGAATCAGCGGCTCTTCCAGGCCCACCTCTTTCAGAAATCGACGGAAACGAGGCCGTGCCGGCAACACTTCACAAGGGCGGCCGCCTTCCACAGGGTAGCCGAAAATGATGTTCACGGCCACGGAACTGTAGTCCATGAAACGGTTCACGTCGAAAAATTCCACCGTATCCTGTAGCGCATCGCTCCACTGGGATCGAAACTGATGCCGCAACGCCACGATCTTTTCGCCCAAAAGGCGTTCCCTGGCCTGATCCAGCACGGAATTGAGCCCAAAGCGCAAGACATCGTCCGTAAGTCCCACCGAATCCACTACCTGAAGAATGTCCGCCAATTCCGGTGGATCCGTTTCGAAGTCCGTGGCGAAGGGCGAGTTCATGCGCAGTGATTCCTTGCCATAAAGGATGTTGTCCTTCAGTGTGCCGTCAAAGATGAACGGGTACTGGGAGACAAAACCTAAATGCGGGCTCACGTCCGCTTTGGTCAGGTCCTTGAGTTCCCATTGATCCACGTAAACGTGACCCTGATTGTAGCGGTAGAGTTGGGCCATGACCATAGCGAGGGTGCTCTTGCCGCTTCCTGACAGTCCCACCAGAGCCAGCCGCTCTCCCGGTGCCGCGCGCAGACTCACCTGATCCAGCAAGCGCACGTGGTCTTCCACTTCAAAGACCAGGTCTTCCACAGCCACGGCGCCGCGCAACTGCACCGGAGGCCGACCTTCGGGCTGCAAGGGAAATTCCGGCTCCAGGTCAAAAGCTTCCTGAATGCGCCGATAGGCCACGCGGGCATCCTGGTAGCCCTGGTAAAGTTCCATGAGTTCTTTCCAGGGGTCGTAGAGTTTTTCGTAAGCGGAAAGAAAGGCTACCAGAGCCCCGAGGCTGAAGCGGCCGGTGATGCTGAGGTAGCCTCCCAGAAGAAAGAGAAGAAAAGGCCCGAGGCTCTGAAAGAAATTGTTGGTGAACTTGATCCCGTACCGGTACAGGTTCATGCGATGGCGCAATTGCAGCAGTCTTTGGGAAAGACGCTCCACCTTACGGGCTTCCAGATCAAAACCCGCATTGGCGTGAATTTCTTGAATGCCGCTGATGGCTTCACCGACGACACTGCTGAGTTTTCGCGTGGTGGTGACCCGATCGCTGTTAATGCGATTAAAACGCTTTTGAAGCTGGGGAATAATAAAAATTTCAATTAGATATACGGCAAGACTTAACGCCGCCAAAAGAGGGTTCAAGGTGAACATGTACACACCGAAGGTGAGCAAAGTCAGCGCGTTGACGGCTGGAACGGCGATGGCCCCTCCTAAAAAATCCCCAACGGAAGCCAACTCCCCGGTGACCGAGGAAATCACCATGCCCGGTGGTGTTCGCCGGTAAAAGGATAGGGGTAGACGAAGAATGTGCCGGTAGATGCCCGTGCGCAGTTCGTAAAGGATTTTCTGGCCGATGTAGCCCTGAAGCACGTTGATGAGGTATTTCAAAAGGCCCGCCAAAACCACGGCACCCAGGTAAAGACCGCAGTAAAGAAAGAGGGTGTGAAGCTTGCCGAAACGAATGGCTTCGTTGACGATGCGCTTTTGCATTTCCAAGGGAAATACTCGAAAAAAAACGGTAAAGACGATGGTCACCAAAAGCGCCGCCTGAAGGCCTCGGCAGCGCGTGAGAGCCCAGTACCAGAGCGGTTTTTTGAGCATCATGGGTGAGGTTCTCCACGAGAAAGTGCGCCCAGACCGATCGGTTCACCAAGGATGATGTGCCCGGTCCCGATCCCCGGAAATGTCATGAAGGATCGCATTGAAGGTACACACGGCCGGCCGCAAAAGTCAACGCAGGGTATGTGCCTTGGGGTGTGTTTGGTGCTGCCAGCTGGTTTTGGCGCGAATAAGATCTTGTCTTTCGCAGCCGGGCAGGCTTGCTTCTTGAATCGGATGCGCTGGCTGTCGCCCGCCCAAAAAGCTTTTCAAGACGTTTTGCGATTCTTACAGTGAATCATGGTTGAAAAAGCCTTAGGTAGGCAATCGTTGGTGTGCGTTTTTCAACGGGGGAACGGATCCTACGGGTGCAAATCGTTGCGGACACAAAGGAGCCCGTCCCTCCGAAGGATAGGGTACGCTCTTGGGGTCTCTTTGAAAGGATCGGCTTGTTGCGGGTGCAAAGAGGTGTGGACAGCCAGCAGGTCGTCCTTCCGCTACCGAGGTGGGCGCTCATGTCAGTGCCTTCGAAAGGAGCGCGTTCTCCCGATCCGCTGATTCCAGGAGGCCCTCGAAAGCCGCTCCCTTGAAAGCATGGCAATGGGAAATTTCGATCCGAGCAGTCGAAACCGTAAGATTTCATTCCCGCACGAACTTTCGCCCAGAAAGGACACCGCATGAGCGACGCGCATGATACCGGCCCTGTCGTAAATGCCATTGCGCCCGCACCGCCCATTGGTTTCGCTCTCGTGGGGTGGTTTGTTCAAAACCAAAGACCTCTTCCTTGGCGCCGCCACTATGATCCCTATGCCGTTTGGATCTCCGAGGTCATGCTGCAGCAAACACAGATGTCCAAGGTGCTGCCCTATTACGAGCGATGGATGGCTCGGTTTCCCACCGTTCAAGCCGTGGCGAAAGCTTCCCTGGAGGAGTTGCTTCGCGCGTGGGAAGGGCTGGGCTATTACGGCCGCGTGCGCCAATTGCAGAAGGCGGCCCAAGAGATCGTGACGCTTTATGGTGGAAACATCCCCTGGGAGGAAGAAGCCTTACGCCGGCTTCCCGGTATTGGCCCTTATACGGCGGCGGCTGTGGCCAGCCTGGCCTTTGGTCGGGACGTGCCCGTCCTGGACGGCAACGCGCAACGCGTCAGCGCTCGCTTGCTGGATTGGCCGAAGCCGGTGAAAGACGCGGAAAGCCAAAGAATCTTGCGGCAGGTTCTGGAAGAATGGATGCCGTCGGGACGGGCTCGAGAATTCAACCAAGCCGTCATGGAATTGGGGTCCTTGATCTGCAAACCCAAGAAACCACGCTGTACTCAGTGCCCGGTGCGTGCGTGGTGCCGAGCCTACGCCGCAGATACAGTGGCCCATCGGCCCGTTGCGCCGAGGCGCCCTTTGATGCAAGCGATCACCGTGGCTGTGGGTGTATTGTGCGATAACGGCAAGGTGTTTATTCAAAAAAGGCCACCGCAAGGACTCATGGCTGGTCTGTGGGAATTTCCAGGCGGCAAGGCGCACGAAGGAGAGACGCCGGAGGAAACGCTTCATCGCGAACTGGCTGAAGAGCTCGGGGTCACAGTGACCATTACCGGAAAGATCACTGAAATTCGTCACGCCATCACTCGATATCGCCTGCATCTTCATGCCTTTCGCTGTGTTTTGAACCCCCCGGACCAGCCCCTTGAGCTCCGCAGTGCCGTTCAAGGGCTTTGGGTCCCTCTGGAGGGCCTGGACCAATACGCTTTTCCCTCGGCTAACCGGCGCCTCATTCGAATGCTTCAGACACGCCAAGGCACCACGCCATGATCACCGTGGCCGATTGCCAAGTCCTGTGGCCCCTCGTGCGCCGAAGCGCGCCCACCGAAGCTCAAAGCATCGTGCAAAACTATCTTGAAGAAAGGTTTTCGTCATGATGCACAACCGCTTAAAGAGGATGTTTTCCATTTTAGCGGCTGTGATTCCCCTTTTCCTGGGGGGCTGCGCCGGTCTTGAAAAGAGCGCGTCCAAGGTTCCTGAAAGGCCTTTCGTTTTTCAGTTGGCCGTGAACGACATTGTGGATCTGCACACGGGAGAGAAGCTCAGTTTTGATGCCCTGATGGAAAAGCTGGCCAAGGTGCGGGTGATCTACGTGGGGGAAGTCCATTCCCGTGAAGCGGACCATGAAGTGCAAAGGCGCATCGTGGAGTGGCTTTGGCGCCGCGGCCGACGCATCGGCGTGGGGTTGGAAATGCTCCCGCGATCGACTCAGGAAAATCTAGACCGGTGGGTTCGCGGCGATCTCGATGAGGCCGCCTTTTTGAAAGCCGTGGATTGGGAAGGGCACTGGGGGTTTCCTTTCTCGCTGTACCGACCCCTTTTTGGCTTCGCTCAAGAAAAATCCATTCCCATGCGGGCCCTCAATGCCCCTCCAGCCGTGGTGCGCCAGGTGTCTCGACAAGGACTGGCTTCCTTAAGCGATGAGCAACGCCGTGAGATTGCCCGGCATTTCGACCTGAACGATGCAGCCCATCGCTCCTATATCGAGCAGGAATACCACGCCCACGCTCCGGGGAACATACGCGATGCACAAACCTTTTATGAAGCCCAAGTGGTGTGGGAAGAGACCATGGCGGAAAGCTTGGCGCTATGGCTTGTGCAGGAACCTCTGGATCACGTGGTGGTGCTGGCCGGAAAAGGGCATGTGAACCACAGGTTCGGTATCCCCGAACGGGTGCGCCGGCGCGTGGCACATGGCTACGCCGTGGTGCTGCCCACGGCGCTGAACGAGGAGCCGGAGCGTCTGACGGTGGAAGCGGGTGACTTTCTCATTGTGACCGCCGAAGAAAAGCCGTTTCCGGGTCATGGGCGTCGCCTGGGGGTGCGGTTGAAAAGTGCGGCCGATGGAGCAGGCCTTCGTGTGGTGGAGGTGGTGCCGGGAAGCCGCGCGGAGCAAGCGGGGTTTCAGCCTGGAGACAGAATCGTGGCCGTGGATGGAGAAGTTGTGCGCGATTGGCAAGCTCTGCACCAACGGGTGCAACGCCCGGCTTCGACGATGGTTTTTACCCTGGAGCGTGAAGGGCGCCGGATTGAAGCCGTTGTCCATTTTGAACCTTGAGGGCGTGTCCGTTAATAAGCCGTGCGAGCATGGTGGATGAAGGCATTTGTGCCTGTATAAGTGGATCTGCGGTCCCAGGATTTTAAGGGGACGGCCTCCCGGCCGTCCGTGAATGGGCCGGCCCTCGAATCTCGGAGGGACGCGCTCCTGCGCATCCGCGAATATCGGGAAATAGAGTCAGCGTGCCCCTTGGCCTTGGAGGGGAGCGCTCCTGCGCGTCCGTGAATGTGCAGACCGCGAGGACGCCGTCCATCCAAAAGGGACCCGTGCAAGGGGACCGGTGGACCGGCACAAAGCCGGTCCTTGCAATGAAAATGGACACAGTGGGCTCGGCTAGTCCTCTTCCAGGAAGGCTTCGATGTCGGTGCGAAACGGCGTGCTTTTCCAAAGCCTTTCTCGTTCCATGCGTTCCTTGAGCACTCGGGCTGCTTGGCGTGCCTGAGCCTCCTCGGCATTTTCCATGCTCTCCAGCAGCCGTTCCATGGCGAGCCGATTGGTGAGCTGCACCGACCGGGCCTGGCCCACAAGGTCTGAAGGCGCAGACGGTTTGGCTTCTGGCACGTGGCCGCGTGGCGATGTCGGCTTGAGAGAAGATGGAGGCAAGGAGGAAGCCACCGAAGGCGCAGCAGTCGCGGTTTTGGGCTTTGATGGCGTGGTGGTGGTGACCGATGGTGCCGTCACTATGGAGGGGGGCGAAGTTTTGACACTGTGGTCACTCGCCTTGGCCGGTGGGGATGAGGGTTTCGAAGCGTCTGGAGTCGCACTGTCGGCAAGACGAATCTCTGCCCATCCCATGGGGACGCACTCTTTTTCGCTTTTGACCCATACCCGTCTGGACTTGGGTGCTGGTTCTGTTCCCCGATCATGACCGCAGACATTGCGAATTTCTTGGCGTAACTTCTCGCTCCACAGCAAATTGACCGTGGTGGAAAGCATGCCGGACCCAAAGCCGATGCGAAAAAGCGCTCCTTTGGTTTTCTCCTTGGTTTTTTCATACCAAGAGCGGACCAGACCTGCTTCGGAGACGCCCTTACTCCCAAAAAACGCCGTTTCGTGCGCAAGAAAATCCTTGTTCATCTTCATCGCCAGAATTAAAAATTCCTTGGGCGACGGTGTTCGCGAAAAGGGCAGGCTTTTCTTAGGGTTTTCCCTTTGAAACGCCTCGTAGAGTCGCTGGTCCCACAGGATTTCCGTGACAAAAGTGCCCCCGACCACGGCTTCCACCCAGACCGTCAAATCTCCACCCCCTCGCGGTTTTTGGCTCCAATAGTGCGTTCCGTCGGACCTCTTGGATAGAAACGAAATGGGAATGACGCGTGTTTGGACTTTGTCGTTGAGCGGATAGGCGTCGCGCACCTTAAGGCATCTGAGAATGTCCCTGTTTTGTTCTGAACCCCCGCACGCAAGATCCCAGGACTGAAGCAGGTTCCTCTGAAGTTCGGCGGACAGGAACTTTTTGGCCCGCTCTCTGTTTCTTTCAGTTTTCAGCCCATTGATCCTGCCTTCTATTTCGCGTTCTCGAGGGTGCGGGCCGGACTGAGTGTGGGAGGCTTCGTTTTTTAAAACGGCGTAGAGATAAGCCGTACGCAGCACTCCTTTGATGGAGGTTCCGGGAATATAGACTCGGCCGAAGCCGTCTCGAACAAATGGGCGAAACTCGCCCATGTCGGGCTGCCCCCCGGGAACCGAATAGGCCGCCACCTCGGGTGCCAGCTGGTTCAAAGGAGCGTTGCGTGCATGCCTTTCAAAGAAACCGCTCAGCCCGTGCTTTTTCAAGTTTTTCGAAAAGGCTTCCTGGATGAATTGGTCCATCAGGTTTCTTTGTAAAAGGAATCGGCCCAGCTTGGATTCGTCCACCACCCAAATGGACCCTTGGTGGTAAAGATACTCCATGGGCAGCAGGGCCCCTTCCCGAGTGCCGATATGAATGGGCGAAAGGACGTTGAAATGGACCGTGAGTTTTTCCACGGGTTGTGCCTTTGTCAATGCCGACGCCTGAGTCGCCATAAAAAGCCTCCAAAACCATAGGCCTACGGAAACCAGAACCCCATACCGTTGCGGTACACGCGATGGGAAAGCCCCAAAGCCGGGCCGTGATCCGGTGTGACATCCACCAGGCGCCCGAGCAAAGCGCGCGTGGCCACGGATCCTTCCCTCAGAAAAATGAGACGCTTTCGTTTTAGACTGGTGGCGTAGCGGCCCGTCACCACATAGCCTCGACTTTCCTCGAAATCCCAGGCCTCCAAAACGCCGCCAAGTTCGGGTAGCTCCTGAGGATTCGGAAAGTAACGGGAAAGCAGCAGGCGCCGGGTCGTTTTTTGAGCCTGACGCAGCTCAGGCCACTCCTTCTCAAGCGGCACAAACCCATCCACACCAAAGGTTCCCAACCCGTAAGTCCGTTCGCCGCCAAGGCCCATGTCCCCAAGAAGCCTTAAAGCCGCCTCGAACCTGGACTTCCATGGGTCGTCCCGAACGCGCACCAGTCCGTAAAGTCCCGCATCGTGCCGAAAATGGAGCACGCCGCACCACCAGATGGAGCTGTTCTGGGAGGAGCGGTCGAGAGCGACTCGAGGACGAAGGCTCGTCTGAAACCAGCCCTCCGGGGCTTCGGAACTCCAGGGACGAGCCAACCGGCGGGCACATTGTTGAACCGTTTCCAGATCCTGTGCCGACATGGGCTTTTGGGCCAGCCATGTCAGCACATGGTGGGGTTCCAGGTAGCGTATTTTTTTCAGTTCTTTTCCCGCCCTTTGCAAAAGTGCGGCATCGTGAACGGCTGGAGACGTCATGGGCCGAGGCACCGCATAGAGACGCTTCCTTTGGTCGTCGGGATCGGGGCCGAAGGGAAATAAAGAACTAAGGACGAAAGGCGGTGACTCCCCGGCCATTTCGTGTAACACATCGCCTGCTTCACCCATCAAAGCAAAGGCGTTGATCAAGGCGGACCACAGAGAATCCGACGAGACGGTTTCCTGCGTTTCCTCCAGCCCGATGCCCTGGCGACCGAAGTGCGCCCCCACCGGAAATGTGAGACGAAAAAGATATGTTTTCATCGGTCCCTCTTGTCCTTACCCGCCAGAGCCGTTTTGAAAAAATTTAGCGAGTTCCGCCAGGTCTTCGAGCCCAGGTACGGCCTTGGTCTGATTATCTTTGCCACGATAGTAATCGATTTTTCGCGCCTCGATTTTCGTGAACTGAAAATGCACATGGCCGTAGCCTCGGGATCCATGGCCGCCCAAGGCGTCGTCTTGCAGAAGGAGCAAAGCCAGCTGCAGATTTTTAAGGTCTGCCGTGAGGGTGTCGGTATCTTCCACATCGTAGACGATAGAGAAGTCGAACGTGGTTCCTCGAGGCACACGTTCCAGGTTTCTGGGATTGGCGGCGGAGGTCAATCGATCGATACCGTTTTCAAATTTCCATTCCGTAAACAGGAGCCCCGTATCGATGGTTTCCAGTTTTTCGCGGCTTTCGCGTGTCAGGCGCATGTCCCGCACCTTGAGGCGTGCGGGAAAATTTCGGTTGTTTTCACCGGGGCCCGTGGAACCGAACAGCCGGCATACCGGACACTCCAAGGCCCCCGGATAAGGAAATACGTCCTTGTAGTTTTTGTTTTGGCTCTGTCCTGCATCCCAGTCGTCGCACTCATGGCGGCTGATGCCGATGCCCCCGCGTCGGTTCGGCAACAGGTCTGGATTGGCTTTTTCCAAAAGGGATCGGAGTTTCCCCTTAAGGGAACTGCCGGGAACATAGGGCTCCGAGGTGATAGGATCGCGCACCACAGGGCTATCCAAGGACCCGATTTCCAGGTTTTCTTTGGACGCTCCGATATGGAGTCCGCTCAAGCATTCCATGACGCCTTCCAAGGCGATCTTGCCTAAAAGCTTTCGGTACGTTTTGGGTTCCATGCTTCTGCCCTCCTCTCTCAGTCTTTACCGCCATGAAAACGGTGGTACGCGATGATGCTTTCCATGAAACGCAGAAATTTCATAAAGTTGTCCTTGGTTTGCGCGGCGGATCGCACCGCCGCATCCAGAATCTCCGCGAGATGCTTCACTTCACTGTGGCGCCCGGCGGCGTAAGCCAGTTTCGGCCGAAGCAACACAATCTGCCCTTTGATCTTTTCAAAATCTTCGCGGCCTTTTAGTTCGGCTTCCACCTTGCGGGCGCCGTCAAGAAACCGGCGAATCTGATTCATCTTGACCTGGTTTGCCACGGTCTTGCCCACGGCGTCCGCAATGTCCACCAGCCGATCCATGGTGAGCCTTTCCAGATGGGCCAATTCGCCTTTAAATTTTAAAATTTCATGCTGAATTTTCTGATCACTTTTACCGTTCATCCTTGGTCTCCTCCTTGCGCATCATCATCAAAAGAATGAGGAGCGCCGCTTCCACGTGGCGCCATCCATCGGCTCGGCTTGAGAACATATAATTTTTCAATGCGATCCAATCCTTTTCCAAGCGGCCGTCCACGCGGGTTCTTCCAAAGAGGTACGCCATTTTGGGAAGCGTCCAGGCTCCTTGGCGGCGCTGCAGGCGCACCAGCTGAAGGAGCCTGTAGAAAAATCCTTTGGAGGGTCCGTGGGGACTGGGGCGCATATGGTCTGGGCCGATTTCCATAAAGGGAACCAAATGCTTCAAGGCCTGCAGGACGCTGACGACATCCGGCGATCCCTGATCTTTCCAACGAAAGGTGTGGGTGTCCAGAAGCGTCACGGCTTGTCGGCCGGGAATTTCTTTGGAGCCCAGGCGACGTCCACTCTTGGCTGTGTCTTCGGCGCGCCCTGCAGCGTCGGCTAAGCGATAGACAGGCTCATGGGCTGAGCCGACGCTCATACCGGCTGACACGGTGATGTTGGGATTGGAGGTAAAAAGCTGAAAGGCGTGCTGAATGTCCAGGGCCGCTTCCAGGATGTCCAGCCAGTGGCCGATGAGGAACAGATCGTCGCCGCCCGAATACACTACGCTGAGCAATCGAGGACCGTCGGGTCTTTTGCCAAGCAGGGTCTTGGCAGGGTAGTCTTCAGCCCCCGCGAGAATGCCATTGATATGATATTTGAAAAAGAGACTGAACTGACGGGACAAGGCGGCCGTCAGCGAAAAAGTGCGTTCTCCTTCGGGAAGAGCGGTGGAAAAAATGCGGCCCAGCCGGTCCACATCCATGCGCAGCACGGCGATGCGCTGCATGCCGAAACCTTTTTCGGCCATGGATTGCAGGTCCCGCGGCGCGTCATGCGGTGGCAGGTAGAGTCCCGCAAAGAGAGGGCGGCTTTTTGAATGAGTGTAATGGGCAAGGTTCCAGTCGTTCAGATGAAAGACCGCGTCGGGCTCAAGATCCTTGATGTGCGGCAGACCATTCGAATTAACCGCGGTGGGCTGATAATATCGATCTTCGATCCTCACATAGTCGTCTCGTTTCAGACCCCAAGGTTCCGTCGGCCACCGGTAGATGACCTGGTGTTCGCCGCGCCGCGAGGTCTTTTGCAGCAAATCGCCCAGAATGTACTGGTCCCGACAGGGCTCGCAGACGGGAACGGCCGCATCCCGAATGGTCAACCTTTTGAGAGGAAGGTCCTCTCGGCCGCAGACCTCACATTTGTCCACATAGCAATCGGGATTGGGCTCCTTGGGTTCACTCAAGAGTTCCTGCAAAAAGGCTTCACCTTTTCTTTTCTTGGCAGTTTCCAGCGCTCCGGACAATTCTTGCCATACACCGGTGACATCCCGAAGGTTCGCCTTACGAAAGGGCACCCAACAAAGAAAGAGCTCCAGAGTGCCGTTGAAGTCTTGAAAAAGAGACTTGTTCAGGCTTTGCCCCAGTTCAAGAAGCTTTTTTTCCGTGCGCGGCACATTTGGCGCCACCAAATAGAAATGGCCGCCGCCAGTAAAGATGACGTTGCAACGAAAGAGGTTCAAGGCTTCCAGGATTTTGTCCACGGCGTGTTCCAAGAAAAGTTCCAGGAAAAAGGAACGCCCTTTCAAGGATTTCAAGGCCCCTTTGGAGGAAATGGTGTAGATGAACCGTTGAACCCCCGAAAGGTCGCCTCCCACCAGCAAGAAAGGGCATTCGGCATCGGAGCGCCACGTGGCTTCACCGGTGATTTCCTCCTTGAGCACCCGTTTGTTCCAGTCGTCGCCATATTTTTCCATGTAATAATCAGCGAGGCACAGGGAAAAGGCCCCCGTGGTCTTCAAGTGGTCGAAAAGGGAAATATCCGGATGTTTTCGATAGGCCTCCTGGTTGTTGTTCTTGCCCTGAAAGCGCAACGTCATGGATGGAATGGCGCTGGTGTATTTTTCCAAAAGGTGCATGAGAACATCCACGTTCATGTGGTTTTGGCATTCTTTGATCGCTTGAAACTCGTCTTCAAAGGCTTTCCAGAGATCGGCATACATGGCCGCGCTGTTGTGCTTTTCTTCCGTTTCAGGTGGATGCCACGAGGTGATGCGCCCGTTTTGCACCGGTAACGTCCAGTACGCCGGGGGCGCCGGGGTTTTCGGTGGATCCTCGTGGGGGTTGCGCACTCGGGAAAACACGCAGGCCAGGGGCACGCTGCGTTGCCATGTGCTGGAAGCGTCCTTGCCCTTATCGAGGGTGGTGCGCCGCTCCGAAGCTGAGCAGTTGTCAGCCTCGTAGAGCACCATGAGGTCATTGTGTTGCCATACCAGTTCATCGGTGCTGTGGTGGTTTCGTGCGCCTTCTGTGATCAGGGTCGCTTCGGGATAATGCTTTTGCAGCCAGCGATAACCGATTTCCCCGTGCGTCAACTGATAGTCGTCTTGCAGCTCCGCCCGCTGTTTGAATTTTCCCAGATCATGCAACAGCCCCGCCAGGCACCGCGTGTGTGCTTTATCGTGGGCAACCATGGATCATTCCCCCTTCAACGCATTTTGAAATTCATAGCGACCAAGGCCAAAACTGGTTCCCTTGCCCACATGAATCCATCGGCCGGCGCTCACCAAAGGTGCCAACGTTTTCCAGTCCCCTTCATAAACCACCTCGCCCACCAAGCCTCCGAGCCGCATCTTGCGTCCCTGACGGTGGGAATACCGCTCCCAATCAAACCACCGGGTGTTGTCCTCCACGACTTGAACCGATCGCGCCTTTTCAAGAAGTTCCGAAAAAGGCACGTTCAGGCCGATGGGCTCGTTGGAATCCGCGTGAAATTGACACAGGTTTTCCAAACGCCGAAGCAAGGTGGCCATCAGAGTGGGAAAATCGGGACGGCGTACGGGTTCTCCCTGAGCCACCAGCCTGAGGGGTGTTAGAAAGCGAAAGCGCATGCGGCCATGCTTCCATGCCGGCTCTCCGTTGGAACTCGGCAGCAAGGCAATTTTCTTTTTCGGTAAACGTAACGTCCCGTCGCTGTAAAGCTCTTCCCACGTGTGCCCGTGGGCATTCAGGGAAAGGACACGCCGCAGATCAAAGGTGCCTCGACCTTTTCCGATCCCTATGTCGCCCATGCGGTGAGCGGCCATGACAAGGTACGGCGTCCATTGAATGGCGCGGCCGATCACGGTCATGTCAAAGGACCAGAGCTGTCCGGCTTCCAGGCGCAGCGGGCCATCCATGAGAATCTGCAACACAAAAGGGTGCGGAGCGTTTCGGTAGCGAAGATCCTGAGGGGATTCGCCCATACGAGGCGTTTCGAAAAAATAGACATAAAGACACGAAAAACGCAGCAGGCAGCTGTCACAGGGCCGATGTCGAGCCGCACAGCAGCTGTGCTTCAAGGCCATGCCCAAAGCCCCTCGCAGCGTGCTTCCCTTATAACTGGGAAGTTCAATAGGCTTTCGCGCCTGAATTTCAAAGCGAAGCCGAAGGCAATCCAGGGTTGGCGACGTCTCTTTCATGGCAAGATCCTCTATTGAAAGAAAACGCCGAGGCTCGGAACCCGGCGCCGTGATCTTTCAGCAGGCGTAGAACTTTTGCCCCTCCATAAAGGCACCACGGCACGCCACAGCACTTTTTCAAATCCAGGTATGTGAAACCTTTCTCACGATCCCGCCCCGATGTCAAGCGCCGCTTTTGTAATTTTCCCTCCAAGGGCCGTAACCCTTGAGAGAGAGTCCAGAGCTTGGACGTACAACCCGAAAATGGGGAGGACAAACCGTGACGGAAAAAACCGCACGCCCGGCAGCCCTTTCTTTAGTCAAGCCCGCCGCGGAAGAAATGCAGGCGCCGAATCCACCGCCCGATACGGACCCGGCTTTTTTGGACGAGCTGGCCGAGCAAACCGCGGGTCCCGAAAGGCTCAAGCAAGCCTTTGCGCGTCTGTGGGCTGAAGTGGAGCTGTTGCGTTCTGAAGCGCGCTGGCAGGAGCTGGTGGATCTGCTGCATCCGGCGCAGGAGCGTTTTCCCGAGCTTGTGGAGGCGGGTTTCGGGCCAAGCCTTTGGGGAGAAACCGCTTTTGCCCTGACACAATTGAAAAAATACGACGCTGCTTTGGAACTGGCGAAGCGCTGCGTGCAGGAGTGCCCCGAGGACCATCACGCGCACGCTCGACTGGCCTATGTGCTTTACGACAGCCTCTATGCCGCCAAAAACCGGGAAATCCTCTTGCACCCGGAAGAACGCAAAGCGCGTATTGAACTGGCGCACAAGCACTTTGCCAAGGCGCAGACCTTGCGGCCCGACAACGTCACGCAGTTTTATCGTCAGGGCATGCTTTACAAGGCCATGCAAAACAAGCCGGAACGTGCCCTGCCCCTTTTCCGCACCGCTGTCAAGAACTGGGACGCTCTAAGCCAGCAACAGAAAGAGGCTCGCCATCAAGAGCGAAAAAATGCCGTCAAGGCGCTTTATCAGTGGGCTTCCTGCCTTTTGACCCTGGGCAATGCCAAGGAGGCCTTGGAAGTGCTCAGCCGGTGTCTGGAAGAGGATCAACCGTCCCAGTACCTCTCGATGGTCCACAAGTATTTTGCCTTGGGCAAGGTACACTATGCGGCCGGAAATTATGAAGAAGCCGGAAAGGCTTTAGATTTTGCCGCCGTGCACGCCAATGCCGAGGATCACGACTATGTCTTTGAACTTCGAGCGCGCACGGCCCTGGCGCAAAACAAGCCACAGGAAGCGCAAAAGTTTCTGGAAAAGATTCCTGCGGGGCGGCGCCGCCCTTACGTACTGTGGACGGAAGCGGACATTTTGGCCGCGCAGGGGCGTTTGGAGCAGGCTAAAGGGGTGCTTAAGCGGGCCGCCGAAAGGGATCGTCGAGGGCGCCACAAGGCCTTGGTGCGTCTGGCCAAAATCGCTTTTCGGCAAAATGATTTGGAAGAATGCCTCAAGTGGGCTCGAGAAGCCAATGCGTTCTGTCGGCAAACCTATCAGAACCCTCACGATGAGGGCCTGTTTTGGGAAGCTGCAGCCTTATACCGCGCGGGCCGACACAAGGAAGCCTGGCAAGTGGCCGGTGACCTGTCGATCCTGCGCCCGAACTTTCCGCATCTTCGGGAGCTCAAGAGTCGCATCGCTCGAGCCATGGGATCCGCGTGAGGCGCCGTGGCCTTGAAGCGATCCTTGTGAGGCCTCTGCAATGGGCGAGGAGAAAGCCATGGAACAAGCACAGACGAGCGGCAACGCGACATCCAAGGTCAAAGTGGATTACGCCCTGCTGCTGCGCCGCATGGAGAAAAGAATCGCCGAGGGACGCGACCTGGAATCCGTGGCGCGGGTAATAAGCCGGCCGGAGTTGTGGCGGGGTTTGTCACCGCCCGAGGCGCTGCGCTGTGCGCGGTTGGCGCAGGCGGCCGGAAACATGGCCGCGGCGCAAGCCATTCTGGAGTGGATCACGACCACGCATGCGGACTTTGTGGACGCGTGGCGGGAGCGTGTGGCTTTGCTGGAAATTTTAGGAAAAGGCGCGGCGGGGCAAAGTCCCTTTTCAACCCATGATGGTGATGCAACTCAGAACGGCCGAGAAAAGGAAGTCCTGGATGCGCCGTGGGCCGACGGCGCTGGAGAGGGTGAAATTTTTGCGCACGCAGAGCTTTCGGGGTGCGAACGAAAGGCTTTGACGGAGTCCGAGAGTGCGCCAAGGGTGGTTGCGCCGGCGGCCGAGGACGTATGTGAACAGCCATCGAGGAAAGAGCTTGGGCGTGTGGCATCGGCGGAAGAAGATTTCACTCAAGTGGAAGGGCCCTTTTGGGCGTGGCGCCGCCGAGAGGCGGCAATCGCTCGGTACATGGAATTGTTTCGCGGCCGTGAGGATTGTTTTGCGCGCCAGTGGGTGGACCGTGCCAAGGGCAGTGCGGGGTATGTGCCGGTGCGGCGAGCTTTGGAAGCCGCCGACATTCAAGAACATCTTCAGGGACGAAAAACCTACGGCATTTATCTTTTGCAGCAGGATAGTCGCGTTTGGTTGGGCGTCATCGATGCGGATCTCTCAGTAGCTTTGCGGTCTCCTGAAGCGCTGCGGCAAAAACGCGATCTGGTGCGCCGAGAACAGCGTTATCTGGTCACTCGGTTGGTGGAGACCGCGCGAGAGCGGCACATGCCAATCCTTGTGGAATTCAGCGGGGGCAAAGGTTTTCACTTCTGGTTTTGTCTAGAAGAGGCTCTGCCCGCGGCTGTGGTGCGTCAGGGACTGCAACAGCTCGCGTCGCGCCTGCAACCGGATCTTTCCTGCTTTCAGCTGGAGGTGTTTCCCAAGCAGGACCGGTTGGAGGGCAAGGGGTTGGGGAATTTGGTAAAGCTTCCCTTGGGGATTCATCGGCTCACGGGGCGGCCGTCCTATTTTCTTAACATCAAGGATCGATCGCTGGATGCCCAATTGGCGTTGCTGAGCCGAGTGCGGCGGATTCCCTCGAGTGTCTGGCCTGGTCTAGGGGGTGGTGGTGGGGCGACGGTGGTGGCGCATCCTCGTCGGGAAAAGTGGGCGTCGGAATATCCGGAACTAGCGCTTTTGGAAGAGCGCTGTGTAGCCCTGGGGCAGATTCTCGTGGAATGCCGGCAGCAGCGTGCCCTTAGCCTGCGCGCGGAAAAGATCCTCTTTGGCACTCTCGGTTTTTTGCCGCGCGCCAAGGTGCTGTTGCACGAGGTGATGCGCAGCCTGCCGGAATACAATCCGCATTGGGTGGACTACCAATTGTCCCGATTGCGGGGAACGCCCTTGGGATGCCGAAAGATTCACAGGCTCTTGGGCTTGGAGGTCTCCTGGTGCACTTTCGGCTCCGACATTCGCTATGCGCATCCTCTGTGTCATTGGCCTCAGTGGCAGGATCCTGTGGGAGTGGTCAAGGCCGAGCGTGTGGAAAACCTCCAGGAGGCTTTGGACATGTTGCGGGAAGCTTTGCGTCTGGTGCAACGGTTTTTACCGCGAAGGGATGGTTCAGCACAAGGGTGAGGTGATGGTGCCCCATGGAACGCTACTATGTCTTGGAGCCTGGAACGTACGTGAAAAAGCAGGGGGAATGCCTGCTGATCATGAAGAACCACGAGGTTGTGGGGCGGGTTCCTTTAGAAGGATTGGAGCAGTTGGTTTTGGTGGGATCGTCCATGAGTGGTGCGGTGATGCAAGAACTGGTGCAACGGCGCGTGGAAACGGTTTTTTTGAGCCCTTGGGGTCATTTTCGAGGGCGCTTGGTGGTGGACGAACACAAGCATGTCGCGCGGCGCAGGGCGCAGTACCTTACATGCAGTGATCCCGAGCGGGCCGTAGCCATTGCGCGTCTCTTGGTGGAAGCGAAGTTGAAAAACGGGGCGCGGTTTCTTTCGCGTCGCGCTGGAGAGTACAACAGTGCTGTGCTGAGGGAGGCGGCCGGGCAAATGGTTGGGTTGGCCCGCATGGCGGCTTTGGAAAAAGAGATGGATCTGGTGCGGGGACTAGAGGGACGCGGCGCGCATCTTTACTTCAGCGTATTCAGCGAATTGATTCGCGTGCCGGAGTTTACATTTAACGGTCGCACTAAGAGGCCGCCTCGGGATCCGATTAATGCTCTGCTTTCGTTTACGTACACTCTGTTGACCAATGAAGTGCTCACTGCAGTCAAGATTGTGGGGCTGGATCCTTATTTGGGCACGCTGCATGTGGAGGAATACGGCAGGCCGTCCTTGGCCTGCGATTTGGTGGAGGAATGGCGCACGCACCTGGGTGATCGGCTGGTCTTGGGGCTCATTAACCGAAGGGTGGTGAGGCCTGATGACTTTGTGCAGCGGGATGTGGCGGTGGCCGATGGCGTGGATGAGGAGGATCTTCGAGCGCATCGTCCCGTGGAGATGAAGCCGCGCATAGCCAGAGCCTTTGTAGAGGCTTATGAGCGATGGATGAACACCTCCATCAAGTGCCCATTTACGCAGACAATGACGACCTACCGCGGCATTATTCGGGATCAGGCGCGGCGGTTTTTGCGTTTTCTCATGGGTGAAGCGGAAAGGTATGAGCCTTTTCCGTGGTGGCGCTTGTGAGGGGTCGGGAAGCAGGGAGGTGGATCGTGAGCTTGTTTTATGTGGTGTGTTTTGATGTGAGTGAAGATCGGACGCGGTACCGCGTCGCCAAGGTGCTCAAGGGTTATGGGTATCGCGTGCAGAAGTCGGTTTTCGAATGTCCGCGACTGACCGAGAAGAAGCTTTTGAATCTTATGGATCGGCTGGATCGGCTCATCGATCACACCACGGACACGGTGCGCTTTTACCGGCAATGCGCAACGTGTTTGAGTTCCTTTGAGCATGTGGGCACGGGGCAGGAGCCTCTTCAAGAGAGCTATGGGGCGGTTTAAGATACTGCATGGCGAAACAGAACGGAGCATCTCGAGGGGTAGAGGGCCATATCGCCTAACCCGTTGAGATTGTTCAAAGGAGTTGGAACAGATGCTCCGCATTTGTATAACCTTTTTGTTTCGGTACCTTATAATTGGCAAGCGACGCCTAAAGGGTCTTTTGGGGCTCTCAGGAGAGTACCCTCACGGGGGGTGCTCCGAACTGTCCTCAGAAACCTTGACAGGGCAAGAGCTCCCAGGCTAAGAGTCCGAAGGCAGGCCCCGATTTGAGGGGATTGAGACATTCCTGGAATGTGCGGGAGTCTATAGGGGACGACCTGTCCGAAGGCAGGCCCCGATTTGAGGGGATTGAGACGCGGAGCGAAGCGGAGCGAGAGCGAAGCGAGAGCGTCCGAAGGCAGGCCCCGATTTGAGGGGATTGAGACTGTGCCATCCCTCCGGCAGGGTGGCGTCCAAAATAGGTCCGAAGGC
>NZ_JBRAHS010000005.1:0-67229 GCF_052743555.1 Desulfosoma sp.
AACTGAGCAAGCGCATTGACGAAACCAATCAGCGCATTGATGCTGTTCGAGAGGAATTGGGTAGGCGCATTGATGAAAACACTGCTCGAGCCGACGCCATCAACCAGAGACTGGATCGGTTTCTCGGCGAGATGGTGCGGCACCACGAGCATGCCCAGCTGGCGCAGCGTGTTGCAGTCCTTGAGCACGACGTGAGAGAGCTCAAGAAGAAAGTCGCTTGAAAGGGGCATGGGCAACGGCGCTCATGGGTCGATTTGTTCTCCCGTTTTTTGCAGGATGTGAATACCCGGTCCTCTGGGGCGGAGCGTGCAGGTGGCCGAGGGGGCCTGCCCTGCCACGGCATTCATAAAGCGTTCCAGGTGCGGCTGATCGCGCAGCCATGAAACAGCCCCGTGAATCATTACTGAGGCGAATTAGACAATCTCAATCTATTAGTGCGTTGGGCAGAAGATAAGCTTCGCGCATCAGTGGAATGATCAAGCGAGCCGCTGGTTATCTTGCCCTTCTTTGCAAATCCCCTCAGATTGGCTCTTTGACCAATTGGGGTACGAGCTTGCCGGCTTTCCCAAGGAGGCTCACATCGAAAGCGCGGCTATAAGGTGTGGGTTCCAGGTTGATTTCTACGACGAAAGCGCCGTGCTGTTGGGCATACAGGCCCATGGAGGCGGCAGGCTGAACGACGCCCGAGGTGCCGATGACCAGCATGAGATCGCATTCTTCTAAAGTGGTGTAGGCGCGGTGCAAGACTCCGGAATCCAAAGACTCGCCGAACCAGACCACGTCGGGACGTAGCATGCCGCCGCAGGCGTCGCAGTGTGGCGGAAAGGGGATGGGCACACGGCGGTCCTCAGCCTTAAGGCCGCATCCCGTGCAGCGCACCCACCAGATATTGCCGTGCAATTCCAGCACAGCGCGAGATCCAGCGGCCTGGTGCAACCCATCGATATTTTGCGTCAGCAGAACGAAATGTTGGCAGCGTTTTTCCAAGGCCGCCAACGCCTTGTGGGCGGCGTTGGGCTGAAGGGAGTGAAGCACTTCTCGACGATAGTTGTAGAATTCCCACACCAACTGAGGGTTTTTGGTAAAGGCTTCCGGTGTCGCTAGGTCTGTGGCCCGATAGGTGCGCCACATCCCTCCCGCACCGCGAAAGGTGGGCACGCCGGATTCGGCCGAAACGCCTGCACCCGTCAGAACCACAACGCGGCGAGCTTGCCGCAGCTTTTCTCGAACCAGCGCTATGTTTTCCGCTACCTGCTCCGGCCGAGTCACAGTGCTCCTCCTTCGTCCAAAGATCGAAAAACGGCGTAAATATCCAGCCCCCGCCGTCGAAACCCCTCCAACCCGTAGACCATGTTCGCTTCCAGGACCCACCAACGGCCGTGGGCGTAACAGATGTCCAGCCCCACTTCGTCGAAACGGCACACTGTGGCCGTCCATCGCGCAAAATCCAAGGCCTTTTGCGGAATGTCTTCGAAGCTGATGGAGCCGCCTCGAGACACATTGTTGCGGAACTCTCCGGCGGGAGCCATCCTCCAATAGGCGTGCACTACCTGCTGCGCAATCAGCACCACGCGCAGGTCTCTGTCGATGGGAAGATATTCTTGAATGTACGCTGGGTGATGTTTGTCCAGGTAGGCTTCCAGATCCGCTGCCGTGCGCACCAACCAAACCCCTTCGCCCTGTGAAGATCCCACGGGATTTTTAGCAATCAGAGGGAAGGGAAAATCCCTCATGATCCGCTCGCTGCGGTTGGAGCCGTAGTAGAGTCTGGTCCGAGGGTGAGGCACATGCAGGAGTTGAAATAGAGCGGTTTGGCGAATCTTGTGGCCCATGAAGCCATAATAGTTTTGAGGGAAAACCCTTTTACCCAGGGAGCGGAAAAGATCTTCATAAAGGCGGCTGGGGTAGTACACGATCGAGCTCTGGGCGATTGTTTCCCGAACCTCTCTGGGATAATCTGACCAGTTAGGCTGCACGCCGACGCAGTCCACGGAAGAGCAGTGGCGCAAGCGCTTGCCTAAAGACACCCGTTTCCTTGACATCATCTTCCCCTTTCGCCGTTTTTATGTGACACAGGAGAGAAGGCTACGTCAAAATTTTCGCGATCAACCGTTGCCAACAAAGGAGCATGCCATGGTGCGAATTGTTGCCTTGTACGGAAGCCCGAGAAAATCCGGAAACACTGCGATGCTGCTTTCCCGCGCCGTGGAAGGAGCTCGCGAAGCCGGGGCCGTCGTCGACTGTTTTTACCTGCGGGACCTCAAGATTTCTCCATGCCTGGAACTCTACGGGTGCAAAGCCTCGGGGCGATGCATCATCGAAGACGACTTTCACAAGATTGCCGACGCCATTTTACAGTCCCGCGGTATCATGCTGGCCTCCCCTGTTTTCTTTTACACGGTGTCGGCGCATACCAAGATCTTCATGGATCGATGTCAGTCTCTGTGGGTGAAACGCTATTGGATCGACGCGGTCCCGTTCGGCTCCAAGGACTACCCTCGCCGAGGTTTCTTCATAGCCGCAGGAGCAACGCAGGGGAAAAAACTCTTTGACGGCGTGTTGCTGACCGCTCGCTATTTCTTTGACGCCGTGGGCGCCGACCTCTGGGACAGCCTGCTGGTGCGTGGTGTCGACGCCGAAGGTGACGTTCTTCATAGGCCTCAGGACTTGATTACCGCACAGGAGAAAGGTAAAGAGTTCGCCCGGGTCCTGATAGAAAGTTTCTGATGAAACTGGCGAGACTAGCGATGGATGGCCATGTTTTTTCAGAAGGATCACAAAGTCCTTGTTGTGCGCTCGCGGCTCGTGCCGCTTTCAAAGAGGGATGCGTCAAAGCCTGGGCCGCAAGGAGCCGGTCCCTGCGGACGCGTTTTCGTGCCATGACCACGAATGAAAGGATGTGTTCCCAACAGGCGGTCATAGCCTCACAAGACTGCGAGGAACCCGGTGCAAAACGAAACTCAAAAGGCCTTTCTTATTCTAAACAGCATTTTTGTGGGCAGTTTGGTTATCGCCTCGGTGTTGGCGAGTAAAATCATCACGGTCTTCGGCCTGGTGGTCCCGGCGGGGGTGTTGGCCTATTGCGTCACATTTGTCGTCACTGACGTGATTAGCGAACTCTGGGGCCGGGAAAAGGCCAACTCCGTGGTTCTTGGTGGATTTGTCGCCCTCGTCTTCTCCCTCCTTTTGGTGCGCCTCGCCGTGGTGTGGACTCCTGCGCCTTTTTGGCCTCATGACCCGGCCTTTCGAACTGTCCTGGACAGCACGTCTCGCATTATCGTGGCCTCCTTCTGTGCGTACCTGCTCAGCCAATACCACGATGTGTGGGCCTTTCACTTGCTGCGCCAGCTCACGGGAGGAAAGCATTTGTGGCTGAGAAACAATCTCTCCACAGCCGTCTCTCAGTTGATCGACACGGTGGTCTTCATCACCATCGCTTTTTACAGGGTCATGCCGATCGCTCCATTGATCCTCGGTCAATGGGTCATCAAGCTCGTCATTGCGATTCTGGACACTCCGGTCGTCTATGCGGTCGTCTGGCTTTTGAAGGCATGCCGGTGGGCTCCGGAATCTTCGGCCCTTCCATCACCTTCGACCCGATGAGGTTCTTGCCGTGACGGGCCATCGGCCCCAAAAGATACAGGCCTGCCAGCTTTCGAAGGCCCTGGGGTTCCTCAAACCCTTGGTGGCCCGTTATGCATGGCGGCTGGGTTTCGGCTTTGTGTGCCTGGCCGTTGTGGACCTTCTGCAGCTCTGGATTCCTCGCATCATGAAACACGCCGTGGACGGTGTCTCCACCGGCGAGGACTTTCGCCGGCTCTCCCTGCGTGCCACGCAGATCGTGGCCTTGGCCCTGGTCATCGCCGTATTGAGATACTTTTGGCGGTATCTTCTTTTGGGTTTTTCTCGGCTCCTGGAAAAAGACATTCGTCGAAACATGCTTGTCCATGTGCTGAACCTGGACCGTACGGTCCTGCATAGGCGAAGCCCCGGAGACATTCTGGCCCTTTCCGGAAACGACCTTGCCTCAGTGCAGCTTGCGGTGGGCATGGGGCTGGTGGCCTTCGTCGATGCGGTCTTTATGAGCCTGGCCGCTCTGGCCTTTATGGCCGCTCTTCACGGTCCACTGACGGGCATCGCTATCGCTCCTTTTCCCTTCTTGGCCTTGGCGACCCGATTTTTATCGGAGCGACTGCATCAGCGTTTTGTGCGGGTTCAAGAGAAGTTTTCCGAACTTACCGAATGCGCGCGCATCACCCTGGCATCCATTCGATTGTTCAAAGCATATAATCAAGAAGAGCCGCAAACGGCGCGCTTCGATGCTCTGGGCCGTGCCTATGTGCATCACAACCTGCGGGCGGCCATGGTGCAGGGCACTCTTTTCCCTTTTGCTGGTCTGGTGAGTAATACCAGTGTGTTGCTCGTCCTCTATTTCGGCGGCCTCTTGACCATGCATAAGGCCCTGACTGCTGGGGATTTCGTGGCGTTCATGGCTTATCTGCATCTTTTGACATGGCCCATGATGGCTTTCGGATGGGTGGCCAATCTGTTTCAGCGGGGCTTGACGAGCCTGGAACGGATTCAAGGGCTTCTCGCCGACCGTGCCGCCCTTGAGGATTCCCCGCGCCCCGTTTCCCTGCCGGAAGGCCCTTTCACGCTTCGGCTTCACAGCTGCACCTTTGCGTACCCGGCCATGGAATCTCCCTCGCTTCAAGATTGTTCCATTACCCTGACGCCTGGCATCACGGGCCTTGTGGGCCCGACGGGATCAGGCAAATCCACCCTGTGTCATATTTTGACGCGGCTCTACCCTGTGCCTCGAGGGGCCTACACGGTCAACGGTTGTGACGTCAATGATCTGCGCATCGCCGACCTGAGGTCCCTCATTGCCTACGTGCCTCAGGAAGGGGTGCTTTTTTCGGACACAGTCGCCGCCAATATCGCTTTTGGCAAGCCTGACGCCACCCTTGAAGAAATCGAGGCGGTGGCACGAGCAGCGGCCATTCACGAAGAAATTCTCGCCATGACTTCCGGTTATGAAACGCTCTTAGGAGAAAAGGGTGTACGCCTTTCCGGAGGCCAACGCCAGCGGATTGCTTTGGCTCGAGCCCTTTTGCTCGATCGGCCCATCCTCATCATCGACGATGCCCTTTCCGCCGTGGATACCGAAACCGAACGACGGATCCTCAGGGAATTGGCCGAACGCTGCCAGGGTAAGACCTGCTTGATGATCTCCCACAGAATCACCCAGCTTGCGGACGCTCACAGGGTTTTGGTCATGGACAACGGCCGCGTCGTGGATGCCGGTACCCATCACGACCTGCTGGAACGCAATCCCTTTTATCGAACGATTCACCATCACCAGACCCGCACGTCGTGTGCACGTTGAGGTGCCATGCATTACGGCTACGGATACTTTGAAGAAACTCAACTGGGACGCGTACGGGATCTGAAACTCTGGAACCGCCTTTTAGAGGTTCTGCGGCCCTTTTGGAAACCCATTCTTGGAGCTGCCCTGCTGTCTCTTGGCATTTCCGCCGCGGGTCTGGCCATTCCATATGTGGTGCGCTTGGGAGTGGATCAGTTCGTAACTCAAGAGACCCTGCCCTTGGTGATCCGCATGGAGGGATTGCGTCAGCTTGCCTGGGTCTTTGGGGGCCTGATGGCCTTCGGGTTTGTGGGTAGCTTTTTCCAAGTGGTCCTCTTGGAATGGGCTGGCCAACAGGTGATGCACACGCTTCGACAGCGCCTCTTTCACCATGTGGTGCATCTGGACGTGGCTTTTTTCAACCGGCAACCTGTAGGTAAGCTGGTCACGCGCCTGACCAACGATATTCAAAACATGCACGAAGCCATGACGTCGGTCGTGGTGACGGTGTTCAACGACTTCCTGCAATTGTTCGGTATTCTCGCGATTTTGTTCTGGATGAACTGGCGTCTCACGGCGTTGCTCTGCACGGTGATTCCTGTGGTGATTCTGGTGACGCTGTGGTTCAGCCGGCTGGCTCGAGAGTCCTTCCGGGACCTGCGAACGCGCTTGGCGCGCCTCAACTCCTTTTTGCAGGAAGTGCTGAGCGGATTGTTCATTATTCAAACATTTCAGAGGGAAAAGGATACCGCCACCCGGTTCGAAGCGCTCAATGAAGCGCATCGATTGGCTGCCTTTCGCCAGATTCATCTGTTCGGTCTTTTTATGCCTTTCATTGAAGTGGTCCATTCCAGCGCGGTGGCTCTCATGATCTGGTTCGGTGGTCGAGGCATCGTGGAAGGCTCCATGTCTTTGGGAACCCTGATTGCCTTCTTGTCCTACGTGCGCCTGTGCTTTCAGCCGATCAGGGAATTGTCGCAAAAATATTCCATCGTGCAATCTGCTTTGGCGTCCGCGGAAAGAATCTTTGAACTCCTGGACACGCCGCGGTCCGTGTCGAATTCCCGCGGCGCTGTTCGGCTGCCTCAGCTGCGCGGCGCCCTCACCTTTGATGGCATTTCCTTCGGCTACGACGCCACCCGTCTTGTGCTCAAGGACGTCTCTTTTCATGTCAACCCGGGTGAAACGGTGGCCGTTCTCGGCGCCACGGGAGCCGGCAAGACCACATTGATCCATTTGCTGGAACGATTCTATGAACCCTTAGCCGGGCGCATTCTCTTGGACGGCTACGATCTTAGACACTTAGACCTTACCTGGCTGCGCCGTCAGATCGGTTTGGTCTTGCAGGATGTGTTCCTTGTGTCGGGAACGCTTGGAGACAACATCTGCTTGGATCTTTCCTTGGATGCCGAGACCTTGGATCGCATTGTGCATCATGCGCAGCTGCGTTCTTTGATTCAGCGTCTTCCCGATGGTTTGAACACGCGCATCGGCCCCGGGGGTATGGATCTTTCTGCGGGGCAAAAGCAGCTGTTGGCCTTTGCCCGCGTCTTGGCACGAGACCCCAAAATTCTTATTCTTGACGAGGCCACCTCCAATGTGGATTCCTCCACGGAAGGGGATATGAATGTGGCCATGGAAACCATGCTGGCGGGCAGGACGGCCATTTTGATCGCTCACCGGCTGTCCACGGTGCAAAAAGCCACTCGCATCCTTGTACTGGAAGAGGGCCGCGTGGTGGAATGGGGGTCCCCTGAGGAGCTTCTTCGAAGAAATGGGGCTTACGCCAGGCTGGTTCGCGGTGATTCGGCCTGTGTGGAGGCGATGGATAATGGTACCATCGGGTCTTCTTATGAATTTTTACCCTCAAAATGAAGGAGCGTGTTATGGCCGTCGAGAAGCTGCACATTCTGATCTGTCTTCTCCTTGTGTCGTGCATGATCTTTGCTTCAGCGACTCTTTCCCTGGCTCAACCCGCTGCCGGGCAAATGGGTGGATGGGAAAAAGGAGGGGCTTATGATCGGTTCTACAATCCTCAGGAATTGGACAAGATTAAGGGGACGGTGGTGAAAATTCAGGAAGTGACCCCTGTGGAAGGGATGAGCCCTGGGGTGGCTCTGATGATCGAGGACAAGGAAGGCTCCAGAACGTTGGTCCACCTGGGGCCGCGATGGTTCATCGATCCCAAGACCATGGGGATTCAGGTGGGTGACAAAGTCGCGGTGAGGGGCTGCTGGGCGGACATCAACGGCCAAGAAGTGTTCATGGCCTCCAAGGTCAAAAAAGGGGACCACTTCGAATTCAAAGTGCGGCTCACCAAGGACGGTACGCCCTTTTGGGCCATGAGCCCTGAAGAATTGGCGAAAGAGCGGGCGGGCGACTGAGGTCATGAAGACTTTTCTGCCCGCCTTTCTCACCGTCTACACCACCATGCACGCGGTGTTTCTTTACCGCGTGCATGGCCTTTTTGCAGGTCGCAAAGGCTGGTGGACGGCCTTGTTGGTTTTTTGCGCCTTCATGGTGCTGGCGCCCATGCTGTGCCGCGTCCTGGAACGGACAGGCTGGGAAATGCCTGCGCGCCTTCTGGCCTATATGGGCTATCCCTGGATGGGGTTTCTCTTCCTGGCTTTTTGGCTGTCGCTCATTGTGGGCGCTGTCAACGGCGTGTTGTGGCTCCTGCACCGCTTTGCTGGACTGGGCACAGGCAGCCTTTTGGACACGCCGACGGCTCTGGGGGTGATCGTGGCTGCAGCCGTCCTGAGCTTTTACGCTGCCTGGGAAGCGCAGCACCTGCACATTGAACGCGTGCGAGTGTCCACGGAAAAGTTGCCAGCCCATGTGCCTCGCCTGGTGGTGGCGCAAATTTCGGATGTGCATCTGGGCCTTAACGGCAGGCACGCCCGTTCGGAAAGGATCGCCCAAGTGTTGCGGGACATCGCCCCGGATCTTGTTATATCTACGGGGGATCTGGTGGACGGCCGACCCCATGCCTTGGAACCGTTGCTTCCCGTGTGGCAAAACCTTAAGCCGCCCTTAGGAAAAGTGGCTATCGTGGGAAACCACGAATACTACGTGGGTTTGCCAGAAGCCATGGATTGGACACGACGGGCCGGCTTTGTGTTGCTCAGGGACGACGCCATGACCCTTGGGGGCCTTCTCAACGTGGTGGGCGTGGACGACACCTGGAAGGACCGCCCCGAAACCGAATCCCACCTGCTTCAATCCGCCGCCAACGGCCTTTTAACCCTCTACCTGAAACACAGGCCTCAAATCTGCCCCGACACCCTCGGCCTCTTTGATGTGCAACTCTCAGGGCACACGCATCGCGGGCAAATTTTTCCTTTCACCCTCTTCGTGGCCATGATGTATCCTTTTTTTAATGGGACTTATACGCTGGACAAGGGGTCCATCCTTCACACCAGTCGAGGCACGGGGACGTGGGGGCCTCCCATGCGACTCTTGGCCCCGCCGGAAATCACCGTGCTGGAATTCGTTCGAAAGGAATGAGAGGGCGTGCCGTGCCGCCCGATCGGCGAAGCCGTCGTCAGTCACAAAGGCTCTAAAAAAAGGAGGGCGAAACCGTGGACAAGAACCGATGGCTGTATCTCGTCGGCGCCTTAATGTATGTGGATTTGACGGCTTTGGTGATTCTCGGCCTGCTGCTAAAGTTCGTCATTCCCACAGGAGCTCGGGCCTTGGGATCCCCTCCTGCTTTTCTAGGGCTTTCGCGCCATGGTTGGGCGGACATTCACGGCACTCTGGGAATCCTTTTCGTGGGACTGACGGTGGTCCATCTTGTTTTGAATTGGAACTGGGTGGTCCAGTCTTCCAAACGCTACTTTCAGGACAAATGGGCAAAAGCCCTGTTGGTCCTGAGCGGCGTGTGGGTGCCGGTGCTTTTCGTCGGCTGGATTGCCTCACGCCCTTAGAAGCTCCTCCGAAGATGCCATCCATGGGTTTTTGCCAGCGGATGGATGATTCCTGCGCCCACGCTTTTGAAGGGACGGCCTTCTGGTCGTCCGCGAACTCTCGGAGCGCGAAGGCGCGGACCGTCCGCCGGAACGTGCCGGCCCATAAGAACACCAAGAGCCAAGGGGCAGATCGCGAGGATGCGGTTTCTTTACCAGGAATAAGCGGCGGCATGGGGCGCAAGGCCATCGAACACGCACTTAAAAGCGGATTCCTTCATCACTCCATGGAAAGCTTTCCCCGTTGAGGACCAGCCGTTCCTTGGTGAACCACAGGACCTGGCCGTCCTCACCGTTGGCTTTGGCTTTCTTGGTTTCTTTTCTCTTGCCCGATTCTTTAGCGAGGAATTCCAAAGTCTTGTCTTCGCCAAGGGAACTGTTGGTCACAAGATATGACGTGTACTTGTTGATCTTTTCCAATTGTTCGTGGGCAGAGATCACCGTGACCGAAAAAATCATGGCAATGGTGTAGGCTTCTCGAGCGCTCCTATCTTCGGCTAGTTTTTCCCGTGCCAGCGAAACAATGATCTGAGCCTGACGCTTCTTTTTAAGAAATTTCTTGGTGGACAGGGCATCTTTGAAGGTCAGCACCGTCACCTGAGGATGGTGGGTCAAGGGGGCTACATCTGAGGGCTCGACCTTGTGCTCTCCGTCCTCATCCACCACCCGGAGCTGGACGATGACGTTGTCGGCCATCCATCGAGTGGGCAAGAGCAAGGTCAGATTGTCGCCTCGAAACACGTTGAGCGGGTTCAGCCAGGATTTGTTTTCGGCAAGGAGCAGCACGTGGTCGAACTCCGATTGAATTCGCCGCAGAATGTCCCGGTTTCGAAGCTGGCCGTAGAGCCACAACACATCGTAGTTTTTGACCTGATTGTTTTTCAGTAAGGTGTCCAGAATGCGGTCGAAGACATCGCTGCGCGCATGAAGCAGCAAGGCCGGGCCGAGGGCACGCAACATTTCGGGGTCTTCGATAAAGGCCATGTGGCCGTTGTCCAGATTGCGCATAATGAGGCGTCCGGCCATGTCGTGATCCCCTAGGCGCGCATATTGCAAGGCGGCAAAGAGGATGTTTCCCCAGTCTTCATCATTGGAATTGGCGAGAACCACTTCCAGGTCGCGACGAATCTGCGTTGCGGAAGCGTCCTGGACGGTGAGCATGATCTTGTGCATGGCCGTGGAAGCGGCAAAGGGATCCTTGCGCAAAATGCCCTGGTGAATGTTTTGAAACTCGACAAAACAGCGCAAAGCTTCCCTGTGGTTGCCCATTTCGTAGGCGGCTTGTCCGCGGTAATACCAGTAGGGCGGAAACTGTTGAAACGATGCCTCCAGCCGCTCCAATTTACGATAACGCCGGTCAATGTCGGGTTCCTTGAGAATGGCGGTGTAGTCGGTCAGCTGCTTTTCATTAAGGCGCCACTCATCGGGCAACTGATAGCGGCGTATGAGATTCCATGAGTACTTCAGCAGATTCTTGTAAAAGTTGTTGAGTCCCTGAAGGGTGGCCGCTTCGATTTTCCACGCCGCCTCCTCACGCTCCTTTTTATAATCGTCCATGCGATCGCGGTAATTGAAGTAAAACGATCCCACGTTGACGATGGCGCTGAGCACGCCCATGTAAGGATTGAGAAGGAGGTCGGTTTCAAAGACGCGCTTTCGAAGCCTCCTTCTCAACTCTTCCTGCACGTTTTTTTCATAGGTTCGTGAAAGATAAGCCCTTTCATGCTCCTGAATCTTGGAACTGGTCAGCAGGTCCATGAGTTCCTGCAGCAGACTGATGATGTCGGCATCGGGAATCTTGCTCAAGTTCAAGTTATTGATGATGGTATTATATTCTTGGTCCAGTACGACCTTGTCGTTGTAAGTCAGAATGTGCGTCAGGGACACGACGATCTGGTTCAAGGTCTGCAAAACCTGCAGTTGGACCAAATGGTCGGCGGCGGTGTTGAAGGACTGATCGTCAGCGTGGACGGCCGTCGTGACAGCGACGCAGATCAAACCGAGGCTCGTCCCCAGCGTGCTGAAAAACCGACGAAATCTTGACCCGCTTTTACACATGCGTTCTCGGCACATTCGCTTGCCCTTTAGTCCGTGCTTGTCCTTTTTCAGCTCGTCCCCTGGTGGTGAAAGAAAAGGGTTCATGCACCAGGAGGTATTGATGACCACAGAGACGGTTGGTCTGCATGCCCATGCAGCACAACGGCATGGGCGGAAAAGCCGGCCCACGCCACATCACCTTCCTTGAATGATAAGCGTTGTTCGCTTTCTGTTGACACGATGGCACACAGCGCCGTCCCGTCGGCCAGTTCCACCGTCACCTCAGCGGTCACCTGTCCCCGCACGATACGGCGGATTGTTCCCTGGAATCGGTTTTCCAGGCTCATCAAGGGTTGTTCGGAACCCACAGCCAAAACGACCCACGGCGCCTTCACTTCCGCCACCATGACCGGCCCTTTCTGAATGGCCAGAGCCTCAAGCTGTCCATAGTGATGACCGTGGTGACGCGATGTCCTGCCACAGTGACCAAGCCCACCTTGGCCTGAATGTCACCGAAAAGCATTGCGTCCACGCGCCCGTCAAATGCGTTGCGCGCACTGCTCTGGCCGCTGGTTTCCCGTTCTACGAATAGTTTCATCACTTGACGCATGTCCTTGTCCGAAAAGGACGGATGCGGCAGAGGTCCGCTGGAGACGGTAAGGCCGAGAACCTTTTGCACTACAGACAGAGGAGGATGCCCGCTCAGCAGCTCCATGGCTCGAGCCTTTTGGATCATTTCAGGTGCGCCCAGCGCCGGGAAAACCCGCAGGCCTCAGCCCTCTCGTAAAACTTGCGCCGCACAAGGGGGCGTCCACGTCCAAGTGCTCTTCAAGATGCCCTGTGCGTATGAGCGCTTCCACGACGGCTCGAATCGCCTCCAGCCCGTAACGCGAAACATCCACAACGCGAAATGAAGCATTTCGGCCATGGCGTGCCGTTCGAAAATAGAGGCATCGCGCGTTCCAGTCGATGTCCTGGGAAGTGTTGAGCCGAAGCACCTCATTGAGTTTCGCTCCGGATTGGTGAATCAAAAGGTAAAGAAGAAAGATGCGAAGCCGTGCCGGCCGGTGCGTTGAAAAGGCATCCACCCAGCGCCGAAAGGATTCTTCCAAACGTCGCAGTCCCTCGGTGTCCAAACACGCTACCGATCGGCGCCGCCTTGGGGCCTCCTGTAAGTCTTGCACGGAAGTAGGTTTTTCAGACTTTCTTGCTGCCATGGGACCCATGCACGGTTTCCTTTGCAATGACCCGGTCCACGCCGCCTTCAATCGATCCGCGGCCTTTGCCATTTGCCTTTGGCTTACTCATCCCTTGTAACACAGCTGCCGTTCCACTTTCCAGCAAAGCGCTTTCCTGCAGCACAATGACCATGAAAAGCGAAGCACAGACGCCGCGCTCATCTGAAGCATCGGCCCATTCTTTGGTCTAGGAGGAAAAGCGGCGTGCGGTGAGTGCGTGAGAATTAGGACACAGAAGGACACCGAGGGTGAAAAGGCCATTGACCCTTTACAGCACGCCTTATAGTATGATAGGGAAAATACCCTTTTCGTGTCATACTAAGGATGGGTTTTTGGTGAAAAAAATGGGGGGGTTATGGTTTTTCATAGGGCTGGGATTGAGGTGGCGCCCTGGATACCGCCGCTCGTGGCCTTCGGGATTTCCTTTTTCACGTCCATGGGTGGAGTTTCCGGAGCCTTTTTGCTGCTTCCCTTTCAGATGTCCGTTCTGGGTTACACGCATCCATCGGTGAGCGCCACCAATCAGTTGTTTAACATTGTGGCCATTCCCAGCGGGGTGTACCGGTATTGGAAAGAAGGCCGCATGGTGTGGCCCCTCACCTGGGTTGTGGTTGCGGGCACTTTGCCCGGGGTGCTCACCGGAGCCGTGGTTCGGGTGGCCTACCTTCCCAATCCCAAACATTTCAAATTGTTCGCCGCCGCTGTGTTACTCTACATCGGGTTGCGCATGGTTCAGGATCTGCTCAAGAAGAGCACGGTGGCCAACACAAAAGCCGACGCCGAAGAAAAATTCCAGGAAATGGTGCGTCGTCATCGAGTCCAGGCGGTCCAACCTGGGGAAGGGGCGGCTCAAGCGCTGCCTTCAGTGAAGGTGACGCACTTCAACACACGACGCCTGGGTTACACTTTTTACGAAGAATCCTACGACATTCCCGTTTGGGGTATTTTCGCGCTGACTTTTATTGTCGGTATTGTGGGCGGCATCTACGGAATCGGCGGCGGGTCCATTATCGCGCCTTTTTTCGTCTCTTTCTTTAAGCAGCCTGTCTACACGGTGGCCGGCGCCGCTCTCATGGGAACCTTCGTCACCTCCGTGGCCGGCGTCGGCTTCTATCAGGCCATCGCCCCCTTGTATCCGAACATGTCCGTAGCGCCGGACTGGCTTCTGGGCATTCTTTTTGGGCTTGGGGGCATGGCGGGCATGTACCTTGGCGCACGTTGCCAAAAGTATGTGCCGGCACGGGCGATCAAATGGATGCTGGCTGGCATCATTGTGTTCACGGCCTTGAAGTACGTGGCAGCGTTTTTCGGCTATTAGAGGGCTTCAAGATTCAAAGAGTGTGCGGCCCTAAGTGGCTCTGAAGACGGTCTTTCTCATCGCCCCTTGACAGAGAAAAAAGGATTTTGTTAACGTCGGCTCGTTAAAACTTATATAGCATAAAGGCAATGAAGTCTGCCTGAACCGCCTCCCTCTCTTTCCGGGCGTGGGGATGATGACTTCTCCAAGGAGCTCGAGGGGCACAGGTTGAACGGCCTGTCAGCGTAGTGGCCTTCGGGTGGGGGCGGGAAGCGCGCTGATTTCATTAGAGAACCCCACCCGGTTTCGGGATTGGGGTTTTTTTTGCCGGGTGGGTGCAAAGAGGAGAATGCGATGCTACAAAGCTATCGAAAAACACAAGCTAAGCTTTTAAAAGCTCTGGATGATATCCGTCAGCTCAACACCTTGAACCTCAAGGACACCATCACTGAAAGAATCGATGAACTCAGCAAGAAGATTCAGCAGAGTGCCTTTTACCTCGTGGTCCTTGGGGAATTCAAGAGAGGCAAGAGCACCCTGATCAACGCCATTCTCAAAGATAACCTTCTGCCCACGGCGGTTATTCCCTTAACGTCTATTGTGACCATGATTCACTACGGTCCCGAAGAAAAAATTTCGGTTCGCTTTAAAAACGGATCAATACAGAACATTCCTCGGCGGGCTTTGGCAGACTACGTGACAGAAAGAGGAAACCCCGATAACAGCAAAGGGGTTCAACGGGTGGAAATCGCCTATCCCGCGGATACACTTCGGGGCGGTGTTCATTTGATCGACACCCCCGGAGTGGGCTCCATTTTCGAAACCAACACCCAGGCCACTTACGATTTTCTCCCCCAGGTGGACGCAGCTCTTTTCCTGTTCACCGCTGATCCTCCCCTCAGCCGATCGGAGTTGGCTTTTCTGCGCGATGTGTGTCAGTACGTCTCAAAGATCTTTTTCGTCCAAAACAAAATCGATGTTGTGGCCCCGGAAGACCGAGAACAATCTTTGGCGTTTTCGGAGCAGGTTTTGAGACAAGTTTTAGGAAATACAGAGATACGCATCCTGCCCCTTTCCGCCAAACTGGCCTTGGAGGGTCGCCTCATCGGGGATGAAGACAAGATTTCCCAGAGTTATTTCCCTCAGCTGGAAGAGCTTTTGACACAGTTTTTGACTCAGGAAAAAGGTCGAGTCCTTTTGCACTCCGGCCTGCAGTCGGCCCGAAAGATCCTCAATGATGTGGAGTATACAGCTCAATTGGAACAAAAAGCCATTGAAATGCCGCTTAAGGATTTGGAACAAAAAATCGCTTTATTTCAAAAAGAGCTTCAAAAAATCCAACGGGAGCGAGACGAAAACGGGTATTATTTTGAAGCGGAAATCAGGCGGATCATGGACGGGCTGGATCGCGAAATAAAAAGGCTTCAAAAAAACTGTCTGCCTGAACTGATGGAAGATTTGCGGGAACAGGGCGAAAAACTTCAACATCTTCCCGTATCTCGTTATGTGGAAAAGATGGAAACGTGTTTGAGCGAAGGCATTATTCGTACCTTCGATAATTGGATCATACAACAAGAAAAGGCGCTCAACGAGGAATTTGCCCGCGTCTCGCGACAGTACTCGGACCGGACGAATCAGGTCATCGATCGACTCATCCAGGCCTCCGCCAAATTGTTTGACATTCCTTTTGAAACGATCCAAGCGGATGAATCCCTGCATGCTGACAGCCGTTTCTATTACCTGCTCGGTGACCCTCCCCGTTTTTTTGACATCGCCGGAGCGCTCGATTTCTTTTCCCGCAAAATCATGCCAAAAAGCTTTTCCCAAAGAAAAGTCTTGAGTGATCTGATGAAAAAACTCCCGGAACGCATCGATGCCAACTGCGGGCGGGTCCGCGCCGACTTCATGCGACGTGTGCAGGAGAGTTTCCTGGAATTTCGCTGGAATTTGAATGCGAAGATCGATGCCACGGCAAAGAGTATTCAGGATGCTATGAATGAGGCCGTGGTGCTCCAAAAGGCCGAAGCCCATGAGCGAGACAAAAAAAAGGCAATACTTCACGAGGCCATGCAACGCATCATGAGCATCCAAAGGGATTTGGAGGGAATTGCCTCAGAAATCGCTTAAGGCTTAGCGCACGGCGTGAGTGCAGGAGGCTTTGTCATGGCTATAAGCCTGGCTGTCATTATCGTTTTCGGTCTTCTTGCGAACTACATTTTACAAGAGAATCAAGCTACCGGGTCTGGTGGGAATATTATTTATGGGGATTCTTGTGGGGCCCTACGTTTTGGGTCTTATGCGCCCCGAAATGATGCAGGTCTCAGCGGAATTTCGAAAGATCGCCCTCATTGTCATTTTGCTGCGGGCGGGGTTTGAGCTGCATCGTGACACCTTGAACCGCGTGCGGCGTGCCGCGTTGACCATGAGTGCTGTGACGGCCGTTTTTGAAATCCTGGGCGTCACGTTGGTGGCTCCCCAGTGGCTGGGCATGAGCCTTGTTGAGGCGGCGATCCTTGGATCGATTCTTGGCGCCGTTTCTCCAGCCGTCGTCGTCCCCTTGATGATCGACTACATGGATCGGGGGCTCGGCACGCACAAAGGCTGCCGACACTGATTGTCGGGGCCTCTTCGGTGGACGATGTTTTGTCGTTGTATTGTTCACCATTTTTCTCGGCATGTATGATGGCGGGAAGGTGAATATCGGGGCGAAGCTCGCATAAATCCCCGTCTCCATCGAGCTGGGCATTCTGGTCGGGGCCATTCCCGGTTACCTGCTTCACAAGCTCTTTACCCTCTACGACTGGAATCCCCGAAGCGGACCTTGGTGGTCCTAGGGGTTTCCATTGTTTTGACCTGGCTGGAATCGGCCGTGGAACATTGGGTCCCGGTGGCCAGCCTTCTGGGTGTGATGGCCATTGGGTTCGTGGTTTTGGAAAAGGCCGAACCCATTGCCCACCTGATTTCTCAAGAACTCAGGAAGCTTTGGGTCTTTGCGGAAATGTTGCTGTTCGTGTTGGTGGGAGCCCAGGTGAACGTTCATGTGGCTTGGAAGGCCGGCCTGGCTGGAACGGCGGTCATTTTTGTGGGGCTGATTTTTCGCAGCGTGGGCACGTGTTGTTCCTTGTGGGGTACCCCCTTCAATTGGAAAGAAAAACTTTTCTGCGTGGTCGCCTATATTCCCAAAGCCACCGTGCAGGCGGCCATCGGCGCCGTGCCCATGGCCGCCGGTGTGGCTTCGGGTGAAGTGATTCTTGCCGTGGCGGTTCTCTCCATTCTCTTGAGCGCCCCGCTGGGAGCCATTGGTATTCTGCTGCTGGGCGATTAATGCTTGGAAAAGGGTGATGTGAGCCCGTATCGTTTCAAGGCGCTTCGCGCCAAGCTGGATCTTCCGCAGGTGGGGGAGCGAGTGCGCAGCAAGCGTTATGGAACCGTCTGGAAAATTATTGAAGAAAAAGAGACCTGGATTTCCGTGCCGGCACACCTTCGCGGTCTTTGGTTTCCGGACGGAAAAATGCCGGCCATCGTGGTTCGCTTTTGGAAAGAGGACAGCGCCAAGGGCCCGGAACCGGAAAGACCATGACCCATCGGTACAGTCAGGCAGATCCTTCCTTTCAGGAGCACTGGGAAGTCTTCTACGACTGGTAACGGCTGAGGACCACGAAAAGGAGCCCATGTTCCCGCATGCATGGCGATCCGCCGATGCGGTTTCAAGATCTCCGGCTGCAGGGCTTTAAAAAGCCTGTGCAACGAAAGCCGTGTGGACCTGGCCACTGCTCCGCTTCGTGTCATGGGCACAGGAAGGTGCGGTTCTGGGTTTCTTGAAGCAGAGCGGGGATGGTGCGGGCGCGATATCGAAAAATCCATGCGATGAGCGCGCCAATCACCGGAGCGGCCCATTCCCCGAACGGGTACAGTGGAAGCGCCCATTGGACATGATCGTGCATCCAGACCCCTTTGGGCGTGGCCTGAAATGTGTGCGTGTGGATCCATTGCCGGTATGGGCCGTGAATCTGCTCGTCCACGAAGCAGCATGGAGGATTCCACACGGTGATACGTGTTGTCCAGCCAAAGGGAATGCCGAAAAGCCGCAAGCGGTACTGGATAAGGGTGCCGACGCCCATGGAAATGGGCAAGGGTGTCAGGATGCGAAAATGCAGCGCCGGCGGTGTGATGCATTCTAGGTTGGCCGCATCGGCAAAGAAAGAAAACACATGATCCATGGAATGAGGGAGCAGGATTTTCGTCTCAAAAACCCGCGCCCTCAACCCCCGATTCCAAAGCCCACCGCCGCTACCGGTGGGCATTTGAGGCACGCTTTGGCGCGTGCGGCGACCTTTTGTGGAGGTCAGAAACCGTGAAAGGGTGGCGCGATTTCTCGAGGAGGTCACACAGATGAAAGAGCTGCTTAAGGGTTTTCCAGTGATCATCGAACTTCCTGTGGTATGGGGTGAAATGGACGCCTTTCAACATGTGAACAACGTGGTCTATTTTCGGTATATGGAAACGGCCCGCATCGCCTATTTTCTCAAGATGAATTACATGAAAATCATGGAGGAAACGGGGCTGGGGCCCATCCTTGGTTCCACGCAATGCCGGTACCGTTTCCCTTTGACCTATCCGGACACCGTCTCCGTGGGGGCACGCGTGCCGGAACTGAATGCGGATCGATTTCGTATGGAATATCGCATTGTCAGTCATCGTCATCAAAGCATCGCGGCCGAAGGGGATGCGGTGGTCGTTTCCTATGACTACAGAAACCGCACCAAGGCCCCGTTGCCCGATGTGGTGCGCCGCTACATCCTGGAACTGGAAGGACGAGGCAGCTAGTCGGCACCCACGTGCGCTTCGGATTCCTGAATCTGGATAGAAAATTCTCCGTATGGAAGACGCACCGTCGCCTTGACCAAAACGGCAGGGCTGCCGTATAGAGTCCATGCATGCAAGGAGGATTGTTCCAGAGCATGGGGTTTTCCTGCGAGGACACGCACCGAGGCCTGCCACATCTCGGCATCGCGTTTTCCCCATGGGGTGCGGACGGGTTCCCGTCCCACCGAGGTCATGCGCACCTCAAAGACCCTTTTCCCGTCCGTGACCAACATGGCACTGGCACGAAAGGCATCTTCGGATGCCGACAGAAACCGATAGACCGCTCCCAGAGGATCCACAGTGCCCAACGGCGCTTGAAGGATTCTTCGAAGTTTGCCGTTCTTGAAGACACTGACCGTGTTTTGGTCCGACGCAAAAATGAGTAACTCCGTTTTCTTCTTTTTCGTTCCCTCTCGGGTTTCTTCCTTGTATTGTAAAGGGTGTGCGCCGTCGGCACGAAGGCGGGAATCGGCGCTGATTTTTATAGGATACACGGTGTTCAGCACGGCGAGGGTTTCTCCTTGAAGCTGCATCAGAACTTCGTGGTCCGTTCGACGACACTGTAGCTTCGCCTTACCCGCCGGGAGGCCGTTCCAGAGAATACTGTAGGCTGCGCTGTGGCTCGGGGCCGAGGTTCCCTGTGGGGAACGCCCCTCCCCCGGTGAACCGCACGTCACGAAGAGCACCAGGCCAAAAAGGAGCCCCAGAACATGTCGGGCATTCGGTGGATCTTGACCTGTGCGGGATGCTATGCGCTGTATTGCCTGCTCTTGTTTTTGCTGCAGCGCCATCTCATTTTTCCGTCGCTTTTCGTGGGCTTACCCGATGACCCTTCCCTGCCGGAATTCGTGGAACGGCTATGGGTGAGCGTTCCCGGCGCCAAGGTGGAAGGCTGGTTTCTTCCAAGTGACATCTCGAAAGAGAGCCCAAGGCCTTTGGTCATTTTCGCCCACGGCAATGGGGAACTGATCGATTGGTGGCCGGAGACCTTTCGCGGTTTAAACCGCCGCGGCCTTCATGTGCTGCTTTTGGAATACCCCGGCTATGGCCGATCCTTGGGCAAACCTTCGCAGAAAAGCATCGCACGAGCTTTTTGCGCCGCCCATGACCTTATGACGCAAAGGCCTGATGTGGACGCTTCCCGGATCATTCTTTTCGGCCGATCCATCGGCGGGGGTGTCGCCTGTGCTTTAGCATCCCAGAGATCCTCCGCGGCGCTTATTCTTACGTCCACCTTTACGAGTCTGCACCCCTTTGCGCGGCGCTACCTTGCCCCGAGTTTTCTCCTTCGAGATCCCTTTGACAACAAGGCTGTAGTTTCTTCCTACGCGGGTCCCGTGCTCATTGTCCATGGAACACACGACACCGTTGTCCCCTATGCCCACGGCAAGGCCTTGGCCCAAGCCGCCCGGCATAGCCGATTCGTTGCCTACGACGCCGATCATAATGACTGTCCTCCAGACTGGGAAGCCTTCTTTGACGTCCTGGTTGATTTTCTTGAGCAAACGCGCGTGCTCTAGAGCCTCTGAGGGGGAAATGGCATGCCCGAACCCATGATTCAGGTGAAAGGGCTTCGAAAAAGCTTTACGTCCGTGGAAGCCGTGGCGGGCATTTCTTTTGAGGTGGCCAGGGGAGAAATCTTTGGCTTTCTTGGTCCGAACGGCGCTGGAAAAACCACCACCATCAACATGCTTACCGGCCTGGCACGCCCCGATGCCGGAACTGTAACTATCGCCGGAATCCACTGCACGGACAACCCCAAGGCCGCCCAGCATCTCATCGGTGTGGTTCCCGATGAAAGCAACCTGTACCCGGAATTGACCGGCTTTGAGAACCTGTGTTTTTGCGCGGCACTCTATGGCATTTCCAAGAAGGACAGGAAACGGCGCGCTGAAGAACTCTTGAAGGCTTTTGGTCTCTCGGAAGCCGCCCACAGAAAATTCGCTGCGTATTCCAAAGGCATGAAACGCAAGCTGACTCTAGCGGCAGGCATCATTCATCAACCCGCCATTCTTTTTCTCGACGAACCGACCACGGGCATCGATGTGGCCAGTGCGCGCCACGTCCGCCAGCTCATCGCTCGTCTTCATGAAGGCGGCACGACCATTTTTCTCACAACCCACTACATCGAAGAAGCCGAACGCTTGTGCCAACGTATCGCCTTTCTCGTCTCCGGCCGCATCGTGCGGACGGACTCTGTGGCCAACCTTTTGCAACCGGTCAAGGACCATTTCGTGCTGCATGTGACCTGCGCGCAGCCCCCACCCGAGGATCTCCTTCAGGATATGGCCCGTGTCTTCGGCACGGTTACGTTTTCCCTGGAAAATGGAGAGCATTTGCGCCTTGAATCGAGGCAGCCCATACGTGTGGGCCCCCTAGTGCGGGTTCTGGAAGAGCGCGGTGTGGACGTTCTGGAAGCCCGGCGCGGCCAGCCGTCTCTGGAAGATGTGTTTGTGCACGTGACAGGTCTGGCCGCCGAAGCTTTAAGGAAAGAGAGAGAAAAGTCGGGCGCAGGAGGTTCTTCATGACAACCGGGGCTGTTGCCTTTTGGAACATTTTGATCAAAGACATGCGCACGTATTACCTCAAGCCTCCCAACATCAGCTGGGGAATTGTTTTTCCCCTGGCCTGGACCGCCATGTTTTTCATTAAATCCGGCGAAGGATTACACGACATGCGTCAAGTGCTTCCCGGCGTGGTGGCCGTGTCCATCCTTTTCGGGACCACCTCCATGTTGGCCGTCGCGGTGACCTTTGAAAAGAAAAACCGTTCCTTTGAGCGGCTGCTGCTGGCTCCCATTTCCCTGACCCAGCTCATGCTGGCCAAAACGAGCGGCGCCATCGTGTTCGGCATGGCCAACGCGAGCGTGCCTATGGTTTTGGCCGCTCTATGGACCGACCTTGGCCCGGTGCAGTGGCCGCTGTTCTGTGCGGCCGTTTTCCTCATCGCCGCAGCCTCCACCTTTTTGGGACTTTTCATTGCCGTGGCGGTGAGCGAGGTCTTTGAAGCCCAGACGTTCTCCAACTTTTTTCGCTTTCCCATGATTTTTCTCTGCGGCCTGTTTTTTCCCATCGATCGTCTTCCCACGCCGCTGCGACTCTTGTCCTATGGTCTACCACTTACGTATGGAGCGGATCTGTTGCACAGAGCCATCGAGGGCCGGGGCGCGCTGCCCGTCGCGCTGGACCTCTCGATGCTCACCCTCTTTTGTGTCGGTCTCTTTCTGACAAGCCTCTGGAATATTCAAAGAAAGTGGATCCTTTAACGAATGTGGTTTTGAGCCCGAATTGCGTGTCCATGACCTGGATCGAACGAAGAAGTGCCATCTTATGGTGCCGGACCACAGAACCGGCTCCCGCCGGTCCGAACACCGTCGGGCCATCGAAGGGTGTTTCTGGCAAAACAAGGGGTCGGAAGTTTTCGATCGGAGCGCGCCCTGGATGCGCACACTTAGCTGGGCTCTTAGTGTCCTTTTTGTATCCTTGGGGTATACTTTAATGGGGCTAGCAGTTCATTTGATGAGGACCTATAGCCTGCATTTCGATGCCAAAAGAAGGGGGTCGCCGTCAAGCCTTTGAAAACGCATCATCCCTTGCATTCAGGTTGAACTGAATGAAACTTCGCTAAAAAACTTATACGATCAGGCAATGTGTTTGAATGGCGGTGAGCTGCGACGCCTCAGGGTGACATGCGGGGCATCTCCAGAGGGAAGGCGAGAGGCGGCGACAACATGTTTTAGACATGCGGCACAGATCTTCGCTCAGGACTTGAAGCGGCCAGCCCCAAAAAGACGCGAGGGGTTGAGGGGATTAGCCATGATGGAAGAAACGGCCGTTCAATTGCGCCAATGCCTGGACTTGCTGGAAGATATCGAGGCGAGCTACCCCAAAGGTGTCTTTGATCGAGAGATGCTTCACGGTGAAATGGACTTTAGATATCGTAGAATCCATGAGATGCGGCAGAAATTGGAATCTTTTTCGCCGCTCGTTCGGCGGTTCGCGGGTTTCGTTCATGCCTTGAGGGACGAGTGCAAGCTGCTCGGCCATCTTTTGAAGCTTCTTTTGGAGCAACCTCGGTTTTTTGCGGCATCGGCCCTGCAGGGGCATGCAGGCCTTCTGCGGTGCGTAAACGGGCTGGCGAAGACCGTCTCAGGCCGGCCGGCCGAGATCATGAAAGTTCTGGGGCGCATGCGCCTGGCGGGCATTGTGGACAAAGAGTACGCGATGTGTGAAGACTTTCGATCGCTGGTCAGCGCTTATCTCATGGAGGAAGGCCCATTGAATGGATCGGCTTAAAAGGGCCCTTTTGATGGGTCAAACCCGGCATTCCTGGGTCAAGCGCCGTGACGGGCCAGAAGAGCCGCACCAAGGGCGCCAATGATTTGGGGTTCAGGAGCTACGGAAATGGGCTGTTTCAAGCGGCGCTCCAAGGCTTTGACGACACCGATGTTTTTGGCCACTCCTCCGGTCATGGCCACCATGGGGCGGCTTCCCACCTTTTTCAAGAGCGCGGCCGTTCGATCCGCAATGCTTTCGCAGATGCCTCGGCAGATGTCTTCCACGGGGCACCCGTCGGCGATGTGCGAGACTACCTCGCTTTCGGCAAACACCGAACACACCGAACTGATGGAAACCGCCCGACGTGCTCGAGACGCCTTGTCGCCAAGCTCTTCCACGTCCAGTTCCAGGGCTCGAGCCATAAGTTCCAAAAAACGCCCGGTTCCCGCCGCGCACTTGTCGTTCATGAGAAAATTTTCCACCTCCCCTCTTTCGTTGATGGCGATGGCTTTGGTATCCTGCCCGCCGATGTCGATAAGGGTGCGCACGTCCGAGTAAAGATGCCACATGCCGCAGGCATGGCACGTGATCTCCGTGATCTGTTCATCGGCGAAATCCACCACCTTTCGCCCATAGCCCGTGGCGACGCAACGCCGCACGCGCCCGTGTTGCTCCCGGACTTCATCCAAAAACTCCTGCAGCGATTGCGCCGCTCGGCGTGCGCTGGCACCGGTGTAGCGAATCGTATGGGCCACCACCCGTCCCTGACCGTCCACGACCACAGCTTTGGCCGTCAGGGACCCGATATCGATGCCTGCAAAGAGGCCTTCTCGAACCGCCTGTTTCTTTGGAAGCATCGCCTTGCGCGTTCTCAAAACTTCCACAAACCCCTCCAACCGTGTGCGTGTCGGTCCTTCTGCATAGCTGCGGCTGTCAATGCTGTCACCA
The DNA here is from genome assembly GCF_052743555.1 of Desulfosoma sp. Classification (NCBI taxonomy): domain Bacteria; kingdom Pseudomonadati; phylum Thermodesulfobacteriota; class Syntrophobacteria; order Syntrophobacterales; family Syntrophobacteraceae; genus Desulfosoma; species Desulfosoma sp. The sequence goes on from NZ_JBRAHS010000005.1 coordinate 24,000, forward strand.
TCCAGGCTCAGGAACGGCATACCCAATTCTTCCAGCAGACGGGCGATCGGTTGTACACCGCCGACGCCTTGACGGCAGCCCCAGTGGGAAAAATGCACGACGCCGTCGGGCCTTGCCATGCGCACCAAGGCTTCCACCATGCGCAAGCGGTTTTCCACGGGCCCCAAGCCGGGATTGCGAAGAATCTTTGTGGCCAAGCTCTCATAAGGCCGCTCGGGATTCAAAGGTTCCCATGACACGTAGGTCAGCTCGTCCACCACCGGCCAAATCCCTAAGGTCCGTTCCATGTAAGGGACAAAGTTGCCCTTGAAATATGGAAAGGTCAAAAGCCAAACCACACGAAACGCATCACGGCCGGCAGCCGACTCTAGGCGGGCGCGGCGCAGTTCGTCTTCCAGGGCGGCCAGGCGTCCCGGCAACTGTTCACGCCCGAACATGAGCTGCGCTTGAATGAGAGCCGTACTCACGTCTTTACCGCACACACCGGCCGGTGCCGTAGCGCGCAAAGCATTAATGCGGCACATCCTTTCCCTAGCACGGTTACTGGCCTCAAAGACGCGAAACCAATCTTCTTGCGTCGGCATCTTTCCGGTGATCTTGGATAGGGCCAGGTCCGCCTCCGCCAACTGATGGGCCACGTAGGCATGGGCCTCCGGGGAAGATTCGTGAGGCACATCCACAAAAATCAAAGGAATATTCAAAAAGGAAGCTAGTTCTTCCAAGGCCTTGCTTTGGCTGTCACACAAATGGGTCGTGGCGGCCACGGCATCCAGCGGCGGCAAATACCCCTTTAGACACGCTGCGAGAGCGGCGCGATGAAACGCGCAGCTTTCCACCGGATAACCCACGGCGTCAGCCAGGTTGAGGGCATCCTTTTCCAGGCCCGTCGAAGCCAAGGCTGACGCCAGGAATTCCCCATACATGGGGGCCACGCCGTGGACCTGCAACAATTCCACAGGGAAAAAAAAGCCAGCCAAAATCGTCGGGGCTTTTCGCGCGTAGAGGTCGGCCAGCATGTGCAAGGTGTCCAGATGGAGTGCATCGAGGGCCGAACGACCCATCATGGCTCTGAGCCTTGCGACGCAAAGAAGCCCACGAGCCAGAATGGATCGCCATAGCTGTTGAGATCTAGGCATGGGTGGATACCTCACTGGGGAGCTGCAACATTTCCACGAAAGCCTCCAGTCGGGTTTCCAACGGCCCCCAGGACGCGGCCGAACCGTCTCTTTCCACATGAAGAAAAGGAATGCCCTGGCGTGTCAAGGCGTCCGCCAGCCGGGGAACCCGCCAGCGTATGGCATCGCAGAATTTAAGCGTTTGAAAAACCACGCCGTCGGCACGAGCCTCTCGAACTAAGTCCAGCACATGGCCGATGTAGTCCCCTCCGTCCACGCGGCGGGCACAGGGGGGCCGCCTGAGGTAACGGTGGGCAACGGCCAGCATGGGATCCATGGACTCATCCACCAGCGTGTGGAAATGACGGGCTCCCGTGCACAGCTCATCCCCCACAACCAAAGCACCGCTTTTTTCCACAAGCCCCACCAAGGTTCGTGCGTTGGCTGCACAGCCGCCCAGCACAATCCTCGGGCCGCTTTGATGGGAAAAATTTTTGGATCGAGCGTGCTCCAAGAGAGAGGAACTTTCCAATAAGAACCGCTTCTTGTCTTGCATGCAGGCTTTCGCGGCCCAATCGGCAAAGTCGGTGCCTGAGATGGGTCGGTTTTTTGAAGCCCGCAACTGATCCAGAGCCTGTATGGTACGGCGGGTTTGATTCATGAGGTCGATGGCGGCCTGCAGATCGACCTGGCTGATGGAACGCCCTGTGACAGATGCTAGATGTGCTGCAAAGCGGTTGAGAACGCCTGTCCAGTGCCGTTCCGCCGTTTCATCACATCGAAATGGAAAATCCAAGCGATAAACAGGCGGTGTACCGACAAAGCGTTCCCAAGCGTCGGCAAGACGGCGCATGGCATCACAGGAGTTCACGACGACCACCCCGGCCAGATGCCGAAACCTGTCCTCCAAAGCCGCCTGAAGCACGCCGTGGACATAGGCACAAAAGGTCGTGGGCATGATGGCTTCGGACTGTGCCCCGCGCGCCTCAAACCCGTACAGCCTCATCGGCCGCAAGCCGGCGGCAAGAAGAAGTTCTTCGGGCGTTGCGGAACACACCCAGCCCATGACCGGCTCCCCAACGTCCTGATCAGGTTGTCTGTCTTTAAAGCCACCCATGCCCCGTATCTCCACCATCATATCATCGATCCACACCGCTGAGGCCGCATCTGCACTGGCGGCCTTTCAAGGACTCGAAGATTTGTCTTTGCGCTCCGCAGTGTCAAGGGCCTATGAAGCCTGTCCGACAATGCCGATTTCGGGCCGATGGAGCCTTGCAACTTACTGAAATTGCAAGGGCGCCAATTGTCAAAATTGAGTTTTCGAACACGCTCCTATGAAACCTGTGGTTTCTCCTCCGGCTGTTTGCCGGCATTCAGTTGCCACAGACACCTCAGGTATCGCACGTAGGCAGGCCGGATGAATGATCGCCAGTGACGTGCCCTCCGCTTGTCCACCGCTCGCACGTAATCCCTCATGACCCCAAGTAGAGCAGATTCCGACAGACCCTTATGAAAGCCTATCAATGCCAGGTCCACCAAGGGATATGGTCCCAACAAATCTTCGTCTCGCACCCCCCCAAAGCCGGGTGAAGGGGCTTGCTGCAACACCGACACAGGGAGTCGAAGAAAAGCGCCTAACCGACGAACCTGAAATTTGTAGAGCTGAGCCAGGGGAGCCCATTGACCGAAGGTGGCATCGTCGATACCGCCTTCCACGAAATATCCCAATTCCAGCTCCGTTCGATTGGCGCAAACGATGACGGCGGCCTGTCGACCACGGGCGATGCGTTGAAGGATGTCCTTGCGCACCCGGTGCGGCACCAAAAGTCGTTGGTAGTGTCGGCCGATCCAGTCATTCGAGTTCCATTGTTTGGCGCGGCAGACGACCGTCCATCGAAGGGGCATGGGAGCGAGGCGTGCCAGAATATTCAGACCGAAAACCGTCCACCAATGGGGCGGAAGCCGAAGAGCCTGCTCTCGCCTCTGGACTTCGGCCGTAATGTCCACGCTGATCAATTCCGCGCCAAGGCGCTCATACAGGTCCGGATTGTACTTTTCGCCCGCAACCCGTCGATCGATCATTTGTACAGCCAGCACCGGAACGCCAGCACAATGGGCCGCAGGCATGCTGAGGGCCGCGCACACCGCACTGTCCAAGCCCCCGCTGGCCCCCAAAGCCAAGGCCCTAAACCCGCCCAGACGGATCCCTTCCTCAAGGCGTTGATGCCATTGAGCGGCAAAAGCAGCCTCCGAAAACAGTGGCGTCGTATCCAAGGCCGATGGCTTAAGAGAAAGCTCTTGGACACGTCCCATTTTCTCAGCCCCATGACAGGCTAGAGGCCCGATGCTTGCTAACTACGCTTTTATTAATTTACTCCATGCCTAGACGTTATCCAAGACCGAGCATGATGAACCTTTTTCCTGGAAGCGAAAAAGTAGGGGTTGCTGGCTCTGAAAGGGACGGCCTTTGACAGTCCGCCAGCCACGGGACCGACATGAACCGGTCCCATCAACTCGTGAAGCGCGAGGAGTCGGTCCCGCCGGCCGGATCTCCTCCAGGCGGCTTCCCCCAAAATGCGTTCTCCACGGAGCTTGCGGCCCTCTGGGGTGGCCCGTTGAGGGACATCCTTTTTGCGGAAGGGGTAGAAACCGCGACCCGTGATCGCATAATGCGGCGTTTCGACAACAGACTGGAACCGGAAACCGGGGAAAATCCCTTCTCGGAAAGGCTTGTCGTCTCACGAGAAATCGCACCGTTCGGCATTACGGCTCGGACCGATTCAGCTCGCTGGGACGAGGGCTTGTCCCATGACTTCAATGGGGTGGTAAACAGGAAGGCCGAGAGCGTACTGGAACTGCAGGCGACAGCTCAGGCAATCCGTGACGATGGCTTGGGGATCTTCTTTTGTGATCTTCTCCATGAGGGATGCGCCCAGTTGCAGGGATTTTTCGTGAAAAGCTTTTTTGTACCCCAAGCTTCCACCCATGCCGCAACAGTCGGTGCTACTGCCCACACGTTTCAGCTGCAAGCCGGGAATTTCTTGAAGCAGATCGAAATACGGCGTGCCAAAGCCCTGCTCCCTTTGATGGCATGGAGCATAGTAAACCCATCGGCCTTTCGAGGGATGCCACCGAGGGCGCCAGCCGTATTGCTGCCGCAATCGATCTAGGTATTCCCCCACGTCCCAGAGGTGTTGAGAAAGCTGAAGGCGTTTTGATGGGCTGAGGTTCAAAAAAGCATCGTCGGCCAAAGCACTGGGTCCGTACGTCTGTGCCGATGGTCTTTTCGGCGGCCCGGAAGGGATCGTCACTTCATGCGATGGAACCCCGGCCGTGGCCCGTTTTGCAACGCCCGCCTCAAGGGCGGTTTCCAGACAGCCGGTGGCCAGGCACGCGTTTTCCTTCAAAAGATTTCTCATGAAATACCCGCATGTGGGGCAGGAACACACCACATGGTAACCTTCACTCACCGCGTGCAGCAGCGTGTTCATGTTGGCGGTGATCCGTTCCACGCTTCTGGCCATGTCCCCTTCCACCACTGTGGGCATGCCGCAGCACTGCTGAGGAGGCACCTCCATATGGGCCCCCGCGGCGCGAAAGACCTGAACCACGGCTCGAGCCACTTGCGGGAAAAGGTACGCGGCTGTACAGCCCACGAAGTAGGCGATGCGCACTCCACCTTGTGGCGGTGGGCCTTTGCGCTGAAGGCCTTCTTTAACGGCCCATGAAAAAAAATCCTCCTTGGCCAGTCGAGGCAGCTGCCTTTGTGGATGCAGCTGAAATATCTTTTCCAAAAGGTGGCGCACGGCGGGCACGGACGACAGAGCGTTGGCGACTCGAGGCACTTTTTGTCCCAGCCGCGCAAACGTCTGCAGATCCGACAAGAGGCGAGCCCCCGGATCAAGGCCTTGGCGCTGTGTTCGCATGGCCTTGGCCAGAATCACGTTGGATCGAACATCCGGGCATGGGCACAAGCCGCACAAGGTGCAGCGATCTGCCAGGTCCTTCAGAACCTCCAGAGATGGAGACCTCTTTTGGGCCACGGCCTCGTCGTAAAGGCGGTACATCTCCGGAAACAGAAGACAACTCTCGTCCATGAGAAACCGGCAGATATCGCAGTCCGTGCAGCCGTCAAAGAGTCGCTGCAAAGGATGGCGAGCCGTCGTTGCGGCGGCGGTGGATTGTCGTGAAGAAGGCACGAGCGTGCTCCTTGAAACGCCGCATGGCGTTATGCCCAAGCAAGCCGTGGAGGCCTGTCCAAAATGGTGTTCGAGGAGTCTTGCGCCTGGAATTTCAATTTACGCGCCCGTTCTTTCGAGGGAATGGCCTTCCGTCGGACGGTCTCTTAGCCTCCATTCAAGTGGGACTTAAGGGCTTTTCTTTCGTCGGCTTCGATTCTTCTGAGAAAAACCTTGATGAGGCGAAAAGCCTCGTCCTTGTCGCCATCCAGGATGATCCCTTTCATGGCCACATACTCTTCCGAGGTGATGTTGAGAACGGGCATTCCCGACTTCCTCCAGTTATCCCCACAGTTTCTTGACCCAGCGAGCGGCATCATCCAGCAAACTGTAAGTTACGGGCGTGATGACCAAGGTCATGACCGTACCGACAAGGAGCCCAAAGCCTGCGACCGTAGCCAAGGGAGACATGCGTTCCAAACCCACGGCCGTTTCCAGAATCATGGGTAACATGCCCACAATAGTGGACACCGTGGTCATGAGCACCGGGCGCAGCCGCAGCCGCACCGCCTCTTCGATGGCTTCCTGTCGCGCCATGCCCTGAGCAAGACCCTGGCTAATAAAATCGATAAGAAAAATGGAATTGTTGATCACCACCCCCGCAAGAAGGACCATACCCATCATAGCCGGCATGCACATGGGTTTGGCAAACAGCAGCAAACCCCACATGGATCCGATCACCGCCAAAGGTATGGCCACGAGGATGGGAAGGGGTAAAAGAAAGGAACGGAAAGTGCCGATGAGAAGCACGACCAAGAGGGCCGAGCCCAGCATGAGCGCCTGCATCACCCGTTGCATACTCTCCTGCATGTCTGCCGCCGTACCGCTCACTTTGAGGCGCACATCTCCTGGAAGCGCCATGCCGGAAACCGCCTCTTGAATCCGCGCCATCACGTGACTCAATGGGCACCCTCTGTTAAAAGCCGTGATATCCAGAGTGTTGGTCAAATCTTCGCGGGTGATCAAGGTTTGGGTGGTCTCTTCATGCACACGAGCAAGGGTGCGCAGGGGAACAGATCCAAGGGGGGTCGGAATGGGAAGACTTTCAAGTTTGTGGGGGTCCTCCACCCAGAGATCGTCGTAGGCCACTCGGATAGGCACATCGAGAAAGCCATGAAGCCGAAGTTCGCTGGCGGGCATGCCGCCCACGGCGAGGCGAATCCATCGCGCCACCTGGCCGGGCGTGGTTCCATAGACTCGAGCGATGCGGGGATCCACCTCCACGCGAACCTCTTCCTTGTCCGGCCACCAGCCGGGCACCACGTCGGAAAGTCCGGAAATGCCCTCTAGTCGACGCCGCAACTCCCCAGCACTGTGCCACAGGATTGACGGCGAGTGCCCTCCCATAATCACCAGATCCACCGGCGCCCGAGACGTGCTCATGACCGTGGCTCCGTATTCATAGATCTGCAGCGACCGAAGCCCCGGAATCTCGGCGATTTCCTTTCGCCATGCATCTTGAATCTCCCAAATGGTTCGATCCCTTTGGTCGCGGGTGGTCAAGGTCACAATCATGCTCACCTTTTGGGCGGTTTGCGCACCAGCGCCAAAGGAAACCTCCCCCGGTTCGGACCCGACGACGGAAGAGATCATGCGAACACTGGGTTCTTTTTGGATGATGTCTTCCACACTTCTGAGAACTTCCTCCACCCGACGCACCGATGCCGACGGGGGCAATTCAAAATCCACGTTGACGAATCCAGAATCCATGGGCGGCATCAGATCGCGTCCGATGAGTGGCGGAACGAGGCGCATGGTCAGGAGAAAAGCAGCCACGGCGAATCCTACGAACAGCCACCGTCTTCGCAAAGCCTGCCGAACCGTAACCACGTAGAGGTTGGCGAGTTTTTCCACGCCGCGGTTGAAGGGGATGGCCATGCGTTCTAGAAAGTTTCTGGACCTTTGAGGACGGCCGGAAGGATGTCGTAGGAGCCGCAAAGCCACTGGAGGCACCACAAAGACGGCCACTAGAAGCGAGCCCACGAGGGCGTAGCAAAGGGTCAGGGTAAAACGCCGCATCACCTGCTGGACGTAGCCTCCCGCAAACATGATGGGCACCAGCATGACCACAGTGGTGAGTAGTCCCGCCGTGATGGACAAAAGGATTTCTCCCACGGCACCTTCCACACACCGGATTGGCTCCTCAGGACACAACTGCTGATGGCGATGAATGTTTTCCACAACGACCACCGTGGCATCCACGACCATCCCCGTGGCGATAATCAGGCCGGAAAGGGTGACCACGTTGAGGGTATGACCTGTGAGTCCCAAAAGCGACAGGGCAAAGAGGAAAGACAAAGGAATGCTGACTAAGGAGATGGCGGATGTGGACAGATCCGCCAGGAAAAGGAAAATGATGACTACGGTGAGCATGATTGACATGTAAAGGGACGATCGCATGCCGCTGGTGTTGCGTTCAATCAGGGGTTCCTGATCGTTGGTGATGTCAAAGTCCAGCTGTGGATACTTTTTCTCCAAAGTCGGCAGCGCCTTTTTGACCGCGTGAATGGCGCCCATAACGTCACCGCCCTCGGCGCGAAGCACATTGACGCCGATGGCTTCTTTCCCATTGCCGTGATAAAGGCTCCGAAGGTCCTCAGTGCCCAGTTCAACGCGGGCCACATCTTGGAGGCGCACGTAGGCGTCCCGGCTTTGTTTCACCACCACGTTTTCCACATCCAAAAGGTCTTGAAATTCACCCACGGTCTTGACCAGCCGTTCCGACCGGGCACTTTCCATGAATCCGGCGGGTGCTGTGATGTTATATTCCGAAACGGCCGTCACCACATCTTGAGGCGTCAACCCGTAGGCTTCCAGTCGGTCTCGATCCAACCACACGTTGACCTGGAGTTTGTGGCCGCCGAAAGTGTCCACATCAGCCACATTTGGCAGCCGCAGGAGTTCGTCCTTAATGTCGTTATCCACAAGAAGGCGGACTTGCGCGAGGGAAAGGTGCGCATCGGGCTTGGGCCGCACCGATAAAGTGATCACCGGCCGTGTGGCATCCGTAATGCGATAAATGCGCGGCTCAAGAATATCCTCCGGCAAATCGGCTCGAATGCGGCTCAAGGCGTTTTGGATGTCTGTGACGGCCTCCCCGATGGGTTTTTCGTATCCGAACTGGACATTGATGGAAGCGACTTCGTCGCGGGATGTGGACGACAATTTGGTCAATCCCGAAAGGCTGGACAGTTCCTTTTCCACAACTTCCGTGATGCGCCGATTCACGTCGACGGCGGCCGCTCCCGGCTGGACAATAATCACGGCCGCCTGCGGGGGATTGGTGTCCGGAAAATATTCCACCGGCATGGTCATAAAGGCTTTGAGGCCCATCACGGCCACGATAAGACTTCCCACAAGAACAGCCCAGGGATTTTTGAGTGCCCAGCCGTGAGGGTTCATGGACGGGCCTCCGTTTTGACCAAAAGTCCCTCGTGCCAACGCACCCAGTTAAGGTATTCACCGACGGCTGTGCTTTCCCCAACCGATAGGTCGCCGTGTACCAATACGCGTTCCGAAGCGGCCAAGACGACCTTGACGGGCACCTTCTTCAACCGCCCTTCGCGAACCACATAAACCTCATAACCTCGGTCGGGTCCGAGAACCAGCGCCTTGCGGGACACGCTCAATCCTTCCATTTCACGAAGCACGGCTTCCACGGCCACATAAGCCCCAGGCCGCAGCGGCGCGTCACAGCTCCATGGAAAATCCGCCTCCACTCGCACGGATTTGGCCGTCTCCAACGCAGGAAAGATGCGGCTAATGGGGATCTCTGAAGGCAGGCCGGCGTGGCCTTCAGGCCAGTGCACGCGAAGCTTTTGGCTGGGCCGGAGCGCAGGCAGGTCCTCCTGGACCGCGTCCAGGGCTAATTTGGCGTTCGAGCATTCGATGAGTTCCAAAAGCGGCATGCCGGCCTTTGCCAAATCTCCGGGATCCACCAAACGGCGGCGGACGACGCCATCAAACGGGGCCTCGATGCGCGCGTAGGAAAGCCGGGTTTCGGCTTCTTGAAGCTGCGCCTGCGCCGCGAATACCTCGCGTTGGGCACTGCGCACCTCGGCTTCCAGGGATTGCCGGCGGCCTAGGGCGGCATTGAAGCGATTGCGGGAGGTGTCCAGTGCCGAGGCGCTGATACCCTTTTTTTTGTAGAGCGCCTGGTCCCGTTCCCATTCCAAACGATAGTATTCCGTGTCCTTGCGCGCGGCGGCTTCTAACGCCATGACGGCATTCAGCTTTGCCCGAAGGGCTTCCACCTTGGCCTTTAGAGTCTCCACTTCGGCTGTGAGGTCCCGATCGTCCAAAGTGGCCAAGAGGTCTCCTTTGGCGACGCTGTCGCCTTCATTGACCAGCACGGTTTCCACTTGGGCGGTCAGGCGCGCGGAGACCGCCGCCTGTGTTGCTGGTTCCAGGCGAGCCAGATATCGGACGGTTTCCGCAAGTGTTTCTTGGCGCACGGCGTCGGTTTCCATGGGCGCGGGCCGTTCGCGCCATACGGGAGCCGAGGCCAGCCGTTTCTTGGCCGTCTGGGCGGCGAGGCCCAAACCCACAACAATCACCACGGCCGCCCCTATCATTCCCCATCGCAAAACCCAACCGCGTTTTTCCATTTTGATTTCCCCAAAGTGGCTGGCCTTTCACCTCTGCGTTCTTGTCTGAGAGCTGCCTGTCCCCTCCCTATTTCGCAGGCGGCCGCAACTCTGTCCCGCCGAAAAGCATGGTCACCGCGAGTTCGCGATCGCAGCCCAAACACCCTTCCACCTCATTCTCGAACCCCTCGAAGTACATCTGCGAGTGTTTTTTTAAACCCTTTACACGATGTTATAGGAGCGCCGCAAGGCGCGATCTCCACATCTCACCAGAGTCTCATGGAACCCGTGGCGACCTGGGGTCGCGGCGTGCGCTGCTCCTAAGCCATCGAGCCCCAAGGACGGAGTTATGCCATTATTGGACACGCTTCCGGCAGTGTGCGCCGTTCCTACAAATGGCACAGATCACATCCCGGGGGCTTCTCGGAAAAGGCTATTTTTGAAAGGAGCGTGACCTCGCGCTCGGCACAAGGCTTCCAAGCCCGGAACTCCAGGCTCTCATCCCCATAATCCCCAGGCGAGACGCCCAGGCTTCCGAGGGGGGCAAATTTTGTACCGACGCGTCCTCTGGACAGTCCTTCTTTGCTGCTACTGAAAGCGTTGCGCCAAGTCCAGCCCCATGGCCCGATCGCGTTCCAGCACGGCGATCTGCGCATCCGACACCGCCTGAGCGTATTCCACTTCGGCTTGCAACAGTGCGGCCTGAGCATCCAAGACGTCGTTGATGCTGTTTTTCCCTGCAGCATATTTTTCCTGTTCGATGCGAAGGGTTTCCTTAGCCACGGCGATGGCCGACTGCGTCACCTCAATGCGATCCAGGGCATCCTTGAGCGCCGTCAGGGAGCGTTCCACATCTTGGCGCACGGCCAGTTCCGAAGCTCGAAGCTGTTCTCGTGCTTGTTCTGCAAGGAACGCCGCCTGGCGCACGTTCGCACGAACAGCTCCCGCTCGAAACAGCGGCACATCCACCTGAACCCCCGCCGCCCACGTGTCTTCATGGGACAACCCCTGAAGAGAGGAGTCGGCGTCATAGGGCACGCCGTGGCGCAGGCCGTAACGGCCAAAGGTCGAAACCTGCGGCCAATGATCGGCGCGGGCGGCTCGAACATTTTCCATAGCCGCCTGGACAGCGGCTCGCGCCGCCTTGATGTGCGGACGATTTTTCATGGCTTCCTGAAGGGCTTGGTCTTGAGAGATCCATGCCACAGCTGGTTTTTCCAGGGATCCCGAGATGTCCGCAAAGGGCTCTTCGCCGGGATGTATACCCATAAGTTTTTCAAGCAAAACCAGCAACACCTGCCGATCGGCTTGAAGTGAGGAAAGCTTTTGCGTCAGGCTGGAGACTCTTACCTGGATTTTCATGAGATCCACAGGAGCGGCTCGCCCCACGTCCAGCTCATGGTGAGCCAGCTGTTCATGGGCCCGAAGCGCGTCCAGAGACCCTTCCGTGGCGCGAAGGACTTGATCCAGCTGCAGGATTTTGTAATAGACCGAGGCCACATTGAGGACCAAATCGTGGGTGGAGGCGGTCAGGTCCCAGAGGGATTGCTCCGCTTTGAGTTCCGCAACACGAACAGCAGCTCGACGACGCCCCCCTTCGAAAAGAATGAGGCGGCCGATCAGCGCCGTATCCACAAGATCGCGATCGAAAACTCCCGGCTCGTTGTTGGCGTGGGCGGGGATCACCCGCTGAGGTTCTCCGTAACGCGTGTAGAGGCTTTGAACGTCCAGAGAGGGAAAAAAGCCAGCCCTTGCCTTGATTTTCTCTTCCTTCGCAGCATCATGGCCGTAACGCAGGGCTCGAAGTTCCGGATTCTTTTCCAGAGCTGTGCGAACACAGTCCCGAAGGGTGAACAACTGAGCGCACCATCCCGTGATCGGCCCGAGCACCCCCGCAGCCGAAACCAGGGTCCAAAACACAAGAAAGGCAAGGTATTTCGCGCGTTGTTGAGCGAAAGGAAAGTCACCAGGCATTGGACAATGCCTCCCTGCGGCCTCTGGAGCTTTTTGACTCAAAGGAAAACAAAAGGCCGAACGATAAAATAGACCCCTAAAAGGCCGACGGCGACCCCAGCCACCTTGCGAATCCATAGACTCCCTTGCTGAAAAGCGCCGTTGGCCAAGACCTTTCGCACCAAGGCCATGCAACTTCCGGCCACCGCGATGGGAACACAGTGGCCAACAGCGAAAAGCACGATGGAGGCGATCCCTGTGAGGACCTGGTTCTGGACAGTGATGACCGCCAAAATCGGGGCGATGAAGCCAAAAGTGCATGACCCCGAGAGGACCCCATAGGCCAGGCCCAAGACCAGAGCTCCTCCCAAACCGCGCAGCTGAAGCTTGGACAAGTTAGCTGTGAACAAAGAACAAACCGACACTCCCATCATGTCCAGGGCCAACCACACAAGGATCAGGCCCACAACGACCGTCCAGTAGGGGCTCACATCCCCCAACATGCGGCCCAAAAGAGAACAGGCGATGCCGATGACGGCGATGGTTGTGAACAATCCCAGCGTGAAGGCGATAGCGTAACGGGCCGCTTCCCGGGGATCCAAAACCCGCTGCTGGCCGGCCACATAACTGACAACCAAAGGAATGGAGGCCATGTGGCACGGACTCAACACCACTGACACCATCCCCCACAGAAAGCATCCCACCAGCGCGACGGCGCCGGGTTCGCTCATCCATTGGTTGACCGCAAGGAAAAAATCCTGCACCGCCCTACTCCTTCTCTGTGGCTGTCATTGGACGCCCAACTTAGCGAACACATGGACGATGCTCTTCTTGTCCAAGAAACCTTCGTGTCGAAACACTTCCTTACCTTCCTTGTCGTAGAAAATCTGGGTCGGAATGACACGAATGCCGAACCGGCCCGCCGCTTGTCGATCCTTCCAGACATCGATAAAAATCACGGCGGCCCGCCCCTGATATTCTCTCTGCAAATCCTTAAGAATGGGTTCCATCATTTTGCAAGGAATGCATTCATGGGCTCCCAAGTCCACCATGGTCACCAATCCCTTGACGGGAATTTCCGGAGCCGGTTCCGTGGCCTGTCCACCACAGGCCCCGAAGAGGCCAAGCCCCACCAGGATCAAGAGCACCGTAAACCGCTTTTTCATTCTCTTGACCTCGCTGTTTCTTTTTGAATTCCATCCACTAGTTTTACCTGTGCCACGTCGCTTGGGTGCATGACCAGCCATGTGCCCACTGCGGCCGTGGCCACAAGCACAGTGTCGCGAAGAATGCTCAGGGTCATGGACGAAGCACCGTTGCCTTCACTCCCTCCAAAACAACCGCAATCCACATCCACGCCTCGAAGTTGGTTAAAGACGAGAGATACCCAAAAAACCAACAAGAGTCCTGTGGCCGTCGTGAAGGATCCGGGTAGCCACAGGCCCGCCATGAGGCAGACGCCGAGCACCGCCTCGAGCCACGGAAGGACCAATGCGACCGCGTTGACGGCCCAGACCGGCAGAAGGCGATAGTTGTGCACGGTTTGCGCAAAATCCCAGGGGTCAAGAATCTTTTCGTAGGAGGCGTATAGAAATACGAGCCCCAAGGCAATGCGCACGACCATGAGTCCGCCGTGCCGAAGTCTCTCATATCTATCATTGACGCCGGCTTGTAGCGATGCCGGTGACGCGGCACCCGGCGAGCGAAGATCTTCCGTTGCGGTGTCTTGGTCTTGACATGTGGCCGTTGTCCCATGGCACGAGGCTTCGCACAGGAGGGATCCGTTGCCGCAGGAGAGGGTTTCCAGTTGGATAATGGCATGATCAATGCCAAACCGGCGCCTGAGCGTCTCGGCCGCCTGCCACCTCACCCGTTCCCCTTCGCTGAGTTTCTGATCGGACACCACCAGGTGGCACGAAAAGGCGACACTGGAGGAGCTCACCTGCCAGGCGTGAAGATAGTGGGCATTCAGAACGCCCGGGACGGCTTCCAGGGTTTCCTTGACGAGAGCAATGTCTACATGGCGCGGCGCGGCGTTCATGAGCACAGCTACGGCTTCCTGCAAAACGCTCCAGCAATTCTTAAGAATCAAGGCCACGATGACCAAAGAAAGCAGAGGATCGAGCCAGGTCCAGGGCCTGAAAAGAAGCACAGCCCCATTGATCAAGACGGCCACGGACGTCAAGAAATCTCCAACCATGTGCAAAAACGCGCCGCGCACGTTCAGGTTATGGCTCGCATCGCGGCGCAGAAGCCATGCCGAAAAGCCGTTGCCCGCGACACCCACCGCCGCCAAAGCCATAACCCAGCCCCCGGAGACATTCTGAGGGTGCCGGAATCTCTGGGCGGCTTCCCAAAGAATCACTGAACAGGCTCCCACGAGAAGGACCACATTGAGCAGTGCAGCGAGGATTTCCACACACCGAAAACCAAAGGTGTGGCGTGTCGTGGCCCCTCGCCGTCCCACGCGCCAGGCGATGTAGGCGATAAGCAAGGCGGCAAAATCGCTGAAATTATGGACGGCGTCGGAAAGAAGGGCCACGCTGTTGGCGAGAATGCCGCCGGCGACCTGAGCCGACGGGATGAGCAGATTGAGAAGCATGGTGAGTAACAACTGGCTTCCGGAGACGTCTCGAACTTCCAGGCCGTGCCCATGGGAATCCGATGGGCCATGTCTATGAATAGGCGTTTGCGAGCCGTTTTCTTGAGACGCAGATGTCACACCGGCCGCGGCATCCTCATGGGCATGGTTTTGCTGTTCGTCAATATGAAGGGCTTTGGCGAGGGAAGCCATAGGATCATTGGGCATGCGCAAGGAACCTCCAGTCAACGGCGTAGCGCCCGGCCGGTGCGAGCATCACGTTTCATGGCATGGACGGCAGAAAGAAATCCGGCACATCCATCAAGGCCCTGTCGCAACGGGAAGTCCGTGCTGCACCCACGCGGACCATCCATTCGCCAGGACGCGCACCTGAGTGAATCCCTGAGCGATCAAGGCCATCGCCAATTCCTGGCTCAAACCGCAGCCGACATCGCAGTAGGCGATGATCAGTGTTTCCTTGCCAAGGCCACTTAAAGCCTCCGAGGCACGCTCTGCAAAATGAACCCACGGAAGGCTTAAAGCCTTCTCGATGTGTCCCGCACGGTAATCCTCCGGGCTTCGAGCATCCAGGAAGACCGCTTGCCCCGTCAGATAAAAAATCTGGGCTTCTTCAAGGGAAATTTCCAAACCGGTTTCCTTCAGCGGCGAACCACTCGTTTCGATCCACGGCAGACTATTTGAGCGAAAGCTGTTGACCACAAAAGACAGGATCAAAGCCAGGGCCAGCAGCGTCAGGCTCTGCCGCAGCGCCTGACGCCACGGCGCGGTCACAAGTTGTCTGTTTTGCAAGGCCGTCCTTTTTTTCTATGGCGTCATGAGCGGTCACATGACTGAACCCGGCGCGAGGGGGAAGCCAGAAACGAAAGCCCCGTTTTCGCGTCAGCGGATTCGGACTTTGAGCTCATTCAGTTCTTGTCGCATCCGGCCCACATCTTCCATGAGGCGCGCCACTGCTTCATGCAGGTTCATTCCCTTGAGCCAGTCTTTGAACCAATGACTGGTGGCCAGGCAAATCTTGACCAGCATGAGCATCACCGGAACCTCGATCAAGACTCCGACCACAGTGGCTAGTGCTGCTCCGGAAGACAACCCAAAAAGTAACGTCGCCGTGGCAATGGCGACCTCAAAATGGTTGGATGCACCGATCATGGCCGACGGCGCCGCATCTTCGTACTGGAACTTGAGCAGCTTGGAAAGAGCGTAAGCAATCCAAAAAATCAAGTTGGTTTGAATGAAAAGGGGAATGGCAATCCAAAGGATCGTCAAAGGATTTTGGACTATGACGTCTCCTTTGAAAGAAAACAATAAGACGAGCGTGACAAGTAAGGCAATAATGGTGACGGGCGTCAAGACATGTAAAAATTTAATCTCAAACCATTGGACTCCCTTGGCCCGAATGATCAGCTTTCGCGAAAAGTAGCCGGCCACCAGGGGTAAAGCCACGTAAATGCCGATGGAAAGCACCAGCGCCTGCCACGGCACGGGAAGACGTCCCACCCCCAGCAGAAAACCACCCAGAGGACCGTAGAGAAAGAGCATGGTGAGGCTGTTGATGGCGACCATGACCAGAGTGTGGCCATCGTTGCCGCGGGCCAAATATCCCCACACCAAAACCATAGCCGTGCACGGAGCAATTCCCAGAAGAATACATCCTGCCAGGTAGCTTCGCCATAAGGGAACTTCCAACATCTTCATCCCGTTGTGCAGCACAACCGTACCGACGCCGTGGCTGGCTCCTACGGGCAGATTCAACCCCAAGGGCATTTTCACATAATCCACGGCGTCGAGGCCGATCAGGCCTCTGAAGGCGTAACCCAAAAAAAACAAAGAGATGGCGTACATGGTGAACGGCTTGATGGCCCAATTGACAAAAAGGGTGAGCCCCACAGGCTTGATGTTCTTGCCGGCCGTGAGGACTTCGCCGAAATCGATCTTGACCATAATAGGATACATCATAAAGAAAAGGCAGACAGCAATGGGAATGGAAACCACCGGTGCTTCATTGACGTAGATGGCCAGGCCGTCCAGGTACCGAGCCACACCTGGGGCAACTCGGCCGAGGATGATGCCCGCCGCAATGCACAAAAGGACCCAGACCGAAAGATACTTTTCAAACAGACTGAGTCCCCGCCCTTCCTTCTTGATCTCAGCATCCGATGCCACTCTCTGACTCCTCTGTTTTCGGTTGCATGCTCCAAGAACGCCTTTCCGCACTTTTTCAGAGCCTTGCATGGCGAGAGACCGTTTCGCCGCTCTAGACTCTTCAAACACCCTTTGAGGGGGCGCTCAAAAGGCCTGGCGTTTTTCACTACATTTCCGTGTTTTCATATAGCCCTGCGCCCACCCTGTCAAGAGTTTCGATGACATCTGCTTTATTTGGAAAATTCTTGGAAGACCTCCAGCCTTCACAAAGGGATTGACAAACCAAGATGCATTGCTAGATGGTAATACATCTAGGCAGCCGAAGGGCTGCCGGCTGGGCGGTGGTAAGGTCGACTCATGACATCATAAACAAAGGAGGTTGTGTCATGGCGCGTGTGGATGCCACTTCAACGAACGTTTCCTTGGACCAGGTGCAGACTGCTGGGGAGGAAGAGAGTCAAATTCAGTGGTCCGAGATTTGGAAACCTTTGGCCTTGATTGTGATCAGCTTTCTCATCCTTTTTTGGTTGCCCATAGATAGCCCGAGGTTTCGCCGCGCCGTATTGGAATCCCTGGCTTTGGCCAAGTGGTACGCTCAGGAACACGTGTTGCTTTGTTTGGTCCCGGCTTTCTTTATTGCCGGAGCCATTTCTTGTTTTGTTTCACAGGCCGCGGTCATGAAATACTTGGGAGCCGGCGCCAAAAAGGTTTTAGCCTATGGTGTGGCCTCGGTTTCCGGCAGTATTCTTGCGGTGTGTTCCTGCACGGTGCTTCCCCTGTTTGCTGGCATTTGGAAGCGTGGCGCGGGGTTGGGCCCGGCCATCGCCTTTCTGTATTCGGGTCCGGCCATCAATGTTTTAGCCATTGTGCTCACGGCGCGCATTCTGGGATTGCCTTTGGGTATTGCGCGGGCGGTTGGCGCCATTAGCTTCAGCATCGTGATCGGGCTTCTAATGCATCTCGTCTTTCATAAAGAGGAGCAGGCGAAAGCGGCTGCGGCACTGCACATGCCCGCTCCTGAAGTGGCAAGACCTTTGTGGCAAAATGTCATTTATTTTGCCAGCATGGTGGGCGTGCTCATTTTTGCCACGTGGGGCAAGTCCTCGTCACCCATAGGGTTTTGGAATGCGGTCTACAACATGAAATGGTATATTTGCGGCGCTTTCGCGCTGTTTTTGGGATATCTTTTGGTGCAGTGGTTTCACGTCAAAGCCTACAAGATTGTTCTTTCCGCCATCGCCGTAGCGGCCTTGGCCTGGCTGTTTCCTCATGAGCCTCTGATCGCCTTTTCTGCGGGCATTGTGCTGTTCACGGTGTGCTTGGTCACCACGCGGGGTGAGACGGAAACCTGGTACCTGTCCACCTGGGATTTCACCAAGCAGATCACTCCTCTTCTCTTTGGAGGCGTTCTCGTGGCGGGACTTTTGCTCGGCCGTCCCGAGGGAGCCGAAGGGCTCATTCCCTCCAGGTGGGTGAGCGACCTTGTGGGAGGCAATTCGCTGGAGGCGAATTTCTTTGCCGCCGTTGTCGGGGCTTTCATGTACTTTGCCACCTTGACGGAAGTCCCCATTTTGCAGGGATTGATCGGAGCCGGTATGGGCAAAGGGCCTGCATTGGCCTTGCTGCTTGCCGGACCGGCGCTAAGTCTTCCCAACATGCTGGTCATTCGAAGCGTTCTCGGTACTTGGAAAACCGTGGTGTACGTGACCCTGGTGGTGGTAATGTCCACTGCCGCAGGGCTGATTTTCGGCGCATCCTTCTAAACCATTGCAGAGGGGGGGCTGGGGCCTTTCTACGTCCTGCACGCCCCGAGAAGCCGTGGAAAGAAGCGGGTTCGATAACTGGTTTGCCCATAGGCTGTTGCGCAGTTTCATCTGGTTATGGATCTTAAACCGTCCAAAAAATCGCATGATCGGACGGGCTTGCGGGGGAGGGCGTCCGATCATGGTTTGGCCGCGCCCTTTCGGCTTGAGGCTGCAGGAGCGTCCACGCGCGATGAGCAATCGCGCCTTGCGCTGCTCCTCCTGAAGGTGTTCTCGCACATCCTGCTGGAAGGCCCTCCGAGCATGCCCTTTTGACGCGAGAGTCCGGGCCCTCGCATGACGAGTTCAAGAGGGACCGCGTCTCCGCGGTTGTATCTTCTTGCATGTCGCTCAGGCCGTCCGTCACTGTCCAGATCGACAGGAGCGGGTTCTGTTGGTGACGGATCCCATGGAGGCGGCCGCTCCATTGGGGCCTGCACGCCGTTACCATCGCCCGGCGTGCTCTAAAGCATCAACTTTTCGATGAAAGCTTTGATTTCGTCCCGAACCCGTCGGTACGGCGCCATGGCTTCCTCCTCTGTGGCGGCTCCGGCCGCCAGCAGAGGAGGATCATCAAAGGGAACGTGCAGGCGTTGCACGCTGGCGGGAAAAAAGGGACACGATTCCTGGGCATGGCTGCACAGCGTCACTACGTGGGCGAAGTCCTGAACCGGCAGTTCATCCAATGATTTGGATCGCTGCCCTCGAATGTCAATGCCCACTTCGGCCATGGCCTTCACCGCGCGAGGATCCAGTCCCTTGGGATCCACTCCTGCCGAATAGGGCTCATAGACGTCCCCTTTGAGAGCACGGGTCCAGGCTTCCGCCATCTGGCTGCGACAGGAATTTCCGGTGCACAAAAAGAGAATGCGCTTGCGGGTCGCCACGGTATCTCCTTTGCGTGAGACCGGTGTCAGCCACTGAGGTCAAAGGGTTCGAGATAGGTGTGCAGTGCCTGCCGCTGTTCAGGGCTCAGATGCGGGCAGTTTTCCGGACCGCGGCCGCCTTCGGACACCTTGACCGCAAAAACGGTGCAGGTGGAATACCCGCACTCGCCGCAATTGGTTTTCGGAAGGTGTTTTAGGATAGTAAAGACCTGCGGCTTCTTCAGCGGCTCGAACTTGGGCGTGATGTTCGCACGTTGCTCCCAAATGCTGTTGATTTCGTCCCGTAACCATTGAAGGATCTTGTCGGCTTCTTCCGGTTCCTTGAGCGCATTGATGGCGATTTGTCGAGGATGGACCGTGATGAGCTTGCCATGGGCCTTAAAGGTCACTGAGGGAGGGTCACGAGTAAACTGTGAGCCTCCCAAGACGGCGTTCAGGTACGGAATGACTTCCCCAACATCTTGATCCAGGTGGGCGATGCAGTGCAGCGACTGAAAACTGGGGTTGCATTCCGGGCGAAAGATTTCTTTTCGATAACTGTGAAGCAACATAAGGCACCTCCTTGATTCAAGATGCCTTCCGGGTCGAAGTATAATCTTTCGAAGGTGCCCGCCCGGGCGCCTTTGATGTGGGTCTTCAAAGAAGAATATGAAAGGGCAGCAGCCAAGAGAAGGAACGTCACGTGCAGCATGCCGGCCCGGAAGAAACGTCCGTAGGAAGGTCCTTGCAGGCTTCCCGAACGGCTGCCTTGACTCTTTCCAAAGTTCCCCGTTCAAGCGTAAAGTTTTTGTTCTTTTCGATCCCCAGGTCGGTGAGCACCACATAGGCTTTCAGAGGCACTTGGGCGTGTTCCAAGATGGCCTTGACGCAGCCGATCTGGCATCCATCGATGGCCACCATGGCCGCCGTGTCTTTGGCCGATTGCACAAACCCCGACAGGTGCCCTCCAATGCCCGCGAGGCAAAACATTTTGCCGAATCCTTCCAAGGTCAGTTCCACCGCGGCCTGGTTGGACAACTGCCCTACGTTGGATCCTCCCGAACAGGCCAAAATCATCACGTTTCCTTGAGCACCACCCCCGGTGGGGCAACATGGCTCTGACATGGACAACCCCTCCTTTCTCCAGTGTTCACGATGCCGCCCGAATCCACGTCAGCACTTCTTCCTTTTTGGGAATTTTGCCAACGCATTTCACTTCGCCGTTGATCACCAAAGCCGGCGTGCCAAAAACACCATAGCTGGCGATTTCCATGGCATCCGTCACGTGCCCCACGGAGGCCTGCACGCCAGATTCCGCCACCGCTTCTTTGACCACCGCTTCGGTCTGTTGGCATTTCTTACAACCTGGTCCCAATACCTTGATGTCCATGAGATGCCTCCTTTTTGTGCCCCTGCCACGCCGCTTCAGGGCACTTAAGGCCTCGTGCGGAGCATTTTCCCACCCCAACGTGGCAGGTCTTTCGTAGAATCATCATGCGTCTTTGAGCGCCTGCAGCACACGCCTTTTCAGTTCCGCTCTCAAGGGCACACGGCCGGAAAATACCACGCGGCCCTTGACTACCAAAGCGGGCACTTCCAATATTCCCATCTCGGCGATGGCCATGGGATCCCGCACATGATCCACGCTCACCGCAAGGTTTTCTGCACTCAGAATCTCCATCACCGTTTTTTGCAGCGCATCGCACTGGGCGCACCCGGGTCCCACCACCACGATGGAAGGCGCTTCCATCGGCTCATCCGCCACCGGTTCCCCCACAAAGCGCTGCCACTCACTGTACAGAGCCTTTTTATAGGCTTTCCGCGCACTCGAAGGAATGTAGTTGTCCGTGGCGAGACGATCCAGCAGCACCTGTTCGATGGTGTCGCGGGGTTGGCCCCTGAGCGAACCCGCAAGTTCCTGTAAGGCTTCGTCCAGTCCCACCATACCCACCAGGTGCCCGTCGATGCGGATCTGTCGTATGGACTTCATCGGGCCACTTCCGGGGATCGAGCGCACACCGCCGTTCGATCCAGGTTGGGAACCTTGAGCAGCAGCGCGTGAATTTCGGGATCATCGTTCAGCCAGTGCTTAAGGCTGCCCAGGAGGGTTGCCGCATACGGACTGCTATGTCCGTCCGCAGGCCGATAGTTCATCCATAGGCCGTCTTTACGCTTTTCCACAAGGCCGGCATCTTCCAGGATCCTTAAATGCTTGGATACGGTGGGCTGCGCCAGACCAAGCCCCGCTTGCAGTTCGCACACGCACAACTCTCGACGCGTGAGCATCTTGAGAATTTTGATTCGGCTCGGATCCGAAAGGGCCTTCATGACCCGAATGAAATCCTTCATGAATCCCTCCCGTTACTTTAGATGGTGACATAGGAATATACCGAAGAAGCAATTCCGTCAAGGCCTTTGTGCCTTGGAACCTCAGTTTTACAGCACTTGGGTGAGCTGTAGGGCAATATCTTTGGCGGCCAGGGATTCTCGAGATCCCAAGACCACGATGCGGCTGGTGTGCTGCGCGCTGTGGAGCCACTCGCCAAAGGCACGAAAATCGTCCTTTGTGGTGGCTAGGACCTCGTCGCGCATGCGTTGCCGCGCCGCGTCATCATCCCCCGCGAGGTGCCTCATAAAGGACGTGAACCCCTTGGCGTCGGGCAACAGGTGCCGGTCCAGATCTCCAATGACGCCGATGATGGCCTTGGTCAGCTCCTCCTGGGGCAGCTCAAGGTTCTTCAGAAACTCCGCGCAGTGGTCGTAGATGTGCAACGTCTTGTGCACATTAGGGTCCCTGTAGGAGACCAGAGTGAAAACCCTGGAAAATCTATCCAGTTGACTGAAGGCTCCATAGGCGCCGCCCTGCACGCGCACGCGATCCCACAGGTACGCCGTACGCAGAAAGTGGCTCACCACCAGAGCCGATCCGCGAAAGCGAAAGCCTGCGTCGCGGAGGTTCACACCTTTAGCCACGTAGTTCACATGCAACGGCCCCGTAAAGCCTTCTCTAGCGGGCAGGCTCTGCGGATTCCAAGAAACGCGGGCCGTCTTATGGGTCGGAAGGACGTCGAGCAGTTCCTCCAGAACGGGGGTGAGCTTTTGGTAGGTAGCGGCGTCCACGGTCACGTTGACTCGAAGGTTTTTGGAGGAAAGAATGCCATGGCGCACCTGTTCTAGATCGGCCAAGACCCCTTTCCAATCATTGTCCACGCGTTCACAGAGCTTTCGCACAAAAAACAGGGCCTCGATCCCTTTCATGCTTTCTTCCACCCAGTGGGCCGCATGCCATGGCGCCCTGACTCTTCGGCCCACAAAGCGATGCCCTTCGGGGATAAGCTGCGCTTCACGACGGGCTTTGGATTCCAAAACGATTTGACGAAATCGCTCCCGGTTGTCCAGCCGCACTTCGCTGACAAGGTCTCGAAGGATGGCGCAGAGCTCCGGGACCTGCCGGATCAAGGCCTTTCCTCGCATCAAGAGCCAGCTGCCCACGTTCTTTCCGTCGGCACACACAAAGGTGCTGGTTTGTATGGCTATGCCCCCCGTCTTTCGGCTGATGCGTTCATTGAAGGTGACGTAGTCTTCTTTGTTGGTTCCCATCTCCAAGAGGGCTTGGCCCAGCAGAGGCACGTAGCCCAAAAGGTGCGCCGGCACGGCGCTCACGTCAAAAGCCAAGTCCAGATAGAAAATACCATTGGTGAATAGATCGTGCGTGAGCACCGGAACCTGAGCCAGGGTGTGTTCTTCAGCGGCAATTTTTTTGTTTTCCCGATCCAAATCTTCCAGCCGCAATCGAGGAATAGTGGCCAAGGCTTCAGGCGGGTCGGGAGTTTCCTGCAATTTTCGCAGTATCTGGGTTTCTTCCACGAGACGCTTCAACTCTTCTGAAGGCATGGACGCCTTAAGCTCGGCCAGTTTTTTGGCTTCTTCGGCCCGCCGGCGTTCTGCCAAGGTTTCGTCGGGCTCCAGAAACAGCGTGGCTCGATGCCGATTGTTCACCCAGTACCTGGCCAGGAGTTCTTCCAAGTATTCTGTGCCGTTCAAGGCTTTTTCTTTGACGGTCCCCAGCGGGGCTTCGAAAGCCAACAGAGCCAGAGGGTCCCCGTCATAGAGCCAGGTCGTGAGCGCGCGCAGCATCAAGGCGAGGCCTCTCGGGTATTGCCCTGTGTTGTTTTCCCGTAAGCGAAATTCCAGAGTGTTCAGGGAAGCTTCGACGGTTTCCCGGGGAATACCTTTTTCGGCCAAGTCCTTGACCACATCCAAAACGAGGGCTTCCACCATTTCCAGATTCTGGGGGGCCACACCTTTGAGACCCGTGGAAAACATCATCTGCCGCAGTTCAGATTCCAGACCGACACCAGCCAAATCTTCCCCAAGGCCCGATTCAATCAAGGCGCGGCGCAGCGGCGACCCCGGCATGCCCAGAAGGACATATTCCAAAACGTGAAGGGCCAGATAGGTCTCCGCCGGTTCCGTTGTGGTCAGCAACCAGTTGACGGTGACCATGGCTTTTGGGGGCTGATCTTTACCGACGGCGTAGACCTTGCGGACGCGACGAGGGGCTGTTAGAGGCGGCTGCAGAGGAATGCGGCTGTCCACGGGACGGGGCTGAAAATCCTTGAGTCGGTCATCCAAAAGAGCGAGGCGCCAATCGGGATCGTCATTGCCATAAAAATAAAACCAGGCATTGGATGGGTGATAGTAGGTTTCGTGAAAAGCTTTGAACTGTTCGTAGCTGAGCGTTGGAATGACATCCGGATCCCCGCCCGAATCCAACCCATAGCACGTGTCGGGAAAAAGGCTTTGCTGGCTGTATTCCACCACCAATCGATCGGGTGAGGAATAGGCGCCGCGCATTTCGTTGTAGACGACCCCCTTGTACTGCAGCGGGCTTTGAAGATTCTCCAGTTCGTAATGCCAGCCTTCTTGCTTAAAAATCCATGGGGTGATCTTGGGATAAAAGACCGCATCCAGGTAGACGTCAACGAGGTTGTAGAAATCCTGAAGGTTTTGGCTGGCCACGGGATAACAAGTTTTGTCCGGATAGGTAAAGGCGTTGAGAAAGGTCTGCAGGGATCCTTTCAGCAGTTCCACGAAAGGTTCTTTGACAGGGTATTTGCGTGATCCGCAGAGCACGGAATGCTCGAGAATATGGGGAAGTCCCGAGGCATCTTTGGGGGGTGTGCGAAAGGTGACGCCGAACACCTTGTTTTCGTCATCGTTTTCCATGGAAAGAATGCGAGCCCCCGTGGGAACATGGGTATAGATCTTCGCCTGGGTTTGGATTTCCTGAAGGAACGCTTCCCGAATCAGCTGAAACGCACTCCTGTGCCCCATTGAAAGCCTCCTTTGCGTCTTTACCATTCTCTTGGTCGGCCACGGCCCACGGCCCACTCTGAAATCCTCTGGCCGCAAGGGTTTGTTTCGAACACAATTCCTGGTAGAAAGAAAGCCTACTCATGGTGAACGGCAAAGAAAAGCCCTTTCTCCATCCGATGACATGTTCATGGAGGCCTGTGGTGTTCGCTCCATACCTTCGATTCGGAAAACCGGTGCGCGTTTCGCTGACGGTTGCGGCGGTGATGGTTTTTTCGGTCCTGGCTTTTCAAGGCGCCTACGCCCAACCTCCTTTAGATCGTGTGCGCGAACTGCTGGAGGCGCAGGGCTGCTCGAGGCATGCCCTATCCTTGCTTTTTTCTTCCCTTGAAAGCCAGGCCTACGGAAACGTCGCATTGTCTATGAGGGTTCGAGAAGCGGCGCTCCACTACGAAGCCTTTTTGGAACCTTCGGCCTTGGCCAAAGCTAGGAAGTTCTGGCGCATTCACGACGAGGCCTTGGAACGCATCGGGGCGGCTTACGAGGTGGACCCTTCCATCATTGTGGCCATTTTGCTGGTGGAAAGCGCTCTGGGTGAAAGGACGGGAAAGCACCCTGTGGCCACCACTCTGGCCACCTTTGCGCTGATGCTCGATCCCAATGAAAGGGAACACGTCTGGCGCACGCTTTCGCCCCAAGACCGTGCTCGGTGGACTCGAGACCGATTCCACGCCAAACTGGAACAGCGGGCCTCTTGGGCGCTCAACGAACTTCGCGCACTCCTGACCCTTATCGACAGGGGCGTTCCAGAAGCGGCCCAATGGCGTGGATCTTACATGGCGGCCATCGGCTGGCCTCAGTTTCTGCCTTCCAGCCTGTTGCACTACGGCGCAGATGGAAACGGGGATGGCACGGTGGACCTGAACCATCCCGACGATGCCTTTGCCAGCATCGCCAGGTATCTCAATAGTCACGGCTGGCGTAATAACGCCCTACCGGAAGAGCAGGAAAGCGTGGTCCTTAAATACAACAACAGCCGACCCTATGCCCAAACCGTTCTCGAGGCGGCCCGGCGCCTTCGGGCTTTGAGATCGGCCGACCGAGAGGGAACGCCCACATCAAAGCCCTTTTCGCGCCCTTTTGCTCATGGGTCAACGTCTTAACGGAGCGCTTGAAGGCCGAATGCTCTTCGGTGCGGAAGGACCGCTCATCAGGCGCCTTTCAGAACGCAAGGATAGCAGGAACCCGTTCCTGACAGAGTCGCCTGTGGATGGCCTGTTCCAGAATGAATATTGTGGCCGGTTTGGGCCTCATAACTCGCTGCAATGGCATGGTTGCAAAGCAGATCAAAAGAGTTTTCGGGCACGTTCCGGCACATCTTGTTTGAGAACACCTTCAGTAGGAGCGGCGCAAGCGGCGATTCCTTATGGCGCCTTGCGCCGCTCCTACTGAATGAAAGGAATAAGGGGCCGAAAAGCCATTCTCGGACAAGCTCCTATGGAGCCTGTCCGACGATGCCGATTCCGGGCCGATGGAGCCTTGCAACTTATTGAAATTGCAAGGGCGCCAATTGTCAAAATTGAGTTTTCGGACAAGCTTCTATGGAGCGTGCGCACAGTCGCGCGCAAAGGCCTGGCCGAAGGTGCTTCAGGACGTCGAGCCTGAAAGCGGTGGTGCCTTGGCGCCGCACAACCTTTCGATGAGCTTTTTTTCCACCACTTCAGGCACCAGGCCCTTGACGTCCCCACCGGAGACCACGACTTCTTTGATGATTCGGGAACTGATGTAAATCCAACGCATGCCGGTCATCAGGTACAAGGTCTCGATGTTGTTGTTCAATTTCCGGTTCATGAGGGCCATCTGAAATTCGTACTCAAAGTCGCTCACCGCCCGCAGCCCTCGCAGAATGGCTCGAGCGCCCACCCGGTCTACATAGTTGACCAGAAGGCCGCTGAAGGTGTCCACGTCGATGCGGTCTCTCAGGGCATGGTCCGTGAGGGATTGGCGGATCATGTCCATGCGTTCTTCCAATGAAAAGAGAGGGTTCTTGGCGGGGTTGCTGGCAATGGCTATGATGACGCGATCGAAGATTTTCAACGCCCGCTCCAGAAGATCCAAATGTCCATTGGTGATGGGATCGAAAGAACCTGGATAGACGGCCAGCTTGTCCATGAACCCTCCTTCCATTTGCGTTAACCATGCCTTGACCTTTTTAAGGTCTCATCCTACGCCCGAAAAGAAAGGAACATAGCGCTATGGTCTCTGAAAGTCAAAGATTGGGGGGGTGTTGTTCTCTTCACTCACTGGGACCACCGTGAGGGTCAAGGAACGCACCCCCGTGATCCGAACCATATCGCCGGGGGGGGCAAGACCGTTTCACTCTGCGCTTTCCATCGTTCCCCCTCGAGTTGAACGACTCCGGAGGTATTGTCCCAGTACAGGACTTGAGCGCGTTTTCCCTGCATGGCTTCTAGGCCGGTCAGCGGCGGTTGGCGGCGCATCTTCCAGCTCCACACCAGAGGGAAAATCACGTGCTCGCACACCTCAAAGGTGAGGAATGCCAGACCGATAACCAGAAGAATGTTTCCACCCTTCATGAGGCACTCGCCGAGCCGTTACCGGGGTTGGGCGGATTCAATCCAGAAACTGATGGCCGACAAACAGCAATCTGAAAATGGCGGCCGCCACGATGGGATGCGTGTGCACGGCACGAACTCTGGGGATCAAGGGTTGTGGAATGAGACGAAATTTGATGACGATGCCCGTCAGGGCAAGAACACTGACCAGCAGCACAGCCCATTCAAGAAGGTTTGTGGATCGGCACCACGAAAGGTTGAAATGGATGAAGCCGTGACGATGTTTGTCCGGAACCCCAAATTTCAAGACACGCCGACACCGTCAATCCCCTGCCCCAACGGCTTGTCCATGGCGCTCAGACATTCTCACTATTTTTTTCCTTGCGCCCGAAAAAGGTCAGGCACACGGTGCCGTAGCGGCGCCGGTCCACAACCTGCCATGGCGGAACGCTTTCCGGCACGTGATCTTTCTCGTGGTGTTCGGCGATGACCAGGGCGCCGGGTGCGGCCACGGAATCCAAAAGGGTCAAGGTTTTGGAAATCCAGCCTTTGCCGTAAGGAGGATCCATGAAGATGAGGTCAAAACGGCGTTCTTGGGCTGCAAGGCGCGATATGGCCGCCGCAACGCTCACTGAGAGCACCTCCGTTTCCGGAAAAGACACAGCGCAGTGTTCGAGGTTGGATTTCAGCGCCGCGAGAGCCTTGCGGTCCTGGTCCACAAATACCGCGCAGGCGGCTCCTCGGCTCAACGCCTCCAGCCCAAGGGCGCCTGTGCCGGCAAAGAGATCAAGGACCCGGCTTTCAAGAACACGCGGACCCAGAATACTGAAAAGAGCTTCCCGCACTCGGTCCGCTGTTGGACGCACCCATAAGGATTTCGGGCAGCTCAGGCTTCTTCCGCGAAAACGTCCCGCAATGATGCGCATGAAAAGTGTTTGGCTTCCATACCCAAAGCCCGTTCCGCACAGGCTCGTTGGCCCGGTGGCACGGTGTTTCAAAGTATGCGCTCAGGGGACACGCAACAGGCCTTCTTTGTGCAGAATTTCTGCGATCTGCACCGCATTGGTGGCCGCCCCTTTACGGATGTTGTCGGCCACAATCCACATGGCCAACCCGTTTTCCACGGAAAGGTCCTTGCGAAGACGTCCCACGAACGTCTCGTCCCGTCCGGCCGCAAGCAGGGGCATGGGGTACTGGTTCTGAAGCGGGTCGTCCACAACCACAACGCCTTGGGCTTTTTCCAGCAGCTCCCTGGCTTCCTGAACACTCAAAGGTCGGTGAGTTTCTAAGGCCACCGACTCGCTATGTCCGTAATAGACCGGCACCCGCACCGTAGTGGCGCACACCTGAATGGACGCGTCTTCAAAGATCTTTCGCGTCTCATTGACCATCTTCGTTTCTTCTTCGGTATATCCCGTGTGCAGAAAGGCACCGATGTGGGGCAGGCAATTAAAGGCAATCTGGTGAGGATAGACGGTTCGGGGCACAGGTCGGCCCTGTAGGAGTGCCTGCACTTGGGCTTCCAGTTCAAAAACCGCTTTTTGGCCCGTTCCGGAAACCGCCTGAAAGGTGGTGACCACGATCCTCTTGATTCGTGCAGCATCCTGAATGGGTTTGAGGGCCACCACCATCTGGATGGTGGAACAGTTCGGATTGGCGATAATGCCAGGATGTTCTCGAAGCGCATGCGGGTTGACTTCTGGGACCACCAGGGGGATGTGCGGCTCCATGCGAAAGGCGCTGGAATTGTCCACGACCACGCAACCCGCCTTGGCCGCTATGGGCGCAAAGCGGCGGCTCACTCCAGCTCCCGCAGAAAACAAGGCCAACTGCACGTCGTCAAAAGATCGCTCATTGAGTTCCTCCACGGCAAGGACCTTGCCTCGAAAAGGCACCTTCTTGCCCACGGACCTGGACGACGCCAAGGCCTTGAGTGAGGCTACGGGGAAATGGCGTTCCTCCAACACTTTGATCATCATGGTTCCCACGGCACCTGTGGCGCCGACCACGGCCACTCGATAACCTTGCTCACTCATCCTAGATTCAGCTCCTTGATGACAACAATTTTGAGGCCCCCAAACCGCTTCCCTTTGAACGTCACCTTTATCCTGCATTCAATTTCGAAATGCCGCCGGATGCCGTTTCTTCACATACGCCATCAACCCTCCAGATCGAAGCAGGTCAATCATGAAGGGCGGCAGCGGTTCCGCACGGTAAATTTTGCCTTGTCGTTCATTGTGGATTTCCCCCGCCTCCAAGCACACCGTCAGGATATCCCCTTCCTGGGCATCGCGCACGGCTTCCGGGCATTCCAAAATGGGGAGTCCCATGTTAAAGGCGTTCCGAAAGAAAATGCGGGCAAAATTAACGGCGATGACACAGGCGACCCCCGCGGCCTTGATGGCGATAGGTGCGTGTTCTCTTGAGGATCCGCAGCCGAAATTTTTGCCCGCCACAAGAATGTCACCGGGCCGGACCTTGGACGGAAACTGAGGGTCCGCGTCTTCCATACAGTGTTTCGCCAATTCCAAGGGATTGGACGTATTGAGATAGCGGGCCGGTATGATGGCGTCCGTGTCCACATCATCGCCGAAGATCCACACGCGCCCTGTCATCTTCGTCGTTTGCCCGCCGCATTGATCGTCATAGGCCATGAATCGCTCCATGCGTTTGAGATTCACCCATTGCTTCAACGACAAGCCCGGCACTCCAACAGGGAACCTTTGCTGTTCAGCGTGCTCGAGACCGACATCCTCATCCGACCTCTTTTGGATGGGCGATGCGGCCGAGAACGGCCGATGCGGCCGCTACCGCCGGGGAACTCAGGTAAACCTCACTTTCCGGATGGCCCATGCGTCCCACAAAGTTTCGGTTCGTGGTGGCCACGGCGCGTTCCCCGGCAGCCAAAATGCCCATGTGCCCCCCTAAGCATGGCCCGCACGTCGGAGTGCTCACGGCCGCTTCCGCCTCAAGGAAGATTTCCATCAGTCCTTCCTTCATGGCGTCTCGATAGATCCGCTGTGTGGCCGGAATAATGAGGCACCGCACGGAGGGATGGACCTTTCGGCCTTTGAGCACCGCGGCGGCTTCCCGAAGGTCTTCAAGACGCCCGTTGGTGCAGCTGCCGATGACCACTTGGTCGATGGCAATGGAAGAGAGCTCGGTTACCGGTTTCACGTTTTCCGGAAGGTGTGGCAGAGCCACCATGGGGTCGATGAAGGACACGTCCCATTCATAGACCACATCGTAGGTCGCGTCCGCATCCGGGGCAAAGAACCTGTAGGGCCTTTGGGCTCGTCCCTGGACATATTCCCTTGTGATATCGTCCGGGGTCATGAGTCCCACCTTGGCTCCCGCTTCGATGGCCATGTTGGCCATGGTCATGCGATGACTCATGGGCAAGCGCTGAATCACCGGCCCCGAAAATTCCATGGCCATGTATCGCGCGCCATCCACTCCGATCTGCCCAATGGTGTAGAGAATGAGGTCTTTACCGCCGACCCAGGGTTTGAGCCGTCCGTGATAGATCAATTTCATACTGGCAGGCACTTTAAACCAGGTGGTGCCGGTGATCATGGCTGCCGCCAGATCCGTACTGCCCACGCCGGTGGCAAAGGCCCCCAGAGCTCCATAAGTGCAGGTGTGGCTATCCGCCCCGATGATCACATCGCCCGGAAGCACCAGTCCCATTTCGGGAAGCAGGGCATGTTCAACGCCCATGCGGCCGACGTCAAAGTAGTGGGCGATGCCGAATTGTTTGGCGAAATCCCGAAGCATTTTCACCTGCATGGCCGAGGCGATGTCTTTGTTGGGCGTAAAATGATCGGGAATCAGGGCGATTCTTTGAGGGTCGAACACTTTTTTCGCTCCGGTGCTGCGAAACGCCTTGATAGCGATGGGCGCCGTGATGTCGTTGCCGAAGCAGAAATCCACGGGCACCTCCAGGAGTTCTCCGGGATGCACTTCCGATCGGTTCGTATGGGCGGCGAGGATTTTTTCCGCCAAGGTCATGGGCATGGGAACATTCCTTCCACTCAAGGTTCAGCAGGCTGGGGATCCGTTTTCTTTCGGAAGTTCGTGCATGGAAGAGCCGTTTTCGGCCGTCCTGGTTTTCTTGACTCTGCGATAAACGTAACGCACCGGCCCCGAGAGGACATAGAGGGAAAAGACGATAAAGAGCATCACGCTGGGTTGAGCCGCCACCACGGTGACCAGGAACACCAGAACGAAAAGCACGGGCAGCGGCCGTTCCTTGATTACTTCCAATTCTTTAAAACTGTCAAAGGGAATGCTGCTCACCATGAGGAAACCGAGTATATAGGTTTCCAGCAAAAAGACGATGTGCACCGGACTGAAGTCCGGGCCCTTGATCTTCAACAGACACAGCACGGTGGTGGCCACCATGCAGGCCGCTCCAGGAATGGGTAAGCCGGTAAAGTATTTCTTACTGCCCGTGCCCGATTGCACATTGAAACGGGCGAGACGCAGCGCGCCGCAGGCCACCAAGAGAAAGCCAGCCAGCCATCCCAGGCGCCCAAAGGGCTTCAGTGCCCACAGATACATCAGGAGCCCCGGGCCCACACCGAAAGCCACCAAATCCGCCAAGGAATCGTATTCCACGCCGAATCGGCTGGTGGCCTTGGTCAGCCGAGCAATTTTTCCGTCCAAAATGTCAAAAACACACGAAACAAGAATCGCGATGGCGGCCCTGTCATAATGGCCGTTGATGGCGCTGACGATGCCGTAAAAACCTGCAAACAGATTCCCCGTGGTGAAAAGGTTGGGCACCACATACGTCACGGGCCCCGCTTGCCCATGTTCGGACCATCGGCGTTTCTTTTTCCGTTTGGCATAAAACCGGTTTACGGGATTCGACATAGTATCGTCTCCCCGGCGAAGACTTTTTGACCCTTGCGGACCAAGACCTCGCCTGTTGAGGGAATATAAAGGTCCAGTCGAGAGCCGAACCGAATCATCCCGAAGCGTTCTCCTCGATGCACTGTATCTTCCACTTGGGGCCAGCACACGATGCGTCGGGCGATCAGACCAGCCACCTGAGTGACCACCACCGAAGATCCCGACGCCGTTTCAATGCGGATCCAGTTTTGCTCATTTTCCATGCTTGCCTTTGCCTTGTCCGCCGCCAGGAATCTTCCTTTTTGGTAGTAGATGTCCACGATGCGGCCCGAAACGGGAACCCGATTGACA
Organism: Desulfosoma sp.; assembly: GCF_052743555.1. Taxonomy (NCBI): domain Bacteria; kingdom Pseudomonadati; phylum Thermodesulfobacteriota; class Syntrophobacteria; order Syntrophobacterales; family Syntrophobacteraceae; genus Desulfosoma; species Desulfosoma sp. The sequence continues at coordinate 56,404 of NZ_JBRAHS010000005.1, forward strand.
TGCACGTCAAACACATTCATAAAAATGCTGATCTTCCAACAGGGCTGTCCTGTAAAACGCGGTTCCGTGGTCTTCTCCACCACGATGATGCGGCCGTCCGCGGGGGACACCACATCCCCAGGTCCCGCATGGCACCATCGCACTGGGTCTCGAAAAAAATGCACCATGAGCACCGTCACCGCGGCCAGAAGGAGGGTGGCCACAGTCCAGCCAAGCAGTGCGAAGGTGAAGGTGACAAAAATGCCGGTCAGCACATAGGGGAGGCCTTCCGGAATGAACGGAATGTGGTCCCTTAAGTGTCGAAAATCCCTGTGGTGTTGTGAATCGTTCATCCCCTTTTTCCGTCAAGGCTATATGGGCTTCGCGCAGCGCTTTTCATCGCTCCTCTGGACCTCTCGCCTTTCATTGCAGGAACCGCGTTCCCATGGCATTGATGAAAGCCGCGCACGCCGCAAGACGCTACCACGCTTGCGGCGTCGCACCCAGAAGAATGGAACTTGCACAGAATAGGCACGCTGAAAGCACCTGGGAGCCTTTCTGAGAATGGCTTTTGGGGGCTGCCTTGATCGCATTTTGTAGGAGCGCCGCACAGCGCGATCAGGTGTTGTGGCTTGCGCCGCCCCTACACAAAGTGTTGTCGGACTGGCTCCTGGAAGTCGGCCCCGAAGGGGAAGCCCCAAAGGCATTCTCGCAGATGTGCCTAAGCAAATTCCTTGGCGTCCAAAAACGGCATCATGGCCCGCAGTTTCTTGCCCACCTGTTCCACCAGGTGCGCCCGTTCTCTGCGGCGCATGGCGCGAAACATGGGAGTGCCCGCCTGGTTTTCGAGAATCCATTCCCGGGCAAAGGCTCCCGTTTGAATTTCCTGAAGAATCTTTTTCATTTCCCGGCGCGTTTCTTCCGTAATGATGCGCTTGCCGCGCGTGTAATCGCCGTATTCCGCCGTATCGCTGATGGAATAACGCATGTACGACAAGCCCCCCTGATAGATGAGGTCCACAATGAGCTTGAGCTCATGCATGCATTCAAAGAAGGCGATTTCCGGTTGATAGCCCGCTTCCACGAGGGTCTCAAAGCCTGCCTTGATGAGCTCGGAAACCCCGCCGCACAGCACTGTCTGTTCCCCAAAGAGGTCCGTTTCCGTCTCTTCCTGAAAGGTGGTTTCCATGACGCCGGCCCGCGTGGCTCCGATGCCTCGAGCATAGGCCAGGGCTGTCTGAAGGGCCTGGCCGCTGGCATCTTGATGAATCGCTACCAAAGCCGGCACGCCGGCTCCGCGCACGTATTCACTGCGCACCAAGTGCCCAGGCCCCTTGGGAGCCACCATCACCACGTCCACGTCTTTGGGAGGCACGATTTGTCCGAAGTGGATGTTGAACCCGTGAGAGAACAGAAGGGTCTTGCCGCGGGTCATAAAGGGAGCAATGTCTTCTCGGTACAACCCGGCTTGAATGTGATCCGGGACCAGCATTTGAATGACGTCGGCCTTTTGGGCCGCTTCGCGGGCGCTCACCGGTTGAAATCCGTCCTCCACCGCCTTTTCGTAATTGGCCGACCCCGGCCGCTGCCCGACAATGACCTGCATACCGCTGTCGCGAAGGTTTTGCGCCTGGGCGTGACCCTGGCTGCCATAACCGATGACGGCCACCGTTTTCCCCTGAAGATATCGTGCATCAGCATCCGCTTCGTAAAAAATCCGCATGAAAGTCCCTCCTGGCCAAAGGTCAATGTTTTTTTGCACGCGCAAGGGCCGCCTTGCCTGTTCGAGCCACTTCCACAATGCCGATTTGCCCTAAAAGTTCCATGATCGCCTGAATTTTGCCGTCATCCCCTGTGACCTCAATGGTGTAAAAATGTGGACTCACATCCACCACCTTGGCTCGAAAAATATCCACAATGCGAAGAACTTCGGCACGCGTGTGCTGTTCGGCGCGCACCTTGATCAAGGCCATTTCCCGTTCCACGAATTCCGTGTCGCGAAAATCGTACACCTTGATCACATTGATGAGCTTATTGAGCTGTTTGACGATTTGTTCCAAAATGTGCTGGTCGCCCGTGGTCACCAGGGTGATGCGGGACAGGCCCGGCTCGCTGGTCTCCGCCACCGTCAAGGATTCAATGTTGAACCCTCGGCCGCTGAAAAGCCCCGCCACCCGCGACAGGACGCCAGGTTGGTTTTCCACCAGCACGCCAATGGTATGCCTTAAGCCGTTTTGTCGTGTCATGCTCATACCAGTAACATCTCCGAAATTTCTTTGCCTGCCGGCACCATGGGATAGACACCCTCTTCCGGATTGACCCAAAAGTCAATCATCACAGGCCGTTTTGTGGAAAAAGCCTCCCTTAAGACCGGTTCTACCTCTTCGGGCCTGGTCGCCCGAAGCCCCACAGCGCCATAAGCTTCGGCCAGTTTCACGAAATCCGGTGAGGCATCCAGGCAGGTGGCGCAGTAGTTCTTGTTGTAAAACAGTTCCTGCCATTGACGGACCATGCCCAAAAAGCGGTTGTTTAAAATGGCCACCTTGACAGGCAGTTCGTGGCACACGGCCGTCATCATTTCCTGAATGTTCATTTGAATACTACCGTCCCCGGCCACATCGATGACCAACCGATCGGGAAAGGCCGTCTGAGCGCCGATGGCCGCGGGAAGCCCGTAGCCCATGGTGCCCAAGCCGCCTGAGGTGAGGAGTGTGCGGGGTTTGGAGAAATGAAAATACTGGGCCGTCCACATTTGGTTCTGGCCCACTTCCGTGGTGATGATGGCGTCTTCGGTAGCCAGTTCGAAAATCTTTTCCACAACGTACTGGGGCTTGATGCCTTCACCTTCCTGCTTGTACGCCAGAGGATACGTTTCCCCCCATTGGCGGATCTGGTCAAGCCATGGCGCTCGGAGCTCCTCCAGGTTTGCAATGGGCTCCTTTTCCACCAGCTCATTGAGGCGCTGCAGGGCTTTCTTGCAATCGCCCACAATAGGAATGTCCACAAGCACGTTTTTGCTGATGCTGGTGGGATCCACATCAATGTGAATGATCTTGGCTTTTGGGGCAAAACCGGAAATCTTTCCCGTCACGCGATCGTCAAAACGGGCGCCGATGGCAAAAAGCACATCGCAGTTCTGTACGGCCATATTGGCGCGAAACGTTCCATGCATGCCCAACATGCCCAGCCATAGCGGATGGAGAACTCTTTCTCCTTTGTCGTTCTTGATGACCGCGGGAAAGCCTCCAAGGCCCATGAGGGTCGTGGTGACGGGAGCCCGCAGCATTTCTGCCAAGCGCAGCAATTCCTTATGAGCGCTGGAAATGATCACACCGCCTCCGGCGTAAAGCACCGGCCGTTTGGCTGTCTTGAGCAATTCCCAGGCCCTGAGGATCTGGCCCTGATGCGGGTCCACGGTGGGCCGATACCCTCGAAGATGGACTGCCTTGGGATAACGGAATTCCGTGGAGGCTTGAATGACATCCTTGGGTAAGTCCACCAAAACAGGTCCCGGGCGACCGGTACGCGCCAGGTAAAAGGCTTCTCGAATAATGCGGCCTAGATCGTTCACATCCTTGACCAGATAGTTATGCTTGGTGCAGGGGCGCGTGATGCCCACAATGTCCACTTCCTGAAAGGCATCGTTGCCGATGAGCGGCGTGGGGACCTGACCGGTAAAGATCACCATGGGCACCGAATCCATGTAAGCCGTGGCAATGCCTGTCACCGTATTTGTGGCGCCGGGTCCGGACGTCACCAGGCAGACCCCCACTTTGCCCGTGGCCCGCGCATAGCCGTCAGCCATGTGAGCCGCTCCCTGTTCGTGGCGCACCAAAATGTGGCGAATGGGATGATTGGACATCTCATGATAAATGTCTAAAATCGCCCCGCCCGGAAAGCCGAAAATGACCTCCACGCCTTCCTTTTTCAAACACTCGAAAAAAATTTGCGCTCCTGTCAGTTTCATGGGCTTCCTCGAAAAACCTCGAGCGCTCCACGGCGCACCCATCGCGCCGGGATGCCCTCGCAGAGGGTTTGATGGTAGCTAACTCCTTTTGTTCTTTTACCTTTCCCTGCGGGTAACGGGCTAATTTAGAGAAATCGTTTTCGGCTGTCAACGACCGTGCATTGACAAAAGGTCATGAGTGTAGGAAGTTCAGCCTGCACACGAGACGGCGCTGGAAAAAGCCAGGTTCCGTGGCATTCTCACCTGTGGCCGGCAAATCATGAGGATGAGATCGTGAAAGTTCAACCCCACTGTTCGGTGAGACTTTACTACACCATGGAGGCAGCGGACGATGCCCCCTTTCCCTATCCAACGGGCCCTTTTCGCATGGAATGCCTTATCGGGCATGGTGTGCTTCATCCGTGCCTGGAAGAGGCTCTTTTGGGCAAAGAGGAAGGGGAAACAGTAGAGGTGCTGCTGCCGCCGGGGGCTTTTGTTGCGGATTCCAGGCTGGAGAGCTTTGTTCCCTTGCCTGTGGAACGCATTGCCGAGGACGGCCCGCATGAGGAAGGCGCGATTCGGCACGTCATGGACGCTCAGCGTCGGCTGCAACCCTTTCGTGTCGTCAAGCAGAATGGCGGCCTTGTGTGGGCGGATTTCCGTCACCCCCTTGCCGACCGTTCTTTTCGATTCCGAATCCGTGTGGAAAAGGTTCGGTGGGCTACTTTGGAGGAAATCAAGAACGCGGCCCGCCATGGTGCTGTGCATTGAGGTATTGAAAACATGCTCATGGATTCTCAAAAGGACCCTCAGCCCTTCGTCGAAACCTCTGAAAATGTGCTCGCTGCCTTAGAGGATCTCCGTGCCGTGGCCCATTTTTTTTTCGAAATGGGCATGCTCAAGCGCACCGCCCGTTCCGGCTTTCAATTTTTGGGCTCAGGCAAAGAATCCGTCGCCGACCATAGTTTTCGCGTGGCAATCATCGGCTTTGCTTTGGCCCGCCTCAGCGGTCACGCAGATCCTTATCGGGTCGTCTGTCTGTGCTTGTTTCACGACATGCCGGAAGCGCGCACCGGCGATATGAACTACGTGAACAAACAATACGTCACCGTTCATGAAGACAAGGCCGTGCGGGATCTTACCGGGCGCCTTCCATTTGGTGCGGAACTGCGCTCGTTCATGGAAGAATACCGACAAGGCCAAACGGAAGCCGCGCTCTTGGCACACGACGCGGACCAACTGGACCTTCTGCTGGAACTCAAACAACAGCAGGACCTCGGCAACGCCTATGCCACCCAGTGGATTCGCTATGCCATAGAACGTTTGCAAACCACTGTGGGACGCGAAGCGGCGCGGGTCATTGTGGAAACCGATTCGGCGGCCTGGTGGTTTAATGGGCATGAAGACTGGTGGGCTCCAAAGCATCGGCCAAACGAAAACCCTTGAGACCTCCTGAGCGGTTTTTCGGCGCAAACAGTCTTAAAAATACTGTCACCCTAAACAAATAGAGCCGTGAGACCAGGTATGTGTTTGAAGGAAAGCGGCCGCGAAAAATCATTATCCGACAGGCTTTATAGAAGCTGGTTTGAAAATGGCGCTTCTCACCGACTGTGGCCGTGTCATCAGCTGAAGTTCGTGAGCAGCAAACCGCGGAAAATGAGTTCTTCATGAGCCGGGTCTCAGGTGTTTTTCTTTTTCGATTTGCGATCCAGGAGCGAAACCACCTTGGGGGTTGCTCCCTTTGCAGGGCCTTGACGCTCCGGGACACCTTCCTTCTCGTCCTGTGAAGGTGCTTCTTCTTCGGGGACCGCCATGTTCTCGGCGGGCGCTTCCACCTTCACCAGGCGCATGGGATGTCCCCCCATGGTGAACTCTTCGCCGTTAATGTAGGCTTCTCGAAGAATCCACGTCACGGTGATCAACGGCACTTGAAGAACCAACATTTTGACTTGCCACCAGTCCGGTTTGGGATCCGGGGCTATGTTTTCAATACGAGCAAAAAACGCGGGTTTTCCTTCAATGTGCACCAACACCACGTCGTTTTCCCGCGTCATGGATCTACTCCATTCCATGGTTTTCATTCATCGAGGCGGAGCTTGTTGTCTTCGGGACAGCTCGATCTGTTCCACACATGCGCGGATTTTCGGCCCCGCCAGAAGCTTTTCAATCCATTCTGTGGGAATCGCCTGGAACCCGAGATAGGCTCCCAGCACCATGCCCACCAAAAGGCCTCGACCAGCGGAATCCCCGCCCACCATCACGTTCTGAATCAATCCTTCGCGAAGATCGTTAGCGTATCTGGCGATACAGTGCACCACGGAAGGGAAAGCTCCATCTACCGCGCAGCTTTGTCCAAAATCCAGGACGGCGGCCTCCGTTTCCATGGGCGCGCTTTCCAGGCCGTGCCGCACCCATGATGCAAAAGCCTCCGGCAGGGAGAGCTTTTGCAGGGCGCTTTCCAAAGCATTCTCCGGGTGCTTTCCCAAAAGTACCTCTTGGGTGACCACCGTCCAGTAGGCCGCCGCCTCCACCACGGTAGCGTTGTTGTGGGTCATGGCTGTTTGGGCGCGCGCGGCAGCAACACAGCTTTTGGGATCACTCCACAAGGCATAGATGACCGGTGCAATGCGAGCGGCTCCGGCAAGGTCCGTGGAGGACGACCCCGACGCCTCCGGGCCATATCCTTCAGCGAAGCGCTGCAAGGTCGCCTTGGTGGCCTTGTCCACATAGCCTGTGTAGTTCCTGAAGAGGTTTTGCCATCGGCGTGCAAAATCCTGAAGGTCAAAACGCCCGTGGCACGCGGCCACCGATTCCAAAAGGACCAGCATCTGGTCGCCGTAGTGGGTCAAGTCTCCCGCCGATTTTCCGGTGTGGTAGGAATCGGATCCCGGTCACGTATTGTTCCAGGCGCTTGAAACGTTTCCGAAGCACTTTCGGATCGTAGATCCAGTGCGCCCCGAGAGCCAGGGCATCGGCGGCGAAAGCCGCTCACAGCATGCCTTGTCGTTTGTCGTCCATCAAGCATCCTTTCGTCCACGATCGCGGCGCTCGTTTTCCCGCATGGCCAAGAGCTGTTGACAGCACCGATTGTGATACGTCACGTCTAATCCATAACGCGACTGCAGCCCATCGTCCATCAGGAAGTGTTCCGTTGACAGGTCCTGCACCAAGGAGCCGTCGTGAAGGAGCACAACCCGGTCGGTGAGGGACGAGACGAAGCAGATGTCGTGACTGATGAGGATCAAGGTTGTTAAAAGTTCGTCCAGGATACCAAGAAGCCGTTCTTCACTTTCCGGGTCCAGGTTGGCTGTGGGTTCATCCAAAATGAGCACCCGGGGTTCCATGGCCAGCACGCTGGCAAGGGACAGTCTTTTGCGTTCCCCTCCACTGAGGTGATGCGGCACTCGATGTTCCAGACCTTGCAAACCGACCCGTTCCAGAGCCGATCGAACCCGACGCCCCAATTCCGGTTCCTTTACACCCAGATATTTCAGCCCGAAAGCCACTTCGTCCCAGACGCAGGAGGAAACCATTTGGTCCATGGAGTCTTGAAAAACAATGCCCACCGAACGCCACAGCTGCTTTCTCAAGCGATGGTCCACGCATCGGCCCTGAAAAAGATATCGGCCGATTCCGGCGCGAATCCCCACGAGCACCGACGCCAGGGTGGATTTTCCCGCCCCGTTTTCTCCAAGAAGCGCGATGTGCTCACCCTCATGCACGGCCAATGAAATCCTTCGAAGTCCCCAGGTGCCATCGGGATAGCGGTACGAGTAATCGTGGAGCTCGAGAAGCGGGGTGTTGCCGGCGCGAGCGCCCGTAGGCCTGGCATTGGGGTGCTGCCCGGATTGCCTGAAGTCAGCTCGTGAAGTCCCAGTCAGCTGGTCATCCCCTTCTTCTTTCTCCGCGCCCCTCATTGAAGCTTTGTGGTGATTGTCCGTGGAATAGCCTTGCGGAGAAGCACTTCGGTGCACATCGCGGCAGCACCGAAAGCGGAAACTGAAATCGAGACCGTGTGCCTTGAGGGAGGCGCGGTGTGCAATGAGCTCGCCAAAATCCATGTCGTGATGCAGGCTTCCACGGTGCAGCACCACTGCTCGGTCACACAATCCGTAAAGGAACATGAGGTCGTGGCTGATACAGATGAGTGTTCCCGTAAAGCGATGCAGAGCTTCCAAAAGCTTTTCCGTGTTCTTGGCATCCAAGTTCGCCGTGGGTTCGTCGAGAATGAGCACCGAGGGTTCGCAGGCCAGAATCGCGGCAAGAGCCGCCCGTTTGCGCTGGCCATAGCTCAAATGGTGTGGCGCTTTTTCCGCATAGGCGCTTAAACCGGTGAGGGCCAACATTTCGGAAACGATGGTCTGGGCGCGGTCCGTGGGCACACCATCATTGAGTGGCCCAAAGGCCACATCGTCCGCCAATCGCGTGCAAAAGAGGTGATCATCAGGGTCTTGAAAGAGTAAACTCACGCGGCGCCGAAGATCAGCAAGATCCTCTTTCACCACAGGGCGGCCTTCGAACCATACATGCCCTCGCGTGGGGCTGATGAGGCCGCAGAGCATTCTGGCCAGTGTGGTTTTACCCGATCCATTCTGGCCGACGAGGGCGATTTTTTCCCCGGCGCTGATGTGCAGCGAAATGTCGCGCAAAGCGTCCTGGCCGTTCGGATAAGTGTACGAAACGTTTTCAAGCTGAAAAAGGACCGGCGCCGCAAGGGGCTTTGCGGGAACCGGTGCTGCTTGCCAATGCATGTGTAGCCCTCAACGAGTGCCTGGTAGAAGTTTCAGAAGAAAGCCATGAGGCTGTCCGAGAATGCTTTTTTAAGGTTCCATAGGCTTGCACGTCCAACAAGTGGAGGGAGCGCGTCCTCCTGTTTCGATCCTTGGCGGATCACCGCAAGATTCAACTTCCGAAAGCTTGGGGACCAAAAATGCTAATCCGAGCACAAGCAGTCTCGGGCAGCATTTTCTCCCGGGATCCTCGGGTTCGTGCGTGGCTGGTTCTTCAAGAAGCGACCTTGAGGCAGCTCAGGTTGCGTCCGCACGTCCCTCTCCCGAATAGGCTTCTACCTAGGCCAATGGTCGGCCGCAAGCATGCCCAGACATGCAGCAGCCCATGCCGATCCCCATGCCCAATCCGCGCGGGTGAGCGCAAATTGCACCGAGGATGGAAACACACCGCGGTATCCGCGACACAACATGGCTTCATAGACCCTCTGGGTGCGTTCCATGCTGCGAACAAACAGCATGCCCACAAAACAGCCCAGGTCGCGTAAGGTTTCCCGCCCCGTGCGACTGCGGAACCCTCGAACCGTCATGCCGACCCACATGCGCTGCATTTCATGTCGAAACACGAAAACGTACCGGTACATCAAAAGAAGCATTTGGCACAAGACCACAGGAACACCCAGCCTGTGAACGGCGGCCATGGTTACCGCAAAAGACGATGTCCTTAGCATGGGTTCCATGATGAAAGCCACGATCACAGCCTTTGCCGCAATGCGGGCGGCTAGTTCCAAACCTCGAAGATTCACGGCGCCCAAGGGGACGCCCTCCACGATAAGTCGTATATCGCCCTCGTGAAAGGGAACCGTCAAGGGCATGATCACGAGAAGCATAAGCACAAAACCGGTGACAGCCCCAAGGCGTTGCGCGGTCCAGCGCAAAGAAGTGCGCGCCGCCAGCACGGACGCTACCGCGATAGCCAAGGCGATGGAGATGCTGATCCATCGACGCAAGGAGACCGTGATGAAGGCGAAAAGGAGCAGCGAAAGAATCTTCACCCGCGGATCCCAGCGATGAAAAAGGGACCGACACGTTTCATCGACGTCCAGCTCTGGCAAAGGAGCGTCCATTGCCGATGCCGGCGAATCCTGCGGCCACGGTGCTCTTTGATCGCGCGCCACACGCACGGAGAGCCATAAAAGCAACAGGATGGCGACCATTCCGCCAAACGCCGCCGCCAGCCACTCCCAGCGAAGGACCACCGTGTTCACGCACCCCTCCGCTCCATGGGCGCCCACAGCAGCTCCGGCTTAACCCTTTGAAGAAAACCCACCACAAAGGCCGAGATCACCCCTTCGACTCCAATCACCGGGATGTGGGCCACCACGGCAATCTTGGCCACACCGAAGAAATCTTCACCTCCTGTCGCTAATAAGGCGGCAAGGATCACCGCTGCGAAAGCCACCGCCCCTGAGGAAGCCAAAGCGGCCACCACGGCTGCTCCGCGTCCCTGACGGGCTGGGACACAGTGATACAACAAGGCGGCAAACCAGGCGGGAAGGCCCATCATGAGGCCATTGGCCCCCAGGGCGGTGAGTCCTCCGAATTGAAACAGCAACGACTGAAGAGCCAACCCCAAGAAAATGGACAAGAAAGCGCTCCAGCCCGTGAGTATTCCCACAAGGCCGGGAAGCAAAAGATGCACACTGGTGGGGCCAAGGGGCACATGGATGAGGGAGGCCACAAAGAAAGCCGAGGTCATCACGGCGATCTTAGGCAGTTCTTCTGCATTGGTTTTCTTAAGACTCACCGCAAGGCACAATCCTGAAGCCACAAAGGATCCTACGGCTACGGCCGTGGGAAGCACACCGTCGGAAAGATGCATGATGCACGCCTTTTCTTTTTATCAAGCTTTATGTTCACACACGCCCTGGAAGCGCGCTTGAACACGCCTCTTTCGGGGGGACCACCATTTCATTGTGTTCGAACGATGTAAGGCGTCGTCATGTTGCCCGCCTTGCACCGCTCCTTTGGTCTGCATCGCCACGCTGCTTGCAGCTCGTCTGAGAAGGCTCCTTTCAGCCAAATTTGGCTTCGTCACGTTTTCAAACTGTTCGTGCCTATAAGTTCTCCAGCGTCCAGCTCGCCGCTTGTCCGAAAACGCTGTTCGAAGGTTT
>NZ_JBRAHS010000005.1:67329-157179 GCF_052743555.1 Desulfosoma sp.
ATAAGTTCTCCAGCGTCCAGCTCGCCGCTTGTCCGAAAACGCTGTTCGAAGGTTTTTGCGCGGGGATCGGGCATTTGGGAGCCTACGCTTTCGCATGCACAGCCCTCCCGTTGTCCGCCAAAGGTCGGACCCCATGAGACGTCTGCGAGCACAGCTTCAGAAGGAGCGGCCTTAACCGTGCTTCCTCATCGCGTCTTGCGGCGTTCCTACAGCGTCAAACTGAAAGGAGACAGCCAAACCATTTTCAGACACGCTCCGAGGCTTCGATCCCTTCGTTAGAACGTTCGGCCGATCTTAGGAATCAAGTACAGGTGTTTTTCAACAACCTTCTATGACCCTTTGGGGCCACGTTTTTGCCGTGCCTGCACGTAGTAAGCCACCCCGAAGATGCCTAAAATATATCCAATACCCCCAAGAATGTCCTTGAAGTCCGGCTCCTGCACGGCCGTCTTTAAGGCGGCCATCTCCCTCTTGATGGCCCGCAATTCCTGATTCATCTCTTTTTGTTGCGCCTGCAAAGCCTCCAGAACCAGCATGGAATCCTGTGCGGGCAAAGCCTTCACGTCCGAAGGTGCCGTTTGCATCCCCTGAGCCTCCAAACCGGTTGCATCCGGCGGCTGAGCGTAAGCCCACGCCCCTGCCAGGGCAAAAGCTAACATGAGCCATCCCAAGAAACATTTCACCATCGCCGTGCCCTCACATGTCGTTTTTTTTCAAAATGAATACCACTCGGTGCCCCATGGAGGCGTTGAGCTCGATGGTGAGGTCTGACTTTTCCGCAGGTACGGCGAATTGAGCCTTGCCTTGAGCATCCGTTTTCCCTTCAAAGACTGGGGTGCCCTTGGCATCCGTAACGCGAAGATTTCCTTGAACCACAGGAGATCCGTCGGGAAAATAGCTTTCCACATACACGGTTCCCCCCTCGGCGTAGGCAAACAGGTTAACCTTATGCGCCCAAGCAAGAAGTGAGAGGCCTACGGTAAGAGCCGTGATGCAGGTGCAGGCCACAAGAACCTTTTGAACCATTGGATGTCCTGGTGCTGCAGGCATCGCATTTCCCCCTTTCGTTGTTTTGGCCGAAATGCCGGCCATCCATTCATGCGGGCGCTGTAAAGACAACCCATCATTAATGATGTCTTCCTATTCATCGTGTTGTTAAAGCCTGGGGCACAAAACAAAAGGCCGAACGTCCATCCCCAGACGCCAGCCTTCGTGACCGCTTTTCCAAGAGGATAAGCCCCACTTGGTGCTCTATGGCTTCCATTGAGCTTCAGCCCGAGAGTTCCGAGTTCGCTCGGAGCCCTTGTGTAAACGTACCATAATCCCAACCCCCCAAAGCCGTCAAGGCGACGGCAAAGAGCGCACGGCGGGGCTTCAAGATTTCAGATTCCCTTTTCTCTCGTCAGCGCCACGGCGGCCTTTTTCCTAGGCCTTTGTCCCTTGGCCGCCGGAAAATATTTGCGTTTTACACGCACTTCATGTAGAAGTTCTCTAGTTTGTCACGTGAAATATCTCTCGTTCACGAGGTGGCCACCGCATGGAAGGCTCGCATTCGGATCTTCCCGCAGAAAGCGCCTGAGATTTCCTTTACGCCACACGAGACGCCATCCTTTTTGTGAATGCCCAAGGTCATATCGTCTACGCCAATCCGGCGGCCTGCCGTCTTCTCGGCTATGATGCAGAAGAGCTTTGCAAGGCGCACGTGAGTGTCTGTTTGCGTCAACAGGACATGGGACGTGCCTTGGCGGAAGCTTCGGAGCAGTCCAAAGTGCCTTCGCGGCTTGCGGAGTATGTCCCGACGCGTGCCGACGGAGCCCAGGTTTGGGTGGAGATGAGCGCCTTTGAGTTTCCCGTGGAACGCGCGGACCTCATGGGCTGGGGGCTGAGAGACGTCACGGCGCGCAAGGAATTGGAAGCGGACATCGCCAAACGCACAAAACTCGAAGCGGTGTCCACCATGGCCGGGGGCATTGCGCACGATTGGAACAACATTCTCACCATCATTCTCGGCAATCTGGATCTGGCGCTGAGCCTTTGTCGCCCGCAAGATGCCATCACGCCCATGCTCCGCAGTGCCAATGTGGCGGCCCTGGAAGCACGAGAGCTCACTTTCAAATTTCTGTGCTTTGCGCGCCGTGCCGTGCAGGAAAGGACGACGATTCACGCCGGATCTCTGGCCGAAGAGACTTGTCGAACCACCTTGTCGGGCAAGCCTGTGTCGGGTCAGGTGATTTTCGAAAACGGCCTGCGGAGCCTGAAAGGGGACCCGCAACTGTTGCGCACCGTTTTGGTGAACGTTTTGGACAACGCTCGAGCCGCAAGCCCTGTGGGCGGCCGCATTTTCGTGCGCATAAAAAACATTGATGTGAAACCCGACGATGCCCTGAGCGGGCAACTCCGCCCAGGCCCGTATCTTCGCTTGGAAATTCAAGACGAAAGGTGCGGGATTCCTCCGGATATTCAGGATCGCGTGTTCGACCCGTATTTTTCCACCAAACAGCGTGGCACGCAAAAGGGGATGGGCATGGGTCTTGCCGTGGCTTGGGGCATTGTGCAGAGTCATGGAGGGCACATTGCCGTCACGTCTCGGGAAGGGGCTGGAACCACGGTTACGATTCATTTACCTGCAGTTCCCGAAGCGAGATCCCTGGCTGCGGGTCTGGCCGAAATGGAAGGGCCTCTGCGGGCAAAAATCCTGGTGATGGACGATGAACCGATGCTTCGCCAGTTGGCGGAAGCCGTCATGGAACACTTGGGATACCAATGCGACACGGCGCGGCACGGCAAGGAAGCCATCGCCATGTACAAGCAGGCCATGGAAGCGGGAGAACCCTATGATCTGGTGATTCTAGACCTGACCGTCAAGGGAGGCATGGGCGGCATTCCCACCATGGCGCAACTTCTTAATGTAGACCCCAAGGTTAAGGCGGTCATCTATACGGGATATTCCGCAGACCCCATTTTTGGAAACTTACCGACTTTACGGCTTTCAAGGGGCCTTGCCCAAACCCTACGCCATCAAAGATATGGCCGCTCTCATTCGACGAGTGGTGGGGAAAAAGGAACACTAAGCGGCGTGTTCGTCGGTGCCGTCAACGGGAGCGACGCACTTCGCGATCGCTTATCGCGCCGTGCGATGCTCCTGTGGTCTCGAACCCAAAATGACGCGGGAAAGCCCTCCTTGAACGATCTCACCGAAAATGCGGAGCGCGAGGGAACGATCCTTCCCAATAACAAACATGGTGCAGGGGCCCATCTCCGAGTGCCCATAGCGTGACTAAACCCAGAGAAGCTTCGCCGATTCGGTTTGGCTGCGTCCTTTCACCTTGAGGCTGTGTGAGCGCCGCAAGGCGAGATAAGGCATCGCGGTTTGCCCCGCTCCTACTGGGGCGTTCACGGACGCGCTCTCGCATCGAAGGGACGCGCTCCTGCGCCTTCGTCCTGCCGGCCCCCACCAAGAAGCGCTCGTGCGTTTCCGAGAATATTCCGGACGGGCAGAAGCCGGTCCCTCCCTAAGAGCCAATCCATGCGTGACGACAGGGCGCAGTTCCTCGTCGGCCGCGTCCTCACGCCGGTCCGCCCTTCATGTTTTGCACCAGGTCTTGAATGGCACCTTGAATCTTGCTCAGGGCGCCAAGCCTTGCCTTGGCCCGCTCCAAGTACGGTAAGGCTTTGGGGTTCTTCTGCCGTCCAAGGGCTTGCGCCGTCCAGTTCACCACGTAAGGGTTTTCATGATTCGTCATATGCACCAGAATCCGAAAGCTCTGCTCCGTCGGCACGGCGCCCAGTACCATGAGAAGGCCTGTTTTAAGCTCATCAAAGGCCGTGTTTTCCAAGAGGGTCTTTTCGATGACCGGCACGGCGGCTTCCCCCATCTCTTCTAGATACTTCAAACACATCTGGGAAAAGTAGGGAAACCGAAACATGGAAAGTTCCGCCAAAAGCCGCGCCGATTCGGAATGTCCTCCGGTATGGAGCAGTTCCGGTACAAACATGCTGGCCCAGGAGAAATTGTAGCATAGGGGCAAAAGATACGGCACGGCGGCCGGCCCGTCCTTTTGAAGATCCTCAACGACCGATGCGAGCGCGTTTCGGCGCACCTCGAAGCCAGCCATGTCCTTTTGAGGAAATCTCTTGAGATCATTGGCAGCCTTGAGTCGGGCCACACGCTGCATGAGGCGCTGATTGTCATCGGTGGGAAATTCTTGGGCGTAGGCGCGGGCTCTTTGAGCAATCCAGAATTTCTCGAGCCATGTGCTGGGCGAGTAGAAATGTACCAGCTGCGTGCGCTCCAAACCTTCCCGCTTGTGGTAACCGTTTTCCTGAAAGAAATCTTTTTCTTCCACCGCCACCTGATAGCGCGTGCGGGCTCGATAGAAGGCGGCGTCGTAGTCTCCCTGTCCCAGGCAGGCGACAACGACGATATCGTGCAGTCGGTCATCTTCCGGGAACTTCTCCAAGAGTTGCTCGGCAAGTTTTCGAGCTTTGTTGTAAGATTCTTCCATAAGGGCCTGAAAGCCTTTGTGGATGTCCTCCTGAAGCTTTTCCCGTTTTTGAAGGCGTTCCTCGAGCTTTTGCAGTTCATCTCGGGGCAGGGCCTTGCGGGCTTCCTCGTGCAGGGCCATGCAGCATTTCTTGTATTTTTTCCCGGACCCGCACGGACAGGGATCGTTTCGGCCGACTTTGCGCACGATGAATTCATCGGCCAGGGCCATTTGACGCCGGGAAATTTTGTAATCGGCGATAAGCTTGTCCAAGTCCTGTTCTCGAAGGCCGTAGCGCGCGCAGACCGTTTTGCGGCTTACCCCTTGAAAGATATCGTACACAGGCTGCCAGGGGCTGGGGGTCGGTTCCATGGAGCCGGACGGTGAAGGGTTGAGTGTCTCGGTCATACAGAGGATCCTTTCAGCAAGGGGCGGTCCAAGTTCTTCAGCCATAGGGCCGAAGCACGCCATGTCTACCATCAGGAAACAGTTCTGTCAAAACCAGCCGAGGCTTCATAAGCTTGAAGGATTTTCTGTGCAAGCAGCTCCAAAGGGAAGGCATCTGCCTCGAGCACCAGATGTGCTGACGCTACGTACCAAGGTGTTCTTTGCTGAAGCACTTCGGCAGTCTCCTGGATGGTGGACTGCCCCGTGAGCGACGGTCTTTGGGTGGCCGTTTTGTCATCCAAGGCAAGGCGGTGACAGATCGTTTCAAGACGGCAGCAAAGCCACACAGAAAAGAAGTCTTTCTGTAGCCTTTCTCGGTTGATCGCGCTTTCCACGACCCCGCCTCCCGTGGCCACCACAATGTGGGTTTGTCGAGAAAGTCTTTCCAGAAGCCGGGATTCTTCCTGGCGAAACCGTGCCCAGCCGAATCGCTCGACCCATGCTGCGATGGAGTCGCCGAAAGAGCGGGTCAATTCCTCGTCCATATCCACGAAAACCCATCCCAGGGACCGAGCCACCAAAGGGCCAACGGTGCTCTTTCCCGAAGCTCGAAAACCCACCAAGGCCAGCCGTGGCGGCACAGCCATAAACCTTTCTCCCTTTGATTCTCAACAAACACGCTGCCAGGCACTTTCCTACGGAGGCCGTCCCAGAATGCCGATTTTGGTCAAAGGCGGCTTTGTAACTCATTGAAATTGCAAGCCTGTAAGCCGTAAGAAAGGGGTTCTTGCACAGGCTCCTACGGAGCTCGTCCGACAATGGTTTGGCCACGCCCTCGCAGCTCGAGACTGTAGGAGCACCGCAAGGCGCGATAAGGCATCGCGGCTTGCGGCGCTGTTACAGCATATATCGAAAACGGCCCCGAAAAGCCATTTTCGGACACGCTCCCAAGACGTCCTTGACGGCATGACGAAAAATTCTCGCTTTTCTGGCCTTGAAAAATCATGATGCACAGACGCAGAGCTTAAGATAGAAAAAAGCGGGTAATGAAACAATGTCTAACAAAGTGAGGAGTTCTCAGGGCATGAAGAGGGTTTTGGTGCTCCATGGTGTCAATCTCAACATGTTTGGCCGAAGAAATGCCCGCCATTACGGCACATGCACTCTTGCCGAAATCGATCGCGCTTTGGTGGATCTGGCGGCGGTTCTGGGAGTGCATGTGGAGACCTATCAGACCAACAAAGAAGGGGACATGGTGGAACGCATTCACGCGGCACTGGACGACGGCACCGACGCCATTGTGATCAACCCGGGCGCATGGACCCATTACAGCTACGCCCTGAGAGATGCGCTGGAAATGCTGTCCATACCGGTGGTGGAAGTGCACATGTCCCACATCGACGCGCGGGAACCTTTTCGCCAACAGTCTGTTTTGGCTCCTGTCGTCCAAGGTCGCATTTCAGGCTTTGGCATGCAAAGTTATTTATTGGGGCTTCGAGCCGCCCTGTCCTTGGTAGCGCCAGATGAGACGTCACCTTGACGCAGCTTTTTCAACTCGGCATAGAGCATGTCCGAGATTGCTGGCCGACGGATCGGTACCCCTGCTGGAAGGACACGATTTGTCCACGAGAGCACTCGGACAACATTTTCGGACTGGCTTCCGCAGAATGAAGCCGCGCGGGTGATGCTCAGTCAGAGTGCAAGTTGAAGCGAGGCACAAAAATGTAGATAGCTTTGCGTGCGCAAGGGAGCCTTTCAGGAGCTGAGTGTGCTAAGGGAGCTTTTTTCAGCCGACCATCCATTGCTGCGGCACCTTCCCTGCTGGGGAGCGTCGTTCCTTTCGGCCTGGCATCGAACGTGCCGCTTTCACGTCGTGGGAAAGGCTCATCTTCGAGCCGCGTTGGATAAGGTTCCTGGCGGTCTTTTGACCACGTGGCACTTCGCCTTTCCTTCGGTCCTTTATTTCTTTCGGCATGTAAACGGAATCCTCATGGTCAGCCGATCCCGAGACGGTGAATGGGCTGCACGACTTGCCCACTGCCTGGGTTTTCAGACCGTTCGAGGGTCTTCGCACCGTGGGGGTGCCCAAGCTTTGCGCGCCATGCTTCGACTCACACAAAAAGGTCACCCCGCCGGGCTCATTGCAGACGGCTCACAAGGCCCCCCGCTTCGGGCCCAAAGAGGGATCGTTTGGCTCGCCTCCGTCACCGGACTGCCCCTCGTGCCCTTGAGCCTTGCCGCCGATGCGGCCTGGCGCCTGCCCAGCTGGGATCGCACTTTAATTCCTAAGCCTTTTGCGCACATAGTCATTGCGGCGGGGGATCCCATTTGCGTGCCTCGCCGCGCAGCCGATCAAGACTTGGAAGCGTTTCGAGGTCTTCTGGAAACCCGCTTGCATGGGCTGACAGAGCTAGCCCAAAAAACCGTGTCGCGCACCGAGGCGTTGCCGTCAGTGCCTCGAGGCGGTGGCTGGGCGAAGCGGTTTCGCCACCAAACGCTTGTGTGAGCATGTGTCGGGGAAAGGAGAACCCATGATCCGCAGCGCCATTGTCGGCATCGGCAGCTACGTTCCGCTCAGAGTCGTCACCAATGATGACCTGGCTCAGAAGTCATCCAGCATATCCTGGACGTGAACGGCCTCAAGGGCGAAGATATCAAGTATGTCATTCCGCATCAGGCCAACATGCGCATCAATCAAATGGTGGCCCAAAAGCTGGGATTTCCCGAAGAGAAGTTTCTTCACAACATGCAGCGCTACGGCAACACGACAGCCGCCAGCATTCCTTTGCTTCTGGACGAAACCTATCGAAACGGTAGGCTCCAAGCGGGAGACCTTGTGCTCATGGCAGCTTTTGGATCCGGATTCACATGGGGAAGCGCCTTGCTGCGCTGGTAGTCCGAAAGAACCGAGACCGCTCGGTGCTTCACGCCGACGGCGTGCGCTCGAAAAGGCTTCCATGCCGGTATTCGCCAAGGTCTCGACCACTCTTGTGTGACATTGACAAGGACGCAAACCACTCACACAAGACGCTCGGGCGACGTCCCAGCACGAGCCGAGGCTGCGGTGGATCTTTTGGCCCTGTCAAAAGAGTTGCGGCTTTGAGCAGGGTTGAAGCCTGCTTCTCAGACAAGCGCGTCTTCCGGGCAAGTCGTGGCCTGGGCTTCAATGCCGAGAAATTCCTTGAGGCCGGACATGACATAGCTCAAGTCTCGAGCTTCCAGGCGTATTCCTACGGCGGCAATGACGGAATGGCGCCGATACGGGTCCACCTCAAACTGCCACGGCCGCACGAGCGCCGCCATCCCTTTGGTTCCAAGGAAGCTCTGAAACTCTTGAACCTGCCGGCACAGCTTTTCATATTCGTCTCGGCCGTAGACGACCCCGTCGAATTCTCCAAAGGAACATCGGCCAAAGGCGATCACGTACCCCGGATCTTGGCCGGGATTGTCGCTGGATTTTTCTCGCATGATGCGGAGTTCAGGATAAGGGGCAAAAACCGGATCCAAATGATAGAGATCCACGAATTCCCCTTCGGCCACGGCGCTTTGCAGGGTGATGGGACAGCCGTGCTTGGTTTGATCCAAAAAGGTTCGCAGGTACCGGCACACCACGTCGAAATCTTCGTCGGGAACGGCCAAACCGATGCTCACAATGCGCGCGTGCCCCTGCCCCAAGGGCGGCTCCCCTTGAATGATCCTCAACTTCTTTCGAAGGCGAGGGGTGATCTGCTCCAGATAGGCCAAGAAATGGCGTGCCAGGACTTCCTTTTCCGCGTACTTCATGAGGCCCGGATTGACCTGAACACTGTCCAGATCCTGATCGTATTCGAAGTTGCTGGCAAAAATAAGGTAATAGTAATGGGGCACGCGCATGAGATGAAACCCTTCGGCTTCAAACTCTTTGACCACACTCATGGTCCGGTTCTTGATGAAAATGTCCCGAATCACGTCCCCTTCGCTTTCGCCACGTTCTTTGGCTTTGGCCACCATGATCTCGTGAATCCAGTGCGTGCGCCACGTGGTGCAGAGCATGAGGGCTCTGAGGATCTTGAGCACCTCTTCGCCCAGCTGATGTCCTCGGTACACCAAGGGAGGCCCCAGGTCGAATTGGTCCACTCGAACGTCTTTCAGGGCCAGAGTGCGTTCCCGATCCCTTGCCGGAATGTAGGCCAGATAGGTCCCAAAGGCGTGCATGAGTTCTTTTTCGGAAACCGTGCGGTCGCCTTCCTTGATGCGCGTTTCCAGGCGCTGATAGTGGGCGAGCTCCAGTTCCATCTGATAATGAATGTCCAGGAGCGTTTCGTAATCGAGTTCGTGATAGCCCGCCCGGTCGAATTGCTCCCGCAGGTACTCCCAATCCACATAAAGTTTTTTGCGGATTTTTCTGTCCACCAGAAAATCGTGGGCTTCGGTAAAGCCCACGATGCCGCGTTCGCCGTCGACAAATATGTCACGGCCCATGTAGGCGGCCAGAGTGCATTGGGGATTGAGTTCAATGCGGTCTTCATCCACCAGAAGCAGTGGCCGACCGTGCACATCCGTCACGTTGATCAAATAAGGTTTGCTGTAGGCCACGGCGGAGACGGCCTCATGGCCGGTGACGTTTCCGTCACAGCGGATGATGCCCCGCACATTGGGATGATTGACGGCCAGATCCGTTTCTCCGTAAGGTCTTTTGCGAAGCATGATCACGGGTCGCCCTTTGCGGGCCAGTTCCAGAGCGTCTTCCGTTCCAAAAACCAAGGTGCCGTGATCCGCCGTGTCCGTGATGGGTTCCCCCACAGCCAACACCTGGTAGTCTCTAAAGCCTTCGCGAAGCATTTTTTCCGGCTGTTCCAGCGCCGTGTTGATGATGAGGGAGGCCATTTGGACAGTGGTTTTTCCCTCGTCCACCAAGTCCCACATAGCCCGAGCGGTGGCGGAAAAGGTCATGCGCAGTGGGCGGCGCTGCAAAATGTAGAGCTTGCGGTCTTCCACGGTAAATTCGACGTCTAGAGGCCTCTTGGCCCGGGCTTCCAGCCGGTCTCGAACGGTCATGAGCAGCTCGTAAATGTCCGGAAAGCGCTCTTGCAAGTCTTTTGTGTGCAGGAGTTCTTTGCGTAGCTTGCCCGAAACGATCTTGTCGCATTGCACCTTGGGGGCCCACTCAATGACAGGGGCAGCCGCGCCGGTTCTCGGATTGCGCGTGAACAGAACGCCTCCCAAGCACCCTCGGTCGTCGCGATTCCCAAAGACCATGCTCTGCACAATCACCGCCGTCCCCATGTCATCCGGCACCTTGGGGCTTCGGCTGAGCCGCGCTTCGACGGCGGTTTCGGCCATCCAGGAATGGAACACGCTTTCGATGGCCGCCCGCAGTTGCCGAAAAGGATCCGATTCCATTCGATGGGCCGACGCTTTCACAGGAGACTGGAGCAAGACTTTCTTATAGGCGTCAATCAGGGGAAAAAGGTCGTCCACGGACACGGATCCCTCATCCCCCACATGAAACTTCTGCAGCACTTCAAAAAAGCGTTCGTAGGGAATCCCCAGCACCACCTCACCGTACATGCGTAAGGCTTCCAGATATGTTCCCAACAAAAAGCCTTCATCTTCCCCCGCTTCAATCAGAGCGGTCACGATTTCGTCGTTCAATCCCACGTTAAGGATCGTGCTGATGGCTCCGGGCAAAGACACAGGAGCGCCCCCGCGCACGGCGACGATTAAAGGCATGCGGCCGCTGGTGTCGCCGTAACGCCGCCCCACACGACGTTCCAAGTCGGCAAGGGCCAAGGTCACCGCCACAAACAGTCCTTCCGGCAGGGATCCACCCTTGTCATGAAAAGCGCGCCAAGCGTCGGTGGTCAAAATGAATCCATCGGGAACGGAGATGCGGTCTTCCATTCCAGGAAAGTCCGATCGAAGATTTTGAAAATCTTCCACCAGTTTGGCCCCTTTGGCCCCCAGCTTGTCGATCTGGGAAGGGTCCGCCTTCTCAAAAGAAACCACCATGCTCTCGTAAGGCATGAAAGACTCCTCGCCTCTGTGGCTCATCCCACGAAAGACCTCAATACTCTTCATTTGATGCCACAGCTATGCTACAAAAGAAAAGGAATGTGAATTTTTTCGATTACCCGGCTCTTCCAGGAAGGTGGACACCAGCGCATGAAACGCGAGGACGCTCACCGTATCGAATATACAGTGCGTTTTTATCATGTGACGCTGTCTTTGAAAATCGACAGGCAACGCTGTATTCGATGCGACCTCTGCACCTTGGCCTGCCCTCGAGAAGCCGTGCGGATCGATGCTGATGAGCACGGCCTGCAGATTTATCTGGACCATCATCGATGCCTTCTGTGTGAAGTCTGCGCTTACGTGTGTCCCGTCTCAGCCGTGTCCCTGCACTATGAAAATCAGGACAAAGAACTGCTGCGTCGTTCGGGCGGCTTGCCTTCCATCCCCGATAAGGTTTGTGTGCGCGTGGAGCGCTGCCCGCACCGATGCGAACTTCTGGAACATCAAGAAAATCATTGGTGCCGTCAGCAACGTCGCATCGTGGAAAATCGCGAAGCGGAGTGCCCCAAGTATTGCTTTCGGTGTGTGCAGAACTGCCCTCGAAGCGTGTATCAGGAAACGCCCGAGGGCACATCGCCCGATGCTACCTTGTGCCTGCGCTGCGAGCAGTGCCAGGAAAGATGCCCTCACGGATCCATTCAGGTCCAGCCCCTTTTTCGCGGAAGCGTGGTGTTGGACGCGGATCGATGCCCAGAAGACTGCACACGCTGCATCGATGTGTGCCCAGTCCGGGTGATTCAGCGCCATGAAGGGCGGGTTCAGCTCATTCGAGACACCTGCGCTCTGTGCGGTGCCTGCGCCAACGTGTGCCATCGGGATGCCGTTCGCGTGGTGCGGGACGCCGTGCTCGTTTCCGATGAAAACACATGTCCCTTGTGGGACCGTCTGCGCACGGTCCTGACCAGCGCACTGAACCCAGATGGTGACGTAGCGAAATCCGAATTCGGATTAGTCGGCGCCTCTCCTTCTGACGGCTCGCTCAGGTCAAACTCCCCATGAGCCCTATCGGTGTCTATATCTGCCATTGCGGCCACAATATCGCGGGCGTCATCGACGTGGAGGCTTTGCGCGAACGCGTGCAGAAGGCCTGCGACGTGTCGGTGGTCAAGACCCATGTGTTTTGTTGTTCCGAACCCGGTCAAAAGGAGATTCAGGAGGACATTGCCGCCCACGGCCTGGAGAGAATTCTGGTGGCGGCATGTTCTCCAAGGCTTCACGAAGTGACCTTTCGAAGGACCATCGCCCACGCCGGCCTCAATCCTTACCTCCTGGAAATGGCCAATATTCGAGAACAGTGTTCCTGGGTGCACCGAGGTCCCGAAGCCTTGGAAAAAGCTGTCGACCTTGTCCTCATGGGTTTAGCTCGGCTGGCTCGATTGACGCCTCTTTCGGACCGGCAAGTGCCTGTGACGCGTCGTGCCTTGGTGATCGGCGGCGGCCTTGGAGGCATGAGTGCCGCTCTGGAACTGGCGGACTGCGGTATTTCGGTGATTTTGGTCGAAAAGAGTGCAGGTCTGGGAGGCCAGGCCGCTCGCTGGCGTGTGACGCCTCCACACACCGATCCCCTGTCGTGTTTTGTGGGGCCCCTGATCACGCGGACGCTGTTGCATCCTCGCATTCGCGTCATGGAGCGTTGCACCGTGGAGAGTGTCCTGGGCTATGTGGGCCGTTTTACGGTTTCCCTGCGGGAAATCTCGGGGCCGGAGCGGTTCACTGAAGAAGTGGGGGCCGTTGTTGTGGCCACGGGATTTGAACCGTATGAGCCGGAAGTGTCTCGTTATCCCTTTGTGGCCCTGCCCCAGGTCATAACCTCGGTGCAACTGGAAGAAATGTTTTCTCGAATTGCCCGAGACGCCAAAGATCTTCCCTCTGCGCTTCTGGGGGTGCGTTCCGTGGCTTTTCTCCAGTGTGTGGGATCTCGTCTGGAAGACGAGTATCCGCACTGCTCGCGCATCTGCTGCGCCGTGACTTTAAAACAGGCGCTGGCCCTTCGAGCCCTGGGCATGGAGGTGCGAGTGTTTCACCGAGATCTTCGGCTCTATGACAAGAGCCAGGAAGAGGACCTTTACGGCCTGGCTCGGCGCCGTGGCGTGCAGTTTCATCGAGGGACAGTGACCGAGGTGACGCCTCACGATTCGGGAGGACTTATCATCAGCTGGCACGATGAATTTCTTGGATCGGATTTTCGTGTTCCCGTGGATCGGTTGATCTGTGCGGTGGGCCTTCGGCCGCGCTCCGATGCCAATGCCTTGCGCACGGCGCTTCGGCTGGCCGCAAGCCCCGACGGGTTTTTGCTGGAATCGCATCCGAAACTGCATCCTTTGGAATCCGCCGTGGAAGGCGTGTTTTTGGCGGGATCTTGTCAGGGACCCAAGGACGTTCGAGAGACCGTGGCGGCATCGGTGGGCGCGGCCGCCAAAGCCTACGAGCTTTTGTGTCAGGATATTTTGCAGCTGGACGGCATGATCGCCGTCATTGACCACGAGCGCTGTGTGGGTTGCGGCGTCTGTGCAACGGAATGTCCTTACCAGGCCGTGGCCCTGCGTGAAGACGAGGAAGGGAACCTTAAGGCTTTCGTGGAGACGGCGGCGTGCAAAGGGTGCGGTGTGTGCGCTGGAGCCTGCCCGACCCATGCCGCGGATCACCTGGGCTACCCTACGCAAGCCCTTGACGCCGTGATCGATGCGGCCCTTGCACAGGACGCAGGGCGTAAGATTCTGGCTTTCTGCTGCCATTGGTGCGCTTATGCCGGAGCTGACGCAGCTGGAGTGGCCCGCCTGCCCTATCCTTCCATCGTGCGTATTGTCCGCGTACCGTGTTCAGGGCGCGTCAGTGTTTCGCTGGTGGTGCGTGCTTTCAAGAAAGGTGCGGGTCGCGTCGTGGTGGCGGGATGCCATCCTCCCGGCGACTGCCATTACATTTCAGGCAATCTGCGGTTTGAAAGCCGCATTCCGCGGATTCGAAAGGCCCTCGTCAAAAAAGGCTACGACCCGGACCGGTTTGTGTGTCAATGGATTTCGGCGACGGAGGGACCTCAGTTTCAGCAGTTGATTCGTCGTTTGGCCGACGAAATGGCCACGGCGGCCCAGGAAAGCCCATGACACCAAGGACCATCATGAAACAGTTTGAAGCAGTCGATATCCGGAATACCGCCTTGCAGATAGTGCTCTGCCGCTGTCCGGAACGGCACGGACATTTGGATCTGGATCAGGTGGCCCGGAAACTGGTTGCCGATGGGGTTTCGGTGCGTGTTGTGGATACCCTGTGCGATTACCGGACGTTTTCCCAGGAAGTTCTTGAGCCCTGCAGGCAGCACCAAAAACAGCTCATCCTCGGGGCCTGTTCTTTGAGCCTGATCGGCGAATTGTTGGAACAAACCTTGGGCCGGGAAACACATTCGGTGTGGAGCTTGATCGACCTCAAAGAAGTTCGCGACGCGACGGCCCTTTACGGCCTTCTTCGAGCGCGCCGATGTGCCGCGGAATATCCTGAATCCCTCAGGAGCTCAACGCCTCACCGCCTCGGCGCCGCTCGGTCTCTGTTTCGTCCCATCGGCGCCAAGGTTCCTTATCGTGCCCTGGTGGTGGGCGGTGGCGTTGGGGGCTGTCAAGCCGCTCTGGACCTTGCGGGGATGAACATTCCGGTCACATTGGTGGAAGCGGACGATTCTCTGGGCGGCAACATGGCCCGGCTGGATAAGACCTTTCCCACCCTGGACTGCTCCATCTGCATTCTGGGACCTCGTCTTGTGGACGCAGCGTCCCATCCCAACATCACGGTCTGGGCTTCCAGTCGAGTCAAGCGGATCAGTGGCCGCCCCGGTCATTTTCTTGCAGAAATCGAGCATCGTCCCCGGTACGTGGACATGACCCTGTGTTCGGGATGCGGAGCGTGCGCTGAAGTCTGTCCCGTCATTGTCCCCAGCGCCTGGAACGCTGGCCTTCGGCCTCGCAAGGCCATCGACATCGTTTTTGAGCAAGCGGTGCCCTTGCGCGCCGCCATTCAGAAAGCGTACTGCATCGAGTGTGGTTTGTGTGTCAGGGCATGTGAACGCCAGGCCATTCGCTTGGACGAAGAGCCCCGCATCAGCCGATTGCATGCGGCGGCCATCATCCTTTCAGAGGGGGCGCAGCTTTTCAACGCCGCGCATCTAGGCTCTTATGGTTACGGACGTTTTCCGGAAGTGGTCACCAACATGGAATTCGAACGCCTGGTCTGCGCCACAGGACCGACACACGGCGCTCTGATCACGCCCTTCGGTTCCAGGCCCAGATCGGTTGTTTTCATCCAATGCGCCGGCTCTCGAAACCGCCGTTTTCTTCCTTACTGTTCCGTGACATGCTGCACGGCGAGCATTAAAGAAGCCATGCTCGTCCTCGAACATGAACCGGAAGCTCAAGTGACCATCTTTTTCAACGACATCCGCACGGCAGGCAAAAGCTTTGAAAGCCTTCTGCTGCGGGCTCGGGAACGAGGCGTGCGTTTCGTCAAAGCCCTGCCGGATCGCGTAGAGCGGGCACAAGATCAGGGGCCGCTGACCGTCCATTACCGAAGTACCCCTACTTCAAAAGCGCACAGCCTTCAAGCGGACCTGGTGGTCTTAGCCGTGGGAGTGGTCGCGCCCGACGCGGATTCCCGGTGGGTGATGCGTTCGGCTCCTCAAAAAGACCGCTACGGCTTTTACCAAGAGGCCTTTTATTGGGGAGGCCAAACGCACAGTACTGTTCCGGGCATCTTTCTTGTCGGGGGATGCCATGGCCCCAGGGACATCACCCAAACCGTCACCGAAGGGTCCGCTGCCGCCGCGCACGTGGCCAAATGGCTGCGGCACATTTCGGGGCGTCGGGAATGAGCCATACACCATGACGCAAAGAACCGTTTCTTCCCTCGTGTGCTGCGGGTGCAGTTGCCTGTGTGACGACATCGATGTCGTGATCCAAAACGACCGCGTCATGGAGGTGGCAAACGCGTGTGCATGGGGAGCCGCGCGGTTTCTGGGATGGAAAAGGTTCAGCTCGTCGATGCCTCGAGCCCTTTGTGCCACCCATCGAAAGCGGAGTCGTCAGCGTCGTCAGGCCCTGCCGAGGCAGGATGCCGTCGCCGAATGTCGTGAGCATTTGTTTCATGCCCAACGCGTGGTGGTCTACGGGCTGAGTCAACTGTCCGTAGAATCCTTGGAATGCCTGATGCAGGGACTCCGCTGGTGGAAGACGCTATGGATTCCATCGGACGGTCTTCTTTTGGAAGCCTTTGTGAACCTCTATCGCTGGCACACGCCCGCGTCCACCACTCTGGAATGCGTTCGCAACAACGCGGACTTCGTTGTCTTTTGGGGAGCCAACCCCTTGCGAAGCGCTCCGAGACTTCTTGCGCGCTATATCCTCTTTCCACGGGGACGATTCACTGAAAGAGGGGTTGAAGATCGTGCGGCTTGGGCCGTGGATATTCAGACCACGGAAATGGCTCGCGTGACAAAACTTCTGTCGATTCCGCAGGATGCCGAAAGGGCTTTTCTTCAGACTTTGCACCAGGCAAGTTTTGAAGGGCCTGTGACATCGACGGCGGGCGTAGCCGACAAGGAGCTGAGGGCGTTCCTCAAGGATTTGAATAGGGCTCGATATCGCGTGTTTTTCTTGGGTCGCGGGCCCTTGTTTCACGCACATGGTTCGGCCGTGCTGGAGGGTCTGGCTGCGTGGGTGGAAAATCTCGGCGCCTTGGCTCCAACGTTTCTCCTGCCGATGCCTACGGATTTTAATAGTGCGGGGTTTTTGCTAGCCTTTTTAAGCTGCGGCGGTTTGGCCAATCCCTTATGGCACCTCCAGGGTGACCTGCACGGCTGGAACCCGCAACCCGGCGATCTCCTTTTGGCTTTGTCGGGAGACTGTTTCTGGTTTCTGAAAGAAGAGCAAAAACAGGCCGTTCAAAAACACCGCATTCCCGTGCTGGCCCTTTCGGCTTACGAAACCATGACCACGGCCGAAGCCGATGTGGTGATCGCCGTGGGGCTTCAGGGCTTGGAGGCTTCGGGTTTTGCGGTCCGTCTGGACGGCGTGTCGTTTTACGTCGAAAGGCTGTGGGACCGTGATCTGCCTTCGGATACGGTCGTGATGCAAGAACTTTTTGAATCATGGTCATAGGCGAGGAGCGATCGAATCCCGCTGGTCCGCGCACATGAGGATCCTCGGGAGCGGGTCGCTTCACATGGAGGACCGGTTCACTTGAGAACACGGCTCATTCAGTCCGGCACGGTTTACGATGTTACCTTGGGCTGTGAAGGGCAGATTCAAGACATCGCCGTGTGCGGGGACAGAATCATTGGCTTGGACGAGGTGGCCAGGGTGGACGAGGTCGTGGACGCCTCAGGTCTGGTGGTGACGCCCGCGGCGGTGGATTGCGCTGCCCACGTGGCTTTTCCCGGGGTATGGCATCTGCAGGCCTCAGGACTGTTTCCCGATACCGAAACCATCGCCCTTCGTTATGCTCAGAGGGGCTTCGGCCATGTTCACGAGAGCTGGACGACGGTGGAACATGCAGGCACAGTGCACAACGCGTGGGCTCGTGTGCCAAGCCTCAATGTCTCCATCGGCTTATGTCTGCCGCTCTATGACCTTATGGGGTGGATCGAAGCCCAGGACGTGAGGGCTGCGGGCACCGCCGTTGAACGTTTGTGTCAGGTCCTTGGGTTGCGAGGCTTGTATCTTCCGGAACCTCGGCTTCGTTTTCGAAATGAAGTCTATAAGCATCGAGAAAAATCGGCCGAGGACCTTCTCCCCTTTCTTCCCGAGGCCTTTGGGTCTCTTCAGGGACCTTTCATGGTGCCTGCAAGGGCTTTGGCCGACGAGGATGCCAAGGGATCCCTTTCCGGACTTCACGGACAACGGATCACGGAATTTTTGGAACAGGAAGCGCCGTGGTATCAGGCCGTGGATCAAGTGCTGCGGTCCGGCATCGGCGGCGATCTCGGCCTGCCGTGGCCCGAGAATGGGGTGCAGCTCAGCTGGCGATGTGAAACATCCGGAACCAAAGGGCACCGCTGGGATGTGGGAACACACCTTTTTCTTCAGGCTGAGCCGTTGCCGGAAAAAGACTTTCGAGACGATGAGGCGGCCATGGCGCTCATGCTCAAAGCCAAAGAGAAGGGCTGGGCCTTTTCGTGTCGACACGCCAACCTGGCGCTCGTACAGGACTGGAAAGGTTTGGTGGAAGCCGTTCTGAACGTGTGGACCATAAGGGACTGGCTTTTGGCCACGCGACTTCATGGCGCAAAAGCTTTGGGATTTGAGGACAAAGGGCACCTGCGTCCTGGAGCTCAGGCCGATGTCGCCATGTACCCACAGCCCGACGAGGACACACCTGCCAGCTGGGCGCAGGCCTTCAGCACATGCAAGCGCCTTTATATAAAGGGAAACCTGGTTTACGACGCTTCGCGCGGCGATCGCATCCTTCGGGCGAGAACCGAGCCCGTACAAAGCCCGAAAAAGCGAGATGTGAACCGGGAACTCCTGAGCGCATTTTTTGAGGGGCTCAGTTTGCGCCCTGAGACCCTGACCCGCCTGGTTGCCGGCCGAAGGCCTCGAACGGGTTGCGTCCCGACGGCCTAAGTCGGTAAGGGATTGAGCATCCATGAGGCAAAAGATTCTGGAGCACCTTCCCAAAACGGACTGCCAGATGTGCGGCATGACCTGTGCCGACTTTGCCGCCTTCCTTTTGTCCGGGGACTTGACCCCTCAGGAATGTCCGCTGCTTCAGGAAGATGCCTACTCAGCCCATAGGGAGGCTTTGGCGCAGATCTTGGCCGAGCTGGCGGCGCGAGCGAAATCGGGCCATTTGATCGACGGGGACAAATGCAACGGCTGCGGCATCTGCCTCACGGTGTGCGAATACAACGCCGCCAATGACCCGGAAAGCCGCCAAGGCAAAGGCCCCTATCCAAACGCCAAGGTGGTGCTGCGCATCGTCAACGGTCGGGTGGTTCTGGCCGATGAAACCCTGTGCACGCGACTGCTGCAAGCCGCGGACAAATGCACCAAATGTCAAGACCATTGCCCTACGCAAGCCATCGTGTTGGTGTGAAGGTGAGAAGAGGCGAGCCCCATGGAAGCGAAGGATGAAAAAACGGCCGTGAAGGTGGACCTTTTGAGCGGCGATTCCGGTTTTGCAGAAGAGGTGATGTCCGCTCCGGGCGGCGAAACCTTGTCTTTGTGTTATCAGTGCGGCACCTGCACAGGGTGTTGCCCGGTGAGTGCTGTGGACGAGGGGTTCAGCCCGGCACAGATCATTCAGTGGATTCGCCTGGGCCTTCGACAATGGGTTCTGGCTTCTTCCAAGATCTGGCTCTGTCTTCGATGCCATCGTTGCTCCTTTTATTGCCCTCAAGGCGTGCGATTTGCGGACATCAACGCCACCTTGAGGCATCTGGCTGTTCAGGAAGGACATGTGAGTGCCGTGATGGAGCCGCGTTTGTCGGCATTGGAATCCCATCTCAACCTTTTGCGTTGCGCCCTTATCGAACGGGCCTTGGACATTCCGGATGAGGCAACGATGGATTTGGATACTCTGATTCGAGAGGTTTCGAGGGACCTGAATGGTTAGTGTTCCATGTCGGCAGGAACGTTCCATCAATGGACCGCACCAGACCATTCTGGTTGTGGGCGGGGGTGTCGCCGGCATGCACGCGGCCTTGCAGGCAGCCGACATGGGCCACGACGTCGTGCTTTTGGAAAGAGACCTGGCATTGGGCGGTCACATGGCCCAGCTGGACAAGACTTATCCGACCCTGGACTGTTCCCTGTGCATTCTCTCCCCTCGGCTTCTTGCCATCGGTCGCCACCCGAAAATCCGCGTGTTGGTCCGGACCCGACTGGAGAGCGTGGAAGGCTCTGCCGGGCGTTTTTTCTGCTCCGTCGTCCGTGAGCCCACCTATGTCGAGGCTTCCCGGTGCATCGGTTGCGGCTCCTGTCAGCGGGCCTGTCCCGTGGAAAGGCCCGACCCTTACAATCTCAACCTCAGCCTCACCAAAGCCATTCGAATTCTTTACCCTCAAGCCTACCCCGCCGTTCCAGCCATCGATCCCACTCTATGTCGTCATTTTCAGGGCCAAACCTGCTCCCGGTGCGCGGAAGTCTGCCCCACGGGGGCCATTCATTTCGCGGATCAGCCCAAGGCACTGCACCTTCTGGCGGGAGCTTTGATTCTTGCCGGAGGCTTTGAACTTTTAGGCCCCGGCGATCTTCATGAACCCCAATGGCTCGATTCGCCGCACGTGCTGACCAATCTGGAGCTGGAACGGTTGTTGAGCGCCACAGGCCCGACGCGGGGCGTTCTGCACCCTTCGGGGTTGAAACAACCGCCTCGCCGTATCGTTTTTGCGCAGTGTGTGGGATCCCGGGATCCCCTGCATGGTGTAGCCTATTGTTCTGATTACTGTTGTGCCGCAGCTTTAAAGCAGATTCAATTAACGGCCGCCCTGTCCCATGTGGAACAGATTACACTGTGCGCCATGGACGTGCGAGCCCATGGAAGAGATTGCGAGCCGTTTTTTCGGCGGATTCAGGCTTTGGAAAAGGTTCACCTGGTGCATGGCAAGGTGGCTCGGATCGTTTCAAAGGGAGAAAACCAGGGCGTGGAAGTTTGGGCCGCGCACGGTGGTCTTTTGTGGCATAGTGAGGCGGACCTAGTGGTGCTGGCCGTGGGCATGCGCCCATCCCGGGACGCTGTGGATATTGCCCGCAACCTCGGCCTGCAGATGGACCCTCACGGTTTTGTTCGCATCAAAGAACACCACACAGTGCATACGACTTTGGACGGGGTCTATGCCTGCGGCACGTTCACGGGACCCAAAAGCATACCGTCCACGGTCCAGGAGGCGTGCGCGGCGGCTGTGGCGGCCAGCGCACGTTTGTCCGCAGAAACCAAAGCCCCAAGCCCCTCGCGGCTTGTTCCACAAACGCCGCTGCCCTCGGGGCGGAAGACCGATGAAGGTCATGAATCCTTGGGCCGCAGCGGAGCTCAAGGGGGCATCCAAGAATCCCTTCGCATCGGCGTGTTCGTGTGCCGATGCGGCACCAACATTGCCGGCGTTATCGATACCACCCAGCTTGTTCACCAGGCAAAGCGGCTTCCTCATGTCGTCTATGGCGCAGAAAACCTCTTTTCCTGTTCCCCGGATGCCACCTCGCGCCTTGCCAAGGTCATTGAGGAAAAGCACCTGAACCGCATCGTGGTGGCCGCCTGTTCCCCTCGAAGCCATCTTTCCCTCTTTCAAGATGTTTTGGCCAAGGCGGGGCTGCCTCCCGGCTATGTCCGCATGGTCAACATTCGCGAACAGGTTTCCTGGGTGCACAGGGACTGCCAGGAAAAGGCCCTGGAAAAAGCCCATTTTCTTTTGGCTGCGGCGGTTGCTCAAGTGCGTGCGGCCCAACCGGCGCAGGTTATGGACATTCCCATCGCCCCGTCTGCCCTGGTTTTGGGCAGTAGCGTTGCGGCGCTCACGGCTGCCCTGCGCCTGGCGGACAACGGCATTCAGGTTCTGGTGGCGGATTCAGGAGACACTTTAGGAGGCCGCCTGCCCCAGGCTTATTTCGGAGAACCCGAAACCAACCTGGATCGTTTGTACCGGCATTTTCTCAGCCGCATTCGCACGCAACCTCGGCTACGTGTGTCTCTGAACACACGTCTTATCGACTGTCGAGGAAGCCTTGGCCATTTTCAGGTGGAACTGCATCGCCGGCCTCGCCATACCGAGGGTGACGCCGAAAAGATGCAAGAAACCTTTGGAACCATTCTCATTGCCGTAGGGGCCCAGGTGTGGAAGCCGGTGAACCTTTTTCATTACGGCACCGTTCCACAGGTGATGACCCAGGAAGAACTGGCGGAAGCCTTAGTCCAGGGGCGTTTAGATTTACGGCGGGCTCGCCGTGTGCTGATGATTCAATGCGTGGGCTCTCGAAACGACGAACGCCCCTACTGCAGCCGTACGTGCTGTCGGCAGGCCGTCTCCCATGCTTTGGAACTCAAGAAACGCCATCCGCATTTGACCATCACCGTTTTGCATCGCGATATGCGCACTTACGGCCTCGCGGAACTCAGCTACCAGAACGCCCGTCGCATGGGCATTCAGTTCATGCGTTACGACGAAAAAAGGCTACCGCGTTTGGAACCAAACCGCTTTGGCCGACGCGAGACGGTGGATGTGTATTGGGACGATCCCGACGCCAAGTGCTCTTTTCACGAACGGGCCGATCTCGTCGTCCTCAGCACAGCCACGGTGCCCAGCCCCGAAAATCAACACATCGCTTCCATCTTACGAGTGCCGCTCAGTGCAGCTGGTTTTTTCATGGAACGGCATGTGAAGCTGGCGCCCGTGGAAACTGCCGTGGAAGGCATTTTCATCGCCGGCCAATGTCATTCGCCAAAGACTGTTGAGGAAGCCTTGGTCCAAGGCGACGCGGCGGCGTCAAAGATGCTCGCCGTTTACCGACAGGGTCTTGTGCGGCGCCCTGCGTTTGTGGCGACCATCGATGCCGGCCGTTGCCGCCGATGTCTTAGCTGTGCCGCAGTCTGCCCGGCTCAAGCTAT
The DNA here is from genome assembly GCF_052743555.1 of Desulfosoma sp. Classification (NCBI taxonomy): domain Bacteria; kingdom Pseudomonadati; phylum Thermodesulfobacteriota; class Syntrophobacteria; order Syntrophobacterales; family Syntrophobacteraceae; genus Desulfosoma; species Desulfosoma sp. Next base: position 89,832 of record NZ_JBRAHS010000005.1, read on the forward strand.
TCGCGTGCCGTTCGTGGGACCCTTACGTCTGGACCCGGCAGCGTGCCGCGGCTGCGGCCTATGCGCCGCGGAATGCCCGGCCGGCGCCATCGATCTGGCGGGAGCCGAGAACAACGGTTTGCTCCAGAGCATGCTCTATTAAAAACTGTGACGAAGAGAGGTTCGCAAGGAGTTCACAATGCAGATGGAAGCACCGGAGAGGAATTTGGGACTGGACCTGGTTCGTGTTACAGAAGCGGCTGCGCTGGCTGCGGCTCGATGGCTCGGCCGAGGGGATGGCAAAGCCGGAGACAAGGCCGCTGTGGACGCTATGAGGCTCAGTTTTAACGCGGTGGATATTGACGGCGTTGTGGTGATCGGTGAAGGGGAAAAAGACAAAGCGCCCATGCTTTACAACGGGGAAAAACTTGGCACGGGGCGAGGCCCCAAGGTGGATGTGGCTGTGGACCCCGTCGAGGGGACGCGTCTGCTGGCCCACGGTCGTCCCAACGCCATTTCCGTCGTCGCCATGGCCCCACAGGGTTCCATGTTCAACCCGGGTCCTGCATTCTATATGAACAAACTGGCTGTTCCCGCCGCGGCGCGCGATGCCATCGATTTGGATGCCTCTCCGGAGGATAATCTGAAAAACATTGCCAAGGCCCTGGGCAAGGACGTGGGTGACCTGACCGTCTTTGTCTTGGACAAGCCGCGCCACAAGGAACTCATCGCCCACATTCGTAAGGCCGGTGCTCGCATCCAACTGCACACCGACGGTGATGTGGCCGGAGCCCTCATGGCCGTGCTGCCGGAAACGTCCGTGGATGTGATGATGGGCACGGGAGGGACACCCGAAGGTGTCTTGGCCGCCGCGGCCATCAAGGTGGTGGGGGGCGAACTCCTGGGGCGGCTGGACCCGCAATCAGCGGCAGAAAAGGAAGCGCTGCTCAAAGCGGGCTACGATCTCCACCGAGTGCTTCGCACCCACGACTTGATTCGCAGCGAGGATGTTTTGTTTGCGGCTACCGGCATCAGTGGGGGCGACTTTCTTCCAGGAGTGCGCTTTACAGGCCGAGGCGCCGTGACCAATTCCTTGGTGATGCGCGGCAAGACAGGGACCGTTCGCCGCATCGAAGCCTTTCATTCCTTTGAACAGCTCATGCAAATCAGCGCCATCAGTTATGATTGAGGAGGCGAAAGGGCGTGGCAAAACCATTTTCGGGCGTGTTTCTGTCCTGTGCGGTGCATCGACAAGGCCGGAGGTGAAAAGGATCTCTGCCCTGGCATCAATCGAAGAGCTGCGCACTCGGCCTCGCGCAAAGGTGTCAGAAGAAAAACAGCATGTCAGGGAAGTTGGCTTGATTCAGCCGACATCGAGGGAAAGTTTTGCGGCTCGACTTCACGCTCATGAAATCTCGGCAAGCAGATGGTGAAGACTGCACAGGGCTCTTCCCAGGAAAAATTGAGGACTCCGCCCATGGAGCGGATCAGGCGATAGCTGAGAGGCAAACCGATGGTCTGGCCTCCTTCGTCAAAGGGCAGAAACAAAGCGTCAGGATGCGTCACCACGGGTTTGCGGCATGGGTTTTGGAAACGAATGATCACATGCTGAGCGCTGTGGTAAGCCCGCACCATGAGCTCGTCACCTTTTTGCATGGCTTGGACGGCGTTTCGCACCAAATTGATAAAGACCTGCAATAGAGCGTTGGCATCCACGGGCAAAGGCTCCAGGCCGGGTTCCACCTCCAATCGGCACCTCATGCCCTTTCTTTCCAGTTCCAAACCCATGAGCTCCTTGCAACGGCGTAGAATTTCTTCCACAGAGTGTTGGCCCACTGAGATATCCACCGGCGAAAGATAATTGCGAATCCGGTCCAGGATCCTCTCCAGCCTTCGGCATTCGTCCAAAATGATGGACGCCTCCGAAGCTTCTGGATACCGGTTGAGCAACCGCCGCGCAAAGCCTCCGATGGCCACCAAGGGGTTTCGAATCTCATGGGCCACTTCTGCCGCCACGGCCCCCAGAGTCTTGAGCTTTTCTCTTTGAACGAGCGCTTTTTCCAGGAGCACGCGATCGGTGATATCCACCGCAATGCCTTCCAGTTGCTTGAGGCGATCGCGTCGTGCCGGACTGGCGGGGACAAAGGTCTTTATCAGGCAATGCAACACATGCCCTTCGCGATGCCTAAGCCGGCATTCCAAAAAACCCGCATCGCTCAGGCCGTCGAAAACCGCAGCAACATGATCGACGAGCCGATCGCGATCCTCTTCCACCACGCGCTCCAAAAGCCATCCTTTTCGGTCCAGCACCTCCGAAGGGTCCAAACCCAGAACCGTTTGGCATGCTCGATTGATGAAGCTCAAACTGAAATCTTTTCGCAGAGAAAAAATCAACATCGGTGCATGCTGCACCAGATCCGCGTAGCGCTGCTCGGCCTGGCGAATCCTGTCGCGAAAGGCTTGTCTTTCCCGATGCCTTCGAAGGCACATGAAGACGTCTTCAATACTGAAAGGCTTGCGAATGAAATCGGCCACACCCATTTGGATGGCTTGCACCGCGTTGTCAATGGTCCCGTAACCAGTCATGATGACGACATCGAGGTGAGGGTTTCGCGCTTTGAGCCGTCCCATAAGCTCAAGGCCGCTCATGCTCGGCAGCTGGATGTCGAGAAAAGCCAAGGAACAATCGTTGGTTTCAGCCAGGGCCAAAGCTTCCATAGGATGCGAGGTTAAAAGAGGGCTGCAGCCTTCTCCTCGAAGCACTTCCCCCATGATTTCCAAAACACTGGGGTCGTCGTCGACAACCAAGACGTTTCGTGCCGTTGAAGAAGGGTCGTCGTGCATCGGTGCCTCCCTTCCTGTCTGTCCTTTGGAATCCATAGGATTCAAGGCATTGCCGGGTGGGGATCACGCCAAACGAACTTTTTTTCATTTTTATTCATGATGCCGATAAAAAAAAGGGGGACGGGAGCATTTTTTCTGAGAGCGTGTCCGAGCCGTGGTTTTCTTCTCCAACGACGCTATCGACACGCCATCAAGGAGGGAGTGCGTTGTCGGGATCCGACTCTCGCGGGCCGCCCAGAAGCCGATCGATTAAATAGATTGGCAAGGGCATGCCTTTGAAGCAAGGCGGGATATGGGGGATTTCCCTTGTCGGATTGGCGCCAATCCGGCTGGACATCGATAGGGTTGTCACATTTGAAAAGGCGCATCATCAAGGGTCGCCACGAACCGGTTCAGCGCGATTGGTGAGGGTCACGCCGAGGCATACGGCCAAGGCTCCCACAATCAAGGAGACCTCCACCTGTTCCCCTAGAAAAAGGACAGCCATCACCACAGCGCTCAAGGGCACCAAGTTGATGAAAACGCCGGCCCTGGCGGGTCCGATGGCTTGAATACCTTCGTAATACCAACGAAATCCTAGAAACGATCCGAAAAAGCCCAGATAAAACATACCGACCCATGAAGATAGGCTGAAGCTGAAAAGCTGTGACCAAACCCCTTCGGCGCTGGCTGGAATCGCCAACAGCAGGGTACCCACCAGGCACCAATAGGCCACGGCGATTTCCGGTGAAACCGCCTGCATGACCCTTTTTCCCATCAAGGAATGGGCCGCCCAGCTGGCCACGCACCCCAAAATCAGTATATCCCCCAAGCCGACGCCGCCGTGCCACAGAATCCACGGGTGGCCTTTGGAGATGACAACAACGGCCCCAAAGACTGAAAGGACAATCCCTGCGCATCGCACGGCGCCCAAGCGTTCCTTGAAAAGGACGGCGGAGAAGAGGGCGATCAAGGCGGGATTGCTGGCGATGATGAGCGAAGCGCGGCGTGCCGGAATGGGCTTCAGGCCGGAAAAGAAAAACGCGTTGTAGGCAAAGATTCCCGTCAAACCCAAGATGGCGAAAGCCCGCCAATGGTGCGATGGGAAAGACGTCAGGCGGCCTCGGCTTAAAAGAAAGCCGAACAGGAAGAAAGAGGCCCAAATAAAGCGGAGAAAAGCTGCCGTAAAAGGCGGCACTTCACCGGCGATCATTCTTCCGGCAATGATGGTGCCTCCCCATAAAACGGCCGTCATGGTGAGTTTGAGATAGACCGTGCCCATGGAGGGTCAGGATTCTCGCTTCATGAGACGGTGCATGAACTCTCTGTCTTCTTCGGAAACGTTTTCGAAACGCACGCCGATCAGATAGGATCCGCCGTGACCGTTGGTGGCGTTCACTCGAGACCACACCACTCGCCCCATGAGGCGCCTTTGCTCTTCAGAACCCGCTTTCAGGTTCACACAAACCACTTCCTCTGGATTCACAGGCACTTGGCAGTCAATAAGCGCCCCCTCTTCACTAAGATTTTTCGTCGTGGCCCAGAAAGAGGTTTCAGCAAGCTCCACCGCCACAGCATGTTGCACGCATTTTCTTTCAAAACGGCGCCGGTCCTTCTTATGCACGATCCGAAGAAGGGTTTCTCGGAGCTTTCGAATGGTAAAAGGTTTCGTGATCACGGCGGCAAAGCCAAAATCCGCATAACGCTCAATCATTTCGTCCTGAACATACCCGCTGGAGACGATGGCCTTAACTTTCGGGTCCAAAGCACGCATCCCTTCCAGAGCCTCCCGGGCTCCTATGCCTCCTCGAACGGTGAGGTCCAAAATGACGGCGTCAAAGGGCCTTCCACTCTTTAAGGCCGCTTCATACTTTTGCACAGCTTCCAGGCCTTCCGCGGCCATCTCCGTTTCGTAACCCAGATGCGTCAACATTTCTTGAACGATGGTACGGACTGTTTCCTCATCGTCCATGATCAAGATGCGACCTTGGCTTTTCTGGAGTGTTTCCGCGTTGTGCTCGACCGGTGACGGCACTGTATTCGCCACTGGAAGATAGATGTGAAAAGTCGTTCCCTTGCCTTCCTCCGATTCCACCGTCACGCATCCCCCGTGACGCTTCATGACGGAGTAGACGATGGCCAGGCCGAGTCCTGTCCCTCTCTCGCTGGTGCGGTCTTTGGTGGTAAAGTAAGGGTCGAAAATGCGGTCCAGGTATTCGGCCTTAATGCCCGTACCTTCGTCACGAAACGCCACGTGCACATAGGCTCCATCGGGCACAGGCAAGCCCGAGGTCTCCGTGACCTCCACGTTCTTCGCCGAAATCCATACCGCCCCTCCGTTGGGCATGGCCTGTTTGGCATTGATCAACAAATTGCTGATCACCTGATGCATCTGGGCCACGTCCACATTCACCGGGCGCAAATCCTCGGGAAGATCGAAATGGATCTTGACGTTGGATCCGGAAAGCACGAAATTGGCGCCCTCTCGAATAAGACCGCCTAAGTCCGTCGTTTTCTTTGTGGAAACTCCCCCTCTGGCCAGGCTCAACAATTGCTGCGTCAAATCCCTGGCGCGATGCACGCCCTTTTCGGCCTCCGCCAGCCGTCGTTCCATCTTTTCCGGCTCGTTGACAAACATGCGGGCAAGGTTCAGGTTGCCCAAAATACTCATCATGATGTTGTTGAAATCATGTGCGATCCCTCCGGCCAGAATCCGTAGGGAGTCCAGCTTTCGAGCGCGAAGGACCTCTGCTTCCATCTTCTTTTGATAGGTCAGGTCTCGAACGGCAAAAATGACTCCCAGATTTTGCCCCTCGACATCGGTAATGGGCGCTCCGCACAGGGCCACGGGCTTGCGCGAACCGTCTCGAGCCACCAGGGCCAGTTCGTTGGCGTATTCCACCGGCCCACCCTTCTTGAGAACTTGTGCCACAGGGTCTGGCAAGGGTTCTTCGTCAGGGGTGCGGAGGAGCCGTAACAGTTCCATGGCCGGTTTTCCTATGGCGTCCTGCGCATCCCACCCGGTGAGCTTGGCGGCCGCTTCGTTGAAAAGAACCACCCGACCTTTCGTATCCGTGGCCATGACGGCTTCCGCAATGCTTTGAAGCGTCACAGCCAAGCGCTCTTTTTCGTCCCTATAGCGAGCCTGGGCTTCTCGCAGCTCTTTCATGGCGCGGCCCGCCTGCGCCAAGGCGGCGGAAAGCTTGTCATTCAGGTCCCGGGACTGTTCCACCAGTCGTATCTGGCGCACGGCGGACGAGAGCACACGGCCTAGTTTTTCATAAACGGCAAGGGATCGAGCCGCGTCCGCTGCCTCCTCATGAAGGCCTTCCTCATGAAGGATGGCTTCTCCTAGCACCAGATCGTCCACAACAATGGGCACGGCAATATAAGGCGGATGGTACTGCACGCGGCGGTCCATGACCGTTCCCCCCGCCGTGAAGCTGTAGCGTTTGCGGAATCCGCTCAGAAGCTGGCGCATTTCGAAGGGGATACCATTCAGGGCCTCCCGGCCATTGCTCCCCTCCTTGAACAAGGTGAAGGAGCGCGGTGCATCGTGGGTTTTCCACCAGGATCCGTAAAGCGTGGGTCCCGCATCGTCCCACACGTAGACCACGCCGTGATCCACCCCCAAAGCCTCCGCCACTCGCCCTGCTGCCTCTTCCAGCATGGTGGAAATATCCGTAAGAGCGGGAAGCACGGCCTCCAAAGCCTCCAACGCTTCCCGCTCACGGTCACTGCGGCGCACATTTTCCAACCGCAACCCCTTGGACGCCATTCGGCTCAAATGTTGATTGGCCCGCTGAAGGGCACTAAAATAAAAAGACAACTCATCCTGTTCAAAATCCAGCAGAGCGGTTCTGGCGCTGTAGCGTTTGGCAATGCGGCTTTTGATGTGATCGCAGTCCGAAAGGGTGAGTCCGAAATGGGCCAGGAGTGCTGGGTCGGGGCTGCGGAACAACTCGACGGCCACGGCGTCCGCCATCAGTTCATGCACCACGTGGTCGGACAGGTTGACCAAAAGGCTCAATTCTCGAATCTCAGGGTCCGCAATATCCATTAAAGCCAAAACATCCGGACCGTGGTGGTGCCACCACAAAGGAAAACTGAGGATGGGCGGCAGGTCCCACTTTTCCGCGAGCCAGCGGGCCACCGTGGCATGGTCGACACCCAACAGGTCCTGTTCCGCCTCGGCCATGGCCACACCGCGTTCGCGAGCGACCTTTTCCACCTCTTGATAGGTCTCCGCCGAGCATTCCATAAAAAGCAGCTTGCCCACATCGTGCAGAAGCCCCAAAACGAAAGCTTCCGAAGACCTCTTGGGCAGCACCTTTTCCGCAAACAACTCACAACACACCGCGCATGCCAGGGAATGTTCCCACAGAGCCTGCTGATCCTTTCGGGCCCTGCGCCGCAATTCCTTGATGAGGGATTCGGAAACGGTCACGCTGAGTAGCATGCAGCGAAGCTGTTTCATACCAAGCAGCGTTACCGCCCTGTGCAGCGTGGTCACTTTCTTGGAAAATCCATAGTAACTGGAATTGACCAGGCGCAGAAGCTTCATGGCCAGACCCTGGTCCGTTTCCAGAAGCTTGACCACGCGCTCCATATCCGGCCGTGCTTGGGTTAAGGCATTGAGGATATTCGTAGCGACGGCGGGCGCCGAGGGGAGAGTCTCCAGGGTCCGAATCACTTTGCGCACTTCGTCCCGAAGAGACCCGTTGGCAGTTCCCGAGCCTATTTTCCTCTCGGTCATCAAGATTACCCTCTGCAAGAGTCCTCAGCTGATGGTTCCTCTCACGCCTCCTTCCTTTATTCGGCAACCGGGATAAGGAACACAAGAAAAAAATCGGCAAGAACCAACACTCGGCTCTTGCCGGTATCCCCTTTGGACCCATGGTGGATCAAAAGAATCCAGAAGGTGGGGCACTGGATCAAAAAGACTCACCCCTGCGGCCATGAAAAGGTCAAGGGCACGGTTCATTGGGCATCTTCAATGTTCGCGCAGCGCTTAAAGAGATGTGGAGTTGGAGAGAGAGAGCGAAGTGCAGATAACCCTCAACGGAGTGGCCCTTTCCCCTGGCGCGTTTTTTGATATGATGTATGCGTCGAAGAACCCTCGCAGGCATGCTCGAACAGGCTCTCAAGAGCCTCTCCAAAAACGGCTTTTTGGGGTCGTTTTCCTTCTATCCTGTAGGAGCGGCGCAAGCCGCGACTCCTTATCGCGCCTCGCGGCGCTCCTACTGAGTCCAACGAAAACAGCCTTGAAAAGCCATTTTCTGGGACCCTCCTAGGGGCAAGAGTTTTGCCCTTGGAGGCAAGAACACCAGATGCAGAAAGGGCTCTCCATGAAACCGCCGAGACGTCGCGTCTTGACCATGGATTCGCTCTGGCTTTCTCCATGGTTGATTCTGGGTGCCGTGGGGCTGCTAGCCGTGATTCTGATTGTAGTGGCTTTTCGGAACGCCGATCGCGAACGGCGGTTCACGGAAATGTTACTTTCCGCTCAGGCCCACACGCTCATGGAATCCCTCGAGGCCGGGACGCGAACGGGTTTGATGGGCCGCATGGCATGGGGGCGCAACCAATTGCAGATGCTGATGGAACAAACAGCCCAGGAGCCTTCGGTCCTATACATTCGTCTTGTGGACCGCGCAGGACGAGTCGTCGCGTCCAGTCATGCCGAAGAGATCGGTCAGGTGCTTCTCCCCGCTCAGGCTGCAGAGATTTCCGGGCATGCTTACACCGACTTTCATGGCAAAAGGGCTTTTGAAGTGATTCGGCCATATCAACCGTGGGCAAGGTGTGCCGGCACACCCCGCAATCCTTGTAATACAGAAAACGGTCCGCGGTATGGTCCGGGTACGGGGTGGCCGCCGGTGGGTTTAGGCCAGGATCCTTTTCCCGGTGCCGGTCCGTTGCGGTTTGTGTTGGGCTTGGATGCCACTCCCCTTTGGGAAGCCATGCGCCAGGACATGATGCATCATGCCCTCCTTCTGGCCATCCTGTTCGCTCTTGGCGCGACGGGGCTGATCGCCCTCTTTTGGGCCCATGGATATCGTCTGGCTCGAAAGTCGCTGAGAACGATGGAAGTGATGACGGAAGCCATTTTTTCCCGCATGCCCGTAGGTCTCGTGGCCACGGACCAGCAAGGTGTCATTCGCCGAACCAATCCTGCCGCAGAGCGGCTTCTGGGTCCGCATGCCGAACCCGGGCGCACCCTCAAGGACTTTCCCGCCTTGGAAAACCTGCGGCAACGCCTGGAAAAGGGTGAGGATCCCATTGAAGACAATGTCCAATGTGAAGTGGGCGGGACCATGCCCAAGCCTTTGCTCATTCACGCCACAGGAATTCACAACTTCGAAAAAACCCCTTCGGGTTTTGCCTTTCTGCTGTCAGATATGACCGCTGTGCGTACGCTGGAAGAAAAACTTCGCCGCCACGAACGTCTGGCCGCCCTGGGAAAGCTTGCCTCGGGAGTAGCCCACGAAATCCGAAATCCCTTGAGCTCCATTAAGGGATTTGCGGCGATTCTTGCCCGCAAGGCGGCCGACGATCCATCGGCCCAAGAAGTGGCCCGGACCATGACCCACGAAGTGGACCGCCTCAACCGTGTCATCTCGGAACTGCTGGAATTCGCTCGCCCTGCCGAAGTGCACCCAAGGCCTGTGCAACTTCGAGACATCATCGAACATAGCATAAAACTCGTGGAAAGAGATGCGGAACATGCAGGCGTGCAACTCTCCGTGGATCTTTCCCCGCCCAATCTTCAGGCCGTGGTGGATGCAGACCGTTTTTCGCAGGTCCTTCTGAACCTTTACTTGAACGCCATCCAAGCCATGGACCTGGGTGGAAAACTGAGCGTGCGTGCCGCCACGGCGCAGGGAATCCTGCGGGTGGAGGTGGAAGATACCGGGCCGGGCATCGCTCCTGAAGTCCTGGGACATGTCTTTGATCCTTACTTCACCACGAAACCCAATGGTGTGGGTTTGGGGCTGGCCATCGTGCATAAGATTGTGGAGGCGCACGGCGGCGACATTGCGGTGGACCAATCCGATGCTCATGGAACCCGCTTCGTCATTCGCATCCCTCAAGACGGGGCGGACCTTTCCCCTCGAATGCCAAAGGCCGCGGGTTTCAGCCGGACGTTGGGTCATGAAGGCCGAGAAGCTTAAGTGCCGCAGATGCAGGAGCCTGTTCGCCGATGGTTTAGCCGCGTCTGTTCTGCTTGAAACTGTAAGAGCGGCGCAAGTCGCGACCCCAACCCAACGATGGGTTGATGGTCATTGCGAAAATGTTCCGTGGCTCGGGGCACTTTTCGGGTTTATGGCCGCTGTCTCAGCTTTCATGCGGGACCCGGCACGCCCACGTGGGTCCGTCGCATACAAGGATACTCAGGGCTTCACGGATCTGGAATGTCGGGCAGAGAAACACCGCCTTACCGACAAGGGAGATGAATCATTGTCATGACAATAGAAGGGCTTCCGCATATTCTCGTCGTGGATGACGATCCAGCCCATCGCCTCATGCTCACCACCCTTCTTGCGGACTGGGGGTATCACGTGCTCGAGGCGGACGGGGGCCTTGTGGCCGTGCACAGGGTGCAGGAGCAACCCTTGGATGCGGTGATTATGGACGTGCGCATGCCCGATATGGACGGCATTGAAGCCACACGCCGCATCCACCAATACAATCCCGCGCTGCCGGTGATTGTGCTCACAGCCTTTTCTTCCGTCCCCTCCGCCGTGGAAGCCATCAAAGCCGGAGCCTACGATTATCTTACCAAACCTCTGGATTTCGACGCGCTACGCCTCGCCTTGTACCGCGCTCTGGAACACACGAAGCTGCGCGCCGAAAACCAGGAACTGAGGGAACAGCTCGCCCGATTGCGCTTGCCGGAAATCATCGGCAAAACCGCTTCCATGGAACGTCTTGTGGAACTGCTGGCTTTGGTGGCGCCCAGCGAAGCCACGGTGCTCATCACCGGCGAGAGCGGCACAGGCAAAGGTATGGTGGCTCGAGCCATCCATGCCAACAGCCGCCGCAGCCAAGGGCCGCTCGTGGAAGTCAACTGCGCCGCCATTCCCGAAAACCTTTTGGAAACCGAGCTCTTCGGCCACGACAATGGAGCCTTTACCGGCGCGGACAAGGCCCGTCGCGGGCGGTTCGCTCAAGCGGACGGCGGCACCATTTTCCTGGATGAGGTGGGGGAACTGTCCCTGCCCATGCAGGCAAAACTACTGCGCGTGCTTCAGGACGGCCACATTCAAAGGGTGGGCAGCGATCAGGCCATAACTGTGGATGTCAGGATTCTGGCGGCCACCAACAGGGACTTGCAGCGCATGACACAAGAGGGTGCTTTTCGCGAAGACCTCTACTACCGGCTCAACGTGGTCACCATCGAGGTTCCACCTCTTCGGGAACGTAAGGACGACATCCCCCTTCTTGTGGAGCATTTCCTTAAAACCTTCACAGCAAAAAACAAAAGAACGGTTCGAGGCATCACACCCCGTGCCATGGACCTTTTGGTCAAATACGATTGGCCTGGAAACGTCAGGGAACTGGAAAACGTCATTGAACGCGCCGTGATTCTGCTTCGGGGTGAGTATCTCACCGAAGCGGAGCTCCCGCTGCATCTGCAGCGGGCCGCACCTTCTGCCCCTTCACCGTTCGAAGGCAGAGGCTCCTTGGAAGAATTCGAGCCTTCCTCGTCCATGACGCTGGCGGAGATGGAAAAGCGTCTTATTGAGAAGGTGTTGATTGAGACAGGGGGGAACAAGAGCGAAGCGGCTCGGCGCCTGGGAATCACCCGGCGAACCTTAAAGCTCAAACTCAAAAAATACGCTGAAGACTCCGCCTCCTCGTGATTCCGCTCTTTGAAACATCTCTTGATTTCTTTGCCTACGATAGGGTATGCATCAGCTGAAAGAACGATGGCATGAGGTGGCTCACGAGGCGTTCCATGGAAAGGCTCATGCGAGACCCCGACGAGTGCCGCACGGCGCCATGGTGGGTCGCGGTGTGCGTCGTTCCTGAAAGGTAAGTTGTCGAATGAGCCCTTAGGAAAAAGGAGGGCGCACCATGGTCAGCCTATCGACACGCAGCCGTTACGGAACCCGTTTTCTGATGGCCCTCGCGAGGCACTCGAGTAAAACACCCATGCAGATTGCCGATGTAGCCATGGATCAATGGATTTCTGTGAAATACCTGGAACAAATCGCTCTTGTCCTCACCAATGTTCCCGAGCTTCGCGGTGCGCGACTCGATGGGTGTGGAAGGAGTTGTCCGAGACTCTTTTTGAAAAGCTGCGTTTTTGGACCTTGAAGGATCTTCTCCATCTGGAGGATATGCTGGTGGAACGGCAAGACGCCGCAGAGGGGGAGGACGAGAAGACCTTTTATTGTCCCTCCCTTCTTCACTTTCCTTTGTGACCGTATGCATCGCGATCACCCCCGGCAGCCTGTCTGACCATGCCCTTTGTGAAAGCGCTGCCCGCGCCGACTCTTTATGGCGCCCTGCGGTGCATCGACGCAGCGGATTGCCGACAACCTCTAAAAGCGATTATCGCACAGGCTGCGAGGACCGTATTCGAGAAGGAGGCACATTCAAAAGAAGGCGGCGGTCTCCAGCGGGAGCGTTGCGCCCCCGCAGGGACCGCCCGGCTGAAATGGAATGTGCGCCAAAATCTATTGAACGCACGAATTTTTGCGTGCCTTATCGGCCCATCAGTAGGCGCTCAAGAATTCGTCCAAAATGTCCACGGACTTCTTCTCCACCACCTTGTCAAAGATCTTGTCCTTGACGTGCCTCGGCAAAAGCTCGATGCTTTTGGTGGTCGCCGAATCGAACTTGGCGGTGGGAAACACCTTGAGGATCTTGTCCCTTTGCGCCGCGTTGGCATAAACACGGATGACCTTCATGCCGGCGAGCATTTCCTCGCACATGTGGGCCAATCCCGCGTCTTTAAGCTTTTCATAGCGTTCCTCATTGACCCAGATGTTGATGGGGTATTTTTCTTCGCTCATGACCTCACCTCCTATCAGCCCGCCAAGGGCGGAATGGTGAAAACGGGCGTCCTTTTTGCCAGATACTCCTCGGTGACGAACGGAGAGCCGAAGCCGTATTTTTCGGCGCATTCCATGACCAGATCAAAGACCTCCGGTCGGAAAATGAGTCGTGGCGGTTTGACGCCGTCTTCGACGATGCTGCGAATGAGCGTCCCGCTGAACTTTTGCCACTCGTTCTTGTGATTGCACAACCCTTCACTGGTGATTTCTCCGCAGTGAGGGCAGTAGAGCCAGTTCATGGAATAGACCGGTGTAATGCTCAACTCGTTCTGCACGGTCGCCAACAGGTGATGCGCATCGTAGGGGCCGTAGTAGGTTCCGACACCCGCGTGGTCACGGCCGTACATGTGGTGGGTCAGACCCAGATTGGTGCGCAAAGCCGCGTGAAAGACGGCTTCCTTGGGCCCGGCATAGCGCATGTCCCAAAAGGTTAGGGACGTCATGTGGTTATGGTCGCCAAAGTAGCCTGACTTGCGCAGTTCGTCTTGGGTCAAAATGATGGCTTCGTCAATGTAGTCGCCCTTGCGCTTTTCGCCGATGATGGCGTTGACCAACACGCCGACCAAGGGCTTTTCGATGGGCAATTCGGCATAGGCTTGAAACCAGGCCCCTTTCATGAGCCATTCGTGACCCGTGTGCGGCACGTTGCGAGTTTGATGCGCCACGATGCGTTGCCAGCCCTTTTCGCGAAAGCGCTTGCGCATCTCCAAGGGAGGAATGAAGTAAGGATCGAAGGGTGGGTTGATCTTGGGAGGAGTGACCAGGGTAATGTTGCCGCCCAAAAATTTGTCTTTGTAAGCGTAAGTTCGAGCGCATCCCGGGTGTTTGCTTTCGGCCGTTCCAAAAATGGACCGGCACATGGCTTCTTTGTCGTAGGAATAGATTTCGCTGATTTCAAAGATGGCCATGGGATTGCCGTGATATGTCAGACAGACTGTATCCCCTGCCTTAATCCCGTAGTCCGAAAGCTCTTGGTCCGACATGTCAAACAGAATGGGAATGCTCCAGATGGTGCCATCTTGAAGACGCATTCTTTTGACCACGGAATCCAAGTCTTCTCTTCCCATAAAGCCCGTCAAAGGGCAGAAAAACCCATAGGCGATACCGATCACTTCATTGGCAATCTGACTCCGGACCGGCACCTGTTTCAGTCCCCGCACTTTTGCAGGGGCTTCCTTAGGGTCCAGAATCCGTTCCACAATCTCTTTGCCGCCATGCCCGATTTCAGCCATGATACACCTCTCCTGTCTCGCCGTCCCGTCGGTTATGCCCTGCGTGGAAAAGGCAGGTCCCTCAGCCCAATCCAAATCGTTGATTACCACCCCCTTTCCTTGAGACATTGCGCCGTCGCCGGTCAGGCGACCTCAGCGCCATGAGCCCCTCTCAAAGCTCCTCGGCTCCGTGCCGAGCCCCTGCGGCTCTTCGTTGAGCTTTCAAAGGCCCGGAAGCCTGTTTGGATGGGGCCTTATCAAGGGCATCTATCTGCCCTATTTTCTCGAAGCGCCGCACGGCGAAGGCATCGTCGCGTGCGCCGCTCCTCTAAAGGCATCCTCAGCCAACAGGCCTCCAAGGGCCGTCAGCGAAAAGCCCTTAGGGGCGATACTTTGGCAAGTCATGCCTTCGGCATGAGGGCACCGCGGCCACAGCGCACAAGGCACTCGACAAAGAGCGCGAACATGGGCATAGATGACGTGATGGGGAAGGCGCAGGAGGTGCCCCCACACCCCATGTTTCCCAATGTGTTCTATTCTAGTTGTTTTTTTCTCAAACGGTCAACGGGCAAAACGGTTCATCGTGCACGGGGTGTCGCATGCAATGGTACGGCGTTGTGAAAGAGAGCAAGGGGAGGGAGACCATGTTTCTGAAGAAGGCGGAAATCTTTGTGGGGTGAGCCCGGAGTTCTTGGACCGGATTGCAGGGATGGCGGAGGAGGCACAGGTTCCGGAAGGGCATGTTTTCTTTCGAGCCGGCGAGCCGGCGGCGTTTCTCTATGTGTTGAAGGAGGGGCAAGTGGCTTTGACAACGGGGGCGCCGTGCCCATCACGTTCCCCATCGGTGAAGCCGGCGCCGTTTTTGGCTGGTCAGCCCTTGTGGAACCGCGCACCTACACGGCCACATGTGAAACCACCATGCCCTCCACGACCATTCGACTGGAGGGCGCCCAGCTTCTTCAGATTTTCGAGGAAAGTCCCAGAGACGGCTTGCTGGTGCTTCGTCGCCTGGCTCGCGTCATGGCGTCTCGTCTCAAGGCCAGCTACGAGCGTTTCGCCCGATGAATCAATCGCAGGCGTTCACTGTGCAGCTGCCGCCGGCCTCCATGGGAATCAAGAGTTCTTGGGAATCGAAACCCACCAGAGAACTTTCGAGAACGCTCAGGAGATACCCGGGAACGTCGGCGCCGGTCACGATGCGACCCTGATGCACCACGAAGGGGGCGGTGAGAAAACCTCGTTCCATACAAAAGGCATTGTTCGCCCGCACGACCGCTAGAGTGGACTTGAGGCACTTGAGGCGCTCGGGCCATCGAGTGCAGGTCTCGCGGTGCTCTTGCACCAACTTCCACACCGATGCCAAGCTCCAGGCCTCAGGGCACAAGCGCACGCGGTTTTTCACGGCCATTTTCTCAAGCATTTCCAGGACGCTGTGGCAATGGGTGCAAGTGGGTTCAAAAAAGAGATACAGCGCTTGCTCGTCCCCGCTCACGGTGGCAAAGGGTGATTCAGAGCAGGCGCAGACGCTGCGCGTCAAGGAAACAACGAGGAGAGCGGCGCCGAGGGTGGCCGCCGCAAGTCCCCAAGAGGCTTTTTTGGCCAAGGGAAGCATTTCCGGACCGGCCAGAAAAACCCAGAGCACGAACAGGGCCGTGTAGCCCAAGCAGGCGGGACAATAAAGATTCAGGAGCACTTGGGTGAGGACCAAGGCACACTCTGCAGCCATGCCCACGACCACGATGCCGCCCATGAGCATCCTGGCAAACCGATAGGCGCAGAGAAGGACTCCGGCATAGACGGCCCCCGCCCACCACAAAGCGTTTTTTTGCAGCGCCTGGCAGCTTATAGAATCGCACAGGGCTTTTCCGCCGCCAAGGGCATTGGCCAGGGCATAGGCGATGAGCAGGAAGCCAAGAATAGAAACAGCAGTCGGTCTTTTTCGCCACATGGTTTTGTCTCCAACGTCACGGCCCGAACCGATTCACGGCGCGCAGCAATCTTGTCAATCCTGTGCGTTTGTGTCAATCATGGTCGTTAAGACCGCTTGTATTCATTAATCAAATCGGAAGATTCTCGTGATGGCTTAAATCTATTGGAAGATCGTGGGCAAGGGAGGGTCCTATGAGTGTCAGCGTGACGTGGTACAGCCATGCCTGTGTCTTGATCGAATCAGAAGGAACCCATCTTCTGGTGGATCCGTTCTTGACGGGAAATCCTTTGGCCCCGGTGGGAGCCGACGAGGTTTCGGCCGACGTCATTTTTGTTTCCCATGGGCACGGGGACCATTTGGGAGATACGGTCGCCATTGCCAAGCGCACGGGAGCCCCGGTGATTTCCAATTTTGAAATCTCCAATTGGCTTGCCGCTCAGGGTTTGACGAAACTGCATCCGCACCACATTGGTGGCGGATCAAATCATCCATGGGGACGGGTCAAGCTGACCGTTGCCCACCATGGATCCGCTTTACCCGACGGATCCTATGGCGGCAATCCCTGCGGCTTTCTTTTCAGCGTCGGCGGTTCCAAAATCTATCATGCCTGCGACACGGGGCTCTTTTACGACATGGTCCTCATCGGCGAAGAAGGCCTCGACCTCGCCATTTTGCCCATAGGGGACAACTTCACTATGGGGCCAGACGATGCCCTGCGCGCCGTGAAGCTCCTGAAACCGTCCAAGGTTCTGCCCATTCACTATGACACCTTTGACATCATTCATCAGGACCCAGCGGCATGGAAGGACCGGGTGGAAAAGGAAACCTCCACCCATGTGGTGCTGCTCAAACCCGGCGAAACGCTATTGCTCTAGGTTTGTCCGAAAATGGCTTTTCTCGGGCGTTTTCGTTTCATTCTGTAGGAGCGCTAAAAGGCGCGATCAAGCATCGCGACTCGCGCCGCTCCTACTAAAGGCGTTCTCGGACAGACTCTCAGACCATAACCATGAACACGACAATGTGAAAGCATCGGCGCTTCAGACCGTTGCTGCGTGGTGGAGCGGCGTGAGCCGCGTTGAGGGGCCGGGCGGTCTCTTGTATCCGCGCGCACGCCGAGAATATGGCCCCTTGCGGCGCTTCCACAGATAAGAAATGCCCTGCGACGGCTTTTGGCTTTGTGCGATTGGGCCGCGGCATTTCATGAGCTGCAATGTGTAATATGTTTGACAGACGTTCGGTTCTGTGCGAAGCTTAACTACCATCCTGGCACGCCGAGGTCGTCAGGGGACCGTCGTGGACACACGTGCGATCCGTTTGTGCGCCCGCCACGAGTGGTTCTCTTCATTCCTGGTTCACCGCCGGTTTTTCCGGGATGCGACCAAGCGTCACCGAAGGTTCGGTGATGGGTCGGTCCTTCGTTCTCGTGGTTGGAAAGGATCGACCCTTGAGGCCATGAAACCACGCGCAAAGGACACTCTATGAATCTTTACGTCGGAAACCTCGCTTACAGTGTCACGGAAGACGATCTACGCGCCGCTTTTGCCAAGTATGGCGAAGTGAGCAGTGTGAACATCATTGTCGATCGTCAAACCGGACAATCCAAAGGCTTCGGCTTCGTGGAAATGCCGCAGAACGCCGACGCGGACAAGGCCATCAAGGCCCTTAACGGTGCGGACCTAAAGGGCCGCACCCTCAAGGTCAACCAGGCCAAACCGCGACCCAGCCGCCCTTCCCGCGGCCCGCGCTATTAAGCGCCGTTTTCCCGCCCGCCTTCGAACGCCTCGGTATGCCCACCGAGGCGTTTTCGCATGTTCAGGCCGTGTTTTGATCAAACCATTGGGCGAGCCGTTCCATAGCTTCGTCCAGTTCGGCTTCCGTGCCGCCGAAAGAGAGCCGCACATGGCCTTCGCCGCCAGGCCCAAAGGCGCTGCCGGGAATGGTAATGACGCGGGCTTCGTGAAGCAATCGAAGGGCTACGGTCATGGAATCGCCGATCTGAGGTGGAAACTGCACCATGACATAATAGGCCCCTTGCGGCCTGACATACGAGAGGCGAGGCGCCATGCGGTCCAGAAAGGCACACACCCTGTCTCGCCTGGCCTGAAGGGTTTGTCGAAAATGCGCCACGCATTCCTGAGGCCCTTCCAAGGCGGCGAGGGCCGCCACTTGAGACGGCGTCGGAGCACAAATGGCGGCGGCATCGTGTACCTTCATCACGTGATCGAGAATATCCGCTGGGGCCACCAGGGCTCCGACTCTCCAGCCGGTCATGGCGTATTTTTTGGAAAAGCTGAAAACCCCGATCACCTGACGCCGCAGTTCCGGCATGGACAGCACGCTCCAATAAGGTCTGCCGTCATAGGTGAGAAAGTCGTAAGTTTCATCGCAAAGAATGAAAAACCCGTGTTCCAAGGCCCACTGGGCCACCATCTGCAGATCCTCTTTGGCGAACACGGCACCGGTCGGGTTGTGGGGATGGCACAGAATGAGCGCCTTGGTCCGCGGGGATATGGCCTTTTGAAGCGCCTTCATGTCCAACTGCCATGTGTCGGGCTTGAGCGGAAAGAAGACCGGGCGCCCTTCGGCCAACAGCACTTGTTCGATATGGGAAGCGTAATTGGGTGACGGCAACAGCACTTCGTCGCCGGAATCCACCAGCGTGAGAATGCTGGCACACAACCCTTCCATGGCTCCCACAGTGATGCAGATTTCCGTTTCCGGATCGACCCACAGGCCCCGTTCGCGAACAAGCATGTCCGCAAAGGCTCTGCGAAGTGCCGGAAGCCCAGGGCCCAACGTATATTTTCCCGACCAGGCCGTATCCCTCAGATGCCGGCACACGGCTTCCACAATGTGCGCGGGTGTAGGAAACGAAGGAATACCCTGTCCCAAGGAGATGCAGTCAGGAACCTTTTGAGCCAGCAGCGGCATTTCCTTGATAGCCGACACGGCGATGTTTCGCACCCTTCGGCTGATCCCTTCGGTTCGATACCTCTTGCCTGCCGCTTCTAAGGCTGAACGCTCCAAAGCCACCCTTAAACCCTCCACGACGCATGGTTCCAAGGAAAAATCTTTCCGGGGTTCAAAATAAGGTTGGGATCGAACACCTTCTTGAGGGCCATCTGCAGGCGGATTAGTTCGCTGTCTTGTTCCAAGGCAAGGTAAGGCTGTTTGGCCACACCGACCCCATGTTCTCCGGAAATGGTCCCTCCACGCTTGAGCACCTCGGCGAGCAAGGCCCGCACGCCCTCTTCCACCCGTTCCGGCCGGCATTCCCGAGACGCCGTGATGTTCAAATGAATGTTTCCATCCCCGGCATGCCCGAAGCAGTAGATCCTGAGGTCAAATCGCCGTTCGATTTCCGGAATGCAGCGAATGAACCCGGCAATTTCTCCCAGAGGTACCACCGCGTCTTCTGGAACGTAAACGGCGGCGCTGTGTTCGATTCTGAGCGACACTTCGCGGCGCACAGCCCACATTTTCTCTCTTTTGGCGGCATCGGGAGCCATCAGCACCTCCCGGGCACCGTGCTCCAGGCACACCTCGCCCATGCGTTCGATTTCCCGCGCAATCACCTGAGGGTACCCGTCGGCTTCCACCAAAAGAAAGGATCCGGCATCATGGGCCTCCTGAAAAGGCAGGAGATCTCCCACCAGTTCCAGACAGCGTCGATCCAAGAATTCCAAAGCCGAGGGAACCAAGCCGGATGTGAGGATTCCCGAAACGGCGTTCATGGCCTGCGTCATGTCGGAAAAGAGCGCCACCAGAGTGGTCACGGCGGGCGGGTGAGGAATCAGCCGAAGGATCAATCGAGTGATGACTCCCAGCGTGCCCTCGCTGCCCACAATGAGTCGTGTCAGATCGTATCCGACGACACCTTTTCGCGTTCTGACCCCGGTGCGGATGAGAGAACCGTTGGGAAGCACCACGTGGAGCCCAAGGACGTAATCTCGAGTGACCCCATACTTGACACAGGAAGGACCACCTGCGTTGGTGGCGGCGTTGCCGCCGATGCTGCAGGTCTCAATGCTCGCGGGATCCGGCGGGTAGTAAAGGCCATGGGCTTTCGCGGCGCGTTTGAGTTCGGCGGTCACTACGCCCGGTTCCACCTCGGCCAGGAGATTTCGGGCATCAATGGTCACAATGTGATTCATGGCGGAAAGGTTCAGCACCACGCCCCCACAAACGGGACTGGCCCCGCCGGCCAGACCTGTACCCATCCCTCGGGGCGTGACCGGAAAACGATACCGGTCGGCCAGTTCCATGAGGCGCACCACGTCTTGTTCGCTGCGTGCCGTGACCACCGCCTCCGGATACCCTGGCGTATGGGAGGCATCCTGTGAGCATTGCGCCAATTTTTCCGGATCCGTGGAAACCAGATCTTGTCCCAGAACGTGCCGCAACGCCGCAAGAGCTTCTGAAGTCAACCGCCGAGGTGGATGATTTTTGAGGAGTTGCACTGAGTTTGTCCTTGACCGGCCCTGAAAAGGCCTTCCGCAAAGCCAGCCTCGGCAACAGAGGTGCCGGGCCAGCTTCTCCCGAATGCCTTCCACGGATGTCGGCAAAAAACCGCAGGGGCATTCACCTGCGGTCTTCTGATGCATCGGATGTGACCACTGAAACCGTGCGCAAGCGTCCCGCCCGCTTTTTCTGTGCGCGAAAGGCCCACGCTTCCTTGAAAATGCCCTCTTGGGGCACCTAACTCTGACGGACTATTCTCAGATCCATGGACCCGACCTGGCGGTTTTGGCCGCTTTCGCAGAAACGGCCTTCGGCACCTCAGCCCATGCTCGGGCCAGCGGAAGTTGACCATTTCCGGCAAAGGACCGTCCGAAAGCGATCCTTACACGGGGCTTTCTGCACTGACGGTCCCCCAATAGAGGGATTGTCGGTCAGCACCTTACAGTTGGTACTTCTCTTTCAGTTCCTGCCATTTGGGAGATTTCATCAGTCTTTCGAGGCCCTCATTGAGCACCTTGATAAATTCCGTATCTTCTTTGCGCACGCCGTAAGCAAAGGTCTCATCCGGCATCCCAAAAGTTCCGAGAATCTTCAACGGTTTTTCACGCACCAGTTCGTGGGCGGGAGCATCATCCATGGCCGCCGCGATGATTCGCCCGTTCAACACATCTTCACCGGCCAGAGGTCCGGAATCGTAATACACCAGTTCAAATTGACGACCCTTATCGATAAGGTTTTCCTTCATCCATTTGGCTTCCGAGGTGCCCCGCTGCACGCCCACCTTCTGGCCGCTGTTCAAGACCTGGTCCACGGTGAGGTTGGCATCCTTCTTGACCACGAGCACCTGCTTGATTTCCCAATAAGGAATCGTATAGGCAATCTGTTTCTTGCGTTCTTCCGTAACGCTCAATCCCGAAGCAATGACGTCAATCTTGCGGGCCGTCAGGCTGGGAATGATGGCATCCCAGTCCATGGCTTTATGCTCGACCTTAAAGCCCATCTCTTTGGCGATCCAGTCCAGAGCTTCCACATCGAACCCGGCAGGCTTGCCGTCTTTATCGATGTAGGCGAACGGTGGAAAGTTCGCATCGATGCCGTTGATGTAGACCTTGTCGGCCGCCTGGGCACCATGGTCCAGAGCACCAGCCACCAAAATCAACCCTGCCAATAGCCCAAACCATAACCCTCGCCGCATGATTCTCTCCTTGCCTTAAGGTTGACCAGGACAACGCACCAAGCCTGGAAGCTATACCTCGAAAACCGGTTTTTTCGCAAGACCGGTGAAGACGTTTGTGAGGCGTTACTGCGCGCCGTTCCCGCTGTCTTGTTCCAGTGTCAAAATGCTCTTGGCCGTGGACAGCGCTTCCTCCACAGCATCCACTATGTCCGGATCGTCACTGTTGAGCAGATCCCCCAAAACCTCGGGGGCTCTTTCCGGCATGACGGTAGCGACGGCATCGATGGCCGCAAAAAGAAGATCCTCGTCGATTTCCTCGGACTGAAGAATTTTTTCCAGCACCGGCGCTGCCTCTGCAATTCCCCAGGCACCCGCTGCGCACACGGCCTGATAAAGGATATCGGGATCTTTGGATTGCAAGGATTCCACAATCTCCTTTTCATAACCGTCCACCCAGCGCATGGCAAACACGGCAGTGAGCCTCCAATTTTCGTCCTTGGACCCGTAGGCCCCTTCAATAACTTGTCTGTGCCATGGCTGAGGCGCCCTCACCGCTCCTTCAAACACGTGGCGCCGCACGTCCTCAGGGGTTCGCGGATCGTGATAAAGCGTGTAAAACGTCTTTTGAATTTTTTTAAAAACTTCTTCCGAAAGGGGATTTTCCTCCGGGTCGTCAAAACCTTCCATGTCGGCCAATTCCAGGGCGGCCCCCAGCGCCACGGCCGCCGTGCCTCGAAGGGATGGGCTTTCATCGGGATTTGCCGCAATTTCCAGTAACACGCCCGCCACGCTGTCGTCCATGACGGAAATATCCGAAAGAAGTTCAGCGGCTATTTCCCGATCTTCCATCGGCGCCTCGGCGTTTTGCACGAGAGCCATAAGCTTTTCCTTTGTCCCTTCCGGCCATTCCCATGATGGCAGATCATATAACGCTTCCAAATCCATGATGTTTTCTCCTTTCACAATGGTGGATGGTCTTCGTGTCTTTGTCGGTCTCTAACCCGTCTTTCCCTCCTCGGGAATCCTTACCTACCATAACAGCCGTTCACAGTGTGGAAAAATGAGCACCAAGTGGTTTCCAATTTTTTGTCAAGTTTTACTCAAGACACGCCGAAAAGATTTATGACTCAGTGGGCGGTGGTCCATGGGAGGGTTCCGTGCACCCCTGTCAAGACACCAAGACAGGCGATCAAGGGCGCTGATGTGTTGCAAGAGGAGGAATTATGATGGGGCATCTCACTTTGAAAATGAAGCTCATCGTTTTTGCCGTGATTCTCGTGGCCGTGCCTCTTGTGGCCAACACGGTGGTCAATACCGTTTTGTCTGTGCAGCACTCCAAGCGTATTTCCCAGTACGTCACGACCGCCCTGGAGGAAGATGCAGCCCAGTACCTCAAGGCGCTCCTTGAAGGGGATTATGCGGTAGTCAGCGGCATCGTTTCAAAGGTTGAAGATGATGCGCGGCGCTTGGCCGCTTCGCCTAATCTGCGCAATTACCTGGCGAATTCCAGGGTAACGCAGGAAATCCGGTCGGCTGTGGAAGCGCAGGTCAAAGGCCAAATCGGCCAGGTTCGAGCGCTCTTTGATGTAGAGCGCCAGTCGATGGCCAGGCAGCTCAATAACGACATCAAACTGGCTGAAGCTTTAGTGCAGCGCTATGGCAAGCTGGAAGCCTCCGACTCGTTGTACCGCTGGCAAGCCACCAACCAATTCACCAAAGAGACCCAGACTGTGGAATTGCCTCTGCTGCGTTTGGGCTCACAGATCCTCTACCCTACGGAAAACTTCGACACACGGGTCCCCGTGGTGGATGAATTGACGGAACTGACGGGGAGCACGTGCACCATCTTTCAGAAAATGAACGACAACGGTGACATGCTTCGGGTGGCCACATCCGTGAAAAACAAGGAAGGCAAGCGTGCCGTCGGAACGTTTATTCCCGCGGTCAATCCCGATGGCACGCCCAATGCCGTGGTGACCACGGTTGCTCGAGGGACACCGTACACAGGCCGTGCCGTTGTGGTCGATGACTGGTACCAAACCATCTACAAACCCCTCAAAAACCCCTTTGATGAAGTCATCGGCATGCTTTATGTGGGCGTTCCCGTAAAGAGCATCGGGGCAATTCGGAATCATATCACGGAAGCTCGACTGGGACAAACCGGCTTTGTTTTTATTGCAGACGAAGAAGGGCGCGTGGTGCTCCATGCCCACCGCAGCCTGGAAGGCCAGGATGCCGGACGAGCGCTCGGCATTTCTTCCTGGAATGAACAGCTCAAAGAGGTTCTTCGCAAAAGGGAAGTTTTTGCTGGCTTTCGATCTCTGGATGGCCGCGAAGGCTTTGTGGCGCTTCTCCATTACCCGGATTGGAAATGGGTGCTCGTGGGCGTCGGCTTCTGGGATGAATTCACAGGTGAATCCGCAGCCCGGGCGTTTGGCCAATTCGCCGAAGAACTGAAAGCCATGTGGCAGGTGGGCCTGATCAAGACCGCCGACGGCTCCCAGGCGCTCTACCCACAAATTCGCTATCTTGATGCCGCTGGCATGGAACGCATCAAGGTCATTGATGGAGCCTTGCGGGAAGATTTTCAAACACAGGCAGACACCGACTGGTTCCACCAAAGTCTTGAAGCCGAACTATTCTACAATACCGGTGTCGAGATAGCCAGAAACACCGGAAAGCCCGAGCTACGGGTGGCCGTTCCCGTGCGCTTGGAGGGACGATTGGAAGGCGTGGTGGTGGTGAACCTCGACTGGAGCGTCGTCTGGAATGTTCTGAAATCCCGAAAGCACGGTAAGACGGGTTATCCAGCTGTGGTTGATCCTCAGGGTCGAATCGTCTCTCATCCCAAATACACTTTGGCAGACGGTGTGCGCATTACCGATGACAAGTACGGCGATTTGGCCGCTCTCATCAAAGCCGGGCTTGCCGGATCTGCCGGCACGGGGAGATACACCTTTGAGGGAATTCCCAAGTTCATGGCCTATCAACCCTTGTCTATGGGATCCAAGACCTACCTTGTCGCCACGACCATGGCGCAGGACGAATTGATGGAAATAGCCGCTCATGTGTCGGAAAAACTCGCCGCAGGTCGGTCCCAGGCGTTGAAGTGGGCCGTGAGTCTTGCGGCGATCATGGTTCTTGTGGGTATCGGGGTTTCCATCCTTTTCGGCCGCCGCATTGCCGATCCCATCGTGCAAGCGGTTCATGGTCTCAACGAAGGCGCGGACCAAGTGGCCGACGCCTCGGCTCAGGTGGCCGGATCCAGTCAGCAGCTGGCGGAAGGGGCTTCTGAACAGGCGGCATCTCTGGAAGAAACCTCTTCAGCTTTGGAAGAAATGGCTTCCATGACCCGGCAAAACGCAGACAATGCCGCTCAAGCCAACGCCCTTGTCAAGACTTCAGGCACGGATTTGCAAAACGCTCAAGCCGCCATGGGCCAGCTTGAAAAAGCCATGGCTGAAATCCAGTCCGCCAGTCTAGAGACGCAGAAGATTATTAAAACCATTGATGAAATCGCTTTCCAAACCAACCTTTTGGCGCTCAACGCCGCGGTGGAAGCGGCTCGAGCCGGGGAAGCGGGAGCCGGGTTTGCCGTAGTGGCCGACGAAGTGCGCAACCTGGCGATGCGGGCTGCGGAGGCGGCACGGAGCACTTCCGGCATTATCGAAGAAACGGTGCGCAAGGTGCTCACAGGGCACGAAGCGGCAGGTCTGGTGGCCCAATGTTTTTCAAAGGTTACCGAATCAGCGGCCAAGATCGGAGAACTGGTGGCAGAAATTGCGGCGGCGAGCGGCGAACAGGCTGAAGGCATCGATCAGGTCAATCGCGCGGTGGCGGAAATGGATAAGGTGGTCCAACGCAACGCCGCCAGTGCGGAGGAATCGGCGTCAGCCAGCGAGGAACTCAGCGCTCAAGCGGCTGTGGTTCGCGAATATGTGCAACAGTTGGCCCAACTGGTGGGCCTCGTCGGCGAAACCATGCGAGTTAAAAGCCGTGGAAAAAGCCCTCGAGAGCCCCAGGATTGGGCGGACGAAACGCCGGCAGAAGAAAAGATCTTATCCGAACAAACTGACCGCACTCGAAAGGTCTCTCACGTTCCCAAGCCGACACGCCAGCTCGTTAGGACATTGAAAAAGGCCGAACCCGCTCAAGCCGGCAGCATCGTTTCTTTGAAGAATCGCCGTGTGAAGCCGCTCATGGAGTGGTCTTCCGAATATTCCGTGGGAGATTTCGACCTCGACCAGCAGCACCAAAAACTTTTCAAGCTGGTCAATCGGTTCAATGAAGCCATGCAATTGGGACAGGGCCGTGCCATGCTGGACCGAGTCCTTACGGAACTGGTCGACTACACCGTCAAGCATTTCAGTGCCGAAGAGAAAGCTATGGAACAGGCCGGCTATCCCGAGCTGGAACAGCACAAGGAAATTCACCAAAAACTGGTTCAAAAGGTCTCGAAAATGGTCCAAAGATTTCAAAGCGGGGAGACGGGACTCACCGTGGAGATGATGAATTTCCTGGAACAATGGCTCAAGCAGCACATTCTGGGTGTGGACAAACAGTACGGGCCCTATTTGCATCCAGAAAAGGAAGCGATGTTTTAATGATGGTTGACGGGTGGAGGAGGATCCCATGAGAAGGCCCACTCTTTGGGGAGCGGTGCTTTATCTCGCCTTTTGCCTTGTCGGGTGCGGCCGTGAACCTTTTCGAGTGGGTTTTTCGGCAACCCTCACGGGGACTTACGCCGACCTAGGCATCCATGGGCGCAACGGGGCCCGCATGGCCATTGAAGACATCAACGCCGCAGGCGGCGTGCACGGGCGACGCCTGGAGCTGCTGGTGGCCGACGATACAGGACAGCCGGAGGGAGCCCGTGAAGCAGATCGTCGTCTGGCGGCCCAAGGCGTCGTGGCCATCATCGGCCACATGACCAGTGCCATGACGATGGCCGCACTGCCTGTAACGAAAGAAACCGGAGTGCCCCTCATCTCCCCGACCACATCCTCGCCCCACTTGCAAGGTCAAAAGGATCTGTTCTTCAGAGTACATCCGACATCGGATACGGCCGCTCGAGCTCTGGCCCGCTGGGTTACGGGCAAGCCTGGGATACAAACGGTGTGCACCGTTCGGGACCTGCTCAACGAGCCCTTCTCTTCACCGTGGGAAGCCGCCTTCGTGGACGAATACGAAAAGCTCAACGGGCCCGTCATCTGCCGCTTGACCTATAGCTCCACAGATGAGGCTTTTCTCTCCTCTCTGGTCGGTACGCTGAGACAATCCGTGCCCGATATGGTTCTTCTCGTCAGCTCCGCACGGGATACAGCCTTTATTTCACGCACACTTCATGAAGCCGGAATCCCAAGCCTGATTCTCACTTCCGGCTGGGCGCATACAGACGCACTGCTCGTCGAGTTGGGCCTCCACTCCACAGGGCTCCTTTTGGCGACCGATAACGCCCCGACGGATACCACTGCCATGCTTCGCGAGTTTTCGTGGCAATACCACAAACGCTTTGGTGTTTACCCTTCCTTTGCGGCGGTTCGCGCCTACGACGCTGTGCGCCTACTTGCAACGGCCCTGGAAGAGGCGAAAGGGCAGCCAAAGCACCTCGTGGAGGCTCTGTCACGGCCTCGAACCTTGGACAGTCTGTACGGCCCGTTACACATCGACGCTTTTGGTGATGCGTCGGGAGCTGTTTACCTTGTTGCCGTTAAAAACGGTCGTTTCGTCGTGCTGGAACAGATAGCCGGAGACATGCCGTGAACGTCAGACCCCTACTGCATGATATCGTGCAGAAGTATTTCATTAGAAGGCTCATTGTGCCTCTGGCGCTCCTTTCTTTTCTGGCCGTTGCGGTGGTGACAGCTTTTAAGCTTCGAGATCTTTACACAAGTCACAAATTCTTTGTGAAAACGATAGATCGTTACATCGGCGCAGTGATGTCCGCTGCTCACGGAACTCTTCGGGGTAACGCTTTTGCGGCAGAGGAACTCGAAAAATCAAAGGTGGATTTTCTTATCTCTTTGCCTGTGGAGTTTCATCGCGTCTTTGTTTTCAAAGACATGCTGGACAGCAAATCCGATGGAGAATATGCTTTGCCCTTGCCCGCCTCGGTGGATATTCCCCTTTCGCTTTTTCCAGACTTACAAGAATTTCCAGCCTTGACCATTCCTTATTTCAACCGACATTTAAACGCGATGACACTTGGGGTTTTGGTTCGGGCTGATCGATGGTATGCCTTTGGAGAGCTCAATCTGGAGCGTGTTGAGCGATTGTTGAGAGATTTTTCTGAGTCCGCACCGGAAAATCTGATCCTTATGTTGGATCGCTTCGGCAATGTCATCTATCACCATGATCCTCGGTTGATGCGTTCTCAGGAAAACCTTAGGCATCAACCTCTTGTGAGGCGAGCCATAAGCTATTCGCAACCTCGGTTCCTGATGGATCGGTTGGACTCTCGATGGATGTTTGGTTACTGTTGGACCGTCGCACCGTGGAATTGGGTCATCGTCGTCGCAAAGCCCGTCGTCCAGGCTCTGTTGCCCCCGGTGCTTTGGTCTGTAGGTGGTATCTTTCTGTTATTCCTTGCTGTTTTCTCTCTCTTGATCGCCTCAAAAAGACATGTGGAGCACATTATTGTTCGCCCCATCATGCACTTGAGAACGCAATGGGACGCTTTCTCCCGCTATCATAGGACAGAGCTCTTAAAGAAGGCCGCCGATACCGCTCCCTTTTTCGAACTTCATCTTTTGGCCGAAAAACTCTACCGCAGTTCTCAAGCCGTTCTGGATCGGGAGGCGGCTCTAATAGCCCAGGGACGAGAGCTCCATCGCGTTTTGGAGTCCATCGGGGATGCGGTGATCGTCGCCGACGCCGCCAGCCGCATTGTCCGCATGAATGCCAGGGCCGAGGAAATTACGGGCTGGCCTCGTCTGCAGGCTCTGGGCCGGTCCGTGGAGCGCATTCTTTCCATCTCGGATGCCAAGTCGGGAAAGCCCTTGCAAAGCCTGGATCAGCTTGTGCTCGCCACGGGAACCGCCCAAACCCTATCGAGCCACGGCCTTTTGCACGCCGCCGACGGATCCTCTGTGGTTGTCAGCCACAGTGCCGCGCCGATTCGCGATGATGCCGGCACGCTTCAGGGTGTGGTCATGGTTCTTCGGGATGCCACCGCAGAGTACGAGGCGCAATGGCTTTTGGAGGAAAGCGAAAGAAAATATCGACACATGATGGAAACCATGGAGGAGGCCTATTTTGAGCTCGAACCCAACGGCCGTGTCAGCTTTTGTAACCAGGCGACGCTGAACCTCTTGGGCTGCTCGTGGGAGGAGCTTCAACAACGGACGTATCTGGATTTTGCGGATGAAGCCACGGCCCAGCAAATGTACACCTTTTTCTCACAAATCTTTGCTTCAGGAAGCTCCGCCGGTCTTCAAGACTTCACGATACACGACATGCGCGGGCAACGCAAGACGGTGGAAATTTCCGCCGGTGTTCGTCGCGACGAAGACGGCCGGCCCATCGGGTTCCGTGTGCTGGCGCGGGACATTACGGAAAAGGTGCAAGCTCTGGAACAAAGCCGTCGTCTGGAGAAAATGCTCGTGCAGACCCAAAAAATGGAATCCCTCGGGACCCTGGCCAGTGGTATTGCTCATGAGTTCAACAACCTTTTGCAAGCCATGTCCGGCTATCTGGAAATGGCATTAAGCCATACAGATGCCCATGACCCTCGAAGCCGGTGGTTGTCTCGAGTGCAAGAGGCCGCCTTCAGGGCTCGGGATTTGATTCGCCGCCTCCTTTCCTTTGCCCGACAAACCGAGCCTGTTCCAGAGCCCATGTCCTTCAACGATGTGGTGGAAGACACCCTGGACCTTCTTAAGAAAAGCATTCCCCGCATGATCGAGGTTCAAAAGGATCTGGCGCCAAATCTTCCTGCGCTGGTGGCGGATCGCTTGCAAGTGGAACAGGTCCTCATCAACTTGACGGCCAATGCTCGAGATGCCATTGGAAGTGACAGCCCCGGTGTGATTTCAATACAAACAAGCACTTATACCGACGCAGACGGTCAGGTCTGGATTCAACTCAAGGTTCAAGACACAGGCAGCGGCATTCCCGAAGAGATTCAGGACCACATTTTCGATCCTTTTTTTACCACCAAGGAACCCGGAAAAGGCACAGGTCTAGGGCTTTCTACCGTTTACGGGATCGTGACCAATCATGGCGGCCGTATTCGATGTGAAAGCCAACCCGGTCATGGAACGACATTCTACGTGGATTTTCCCGTGAAACCCTGGAAGAGGGAGGCATCAGATGGGAAGATTGAACCTTCGGCCGGGCCCGAAGTGTCGCCGCCGGTTGGAGCCACACTGCTCATCGTCGACGACGAACCGATGCTTTTGGAGCTGCTCCAGGGGCTTTTGGAGCCCGTCGGATGGCGCGTGCGTACTGCGCGTTCGGGAGAAGAGGCTTTGAGGTGCCTAGCCCAAAATAACGGGAGTGCTCAAGCTGTCGTTTTGGACCTCAGCATGCCTGGAATGGGGGGACGGCGTTGTTTGGAAATTCTCCGTGCTCAATATCCCCATCTTCCCGTCATCGTCGCCAGTGGGGACGCCAGCCATGAAATCTTTCGAGACCCCGAGAGCTATGGCGCTCGAGAATGCATCACTAAGCCCTACCGCCTGCAGACCCTGATGGAAGCTTTGCAAAAGGTTCTTAATTAAGGGCTTTTGATAATATTATTTAAATCGGTGCGCTTTTCCGCATTCCCTTCCGCCATGACGCCCGGACATTCATCGGGGGATGCCTTTTTCTACAAACCGTTGGAGGGGAATCCTTCGAAGGGCAGCCGCCCTCGAGCTGTGCTGCCCGTAGAGACCGCATATCCTTGCGGTCCTCTTCTCTGGCGTTCGTACGCCCCCCGCATGTCTCAGCGGAGCAACCGCGTGCTCCCGGTCCCTCCGTCCCCTATGGGTCAATTTCCAAGGAGGGACCGGCTCCTGCCAGTCCGTTTATTTCTGGACGCCCAAGAGCCAGTCCCTCCGATGCCACGGGCTCGCCCCTTGATCCGCCCGTAAACATCGCGTCCTCATGGTCCAACAATTGACGGGCGCCCGGAACGCTGTCCTTCGGAAATGATGGGCACGGAAATCCTCGATGCGAGCCCAAGAGTCCTCGAAGGAGCTCCTATGGATGGTACCGCAACCGGTACGGATAGGGATGGAGCATGAAATCCGCCAGGGTCAAGAGCACCATGGCTTCGCAGACCGGCACGATGCGAGGAATGGCGGAGACGTCGTGGCGCCCTTCCATGCGCACAGTGGTTTCGGAGCCATCGCGCGTCACAGTTTTTTGAGGCACGGCCACGGACGGAATAGGCTTGACGGCCACCTTCACCACCAGGTCCATGCCCGTGGATATGCCTCCCAAAACACCCCCCGCGTTGTTGGAAGCATATCCTTGGGCTGTGGGGGGATCATTGTGAAGGCTTCCCAGCATGGAAGCCGCTCGAAAACCGGCACCGATCTCCACGCCTTTGACGGCCCCGATGGACATGAGTGCCGAGGCCAATCGAGCATCCAGCTTGTCAAAAACGGGTTCTCCCAAGCCGGCGGGACATCCCGAGGCCACCACGAGCACGACACCTCCAATGGAATCGCCCCCGGCTTTCATTTCTTTGAGATGTTCTTCCATGGCCTTGGCAGCCTCTGGATTCGGGCAAAAAACCGGGTTGTTAAGAACCTCCTGCCAATCGGTGGGCTCACAGCGCACAGTGCCCAAAGCAATGGTACCGGCACGCACGTGAATTCCTTCCCGGGCCAGAAACTTTCTGGCCACGGCTCCCGCCGCCACTCGAGCCACCGTCTCTCGGCCCGAACTTCGCCCTCCACCACGCCAATCCCGAAGACCATATTTCTGTTCATAGGTGCGGTCGGCGTGGCCGGGGCGGTAAAGATCTTTCAAGGCTTCGTAGTCTCGGCTGCGCACGTCGGTGTTTTCGATCATCAGGCTGATGGGGGTGCCTGTGGTGAGTCCCTCAAAAACACCGGAGAGAATGCGCACCCTGTCCGGTTCTTTGCGCGCCGTGGTGAGTTTTTTCCCTGGCCGACGCCGTTCCAAATCTGTTTGAATATCGGCTTCGCTCAAGGCAATACCCGGAGGGCACCCGTCAATGACGGCTCCCAGCGCCGGGCCATGGGATTCTCCCCACGTCATCACTCGAAAGATCCGACCAAAACTGTTGCCTGCCATGTCATGATCTCCTCTGGGTTTTAGGCGCTGAAAAGGAGGAGGCCGCGACCCTACAGTCCGTAAACTCGTACTTAAAGCATCCTTCGCGGAGCCCCTTCTTGAGACGGGTTTTTCGGCTAAGGCCCCTGCCCCTCTCTACCATGCTTGACTCCACGGCTCAGGGCGTTATTCTTGAAAAGCAAGGTCGAGCATAAAGTAAACCTGTGCCCAGAAGAAGGAGAAACTGGAAAAGGGGTCGAGGCGTATGAGCGAGCACGATCCAGAATATCGTGAAAGCTTGGAAAGCCAACTGGAAGAGGAACTGCTCGAACCCCCCATGTTCAAGGTTCTCCTCCACAATGACGATTATACGACCATGGAGTTTGTGGTCGAGATTTTGGAAAAGGTTTTTCACAAATCCACGGCCGAGGCCACGGAGATTATGCTCCATGTGCATCGGAACGGTGTTGGCGTATGCGGCGTGTACCCTGAAGAGATCGCGGAAACCAAGGTGGAAATGGTCCATCATCTGGCCCGCAAGAACGGGTTTCCATTGAAATGCACCATGGAGCAGGTCTGAGGCAAGGAGAGAGGTTCCCGCCATGATCAGCCGGGAATTGGAAATGGCTTTTTCGGCGGCGGTGCGTGAAGCGAAGACGCGGCGCCACGAATTTTTCACCCTGGAACATATCCTCTATGCCATTGTGCACGATGCGGGCGGCGCGGAAATCCTGTACCACTGCGGAGCCGATCTGGATCGCCTCAAACGGCAGCTGGAGGAATTCTTTGAACAGCGGCTGGAACGGCTGCCCAAGGAGGTGGACCGAGACCCGATTCAGACCATGGCAGTGCAGAGAGTCTTGCAGCGGGCCGTTATGCACGCTCAAGGGGCGGAAAAGCGCCACGTGGATGTGGGCGACATTTTGGCGGCCATGTTCCATGAAGAAAACTCCCATGCCGTGTATTTCTTGAAAACGCATGGTGTGACCCGGCTGGATGTGCTGGAGTATATCTCCCACAGAGTGTCCAAGGTCGCCGAAGAGCCCGGCGAACGGCCAGGGGCAGGCCTGGCGCCTCGACCCCAGAAAAGACCCGAGAGGCCGTCGGCTCTGGAGCGGTTCACCACAAACTTGACGGAAAAGGCGGCCCTGGGTCTGATTGATCCGCTTATCGGGCGGGAAACCGAAATCCTGCGCGCCATTCAAATCCTTGGGCGCCGCACCAAGAACAATCCCATCCTTGTGGGCGATCCCGGCGTGGGCAAAACGGCCATCGCCGAAGGTCTGGCCCTCAAGATTCACCGCCGGGAAGTGCCCCCAAGCTTTCAAAACGTGGCCATTTACGCTTTGGATATGGGCGCATTGCTGGCTGGAACCAAGTTTCGAGGCGACTTTGAGGCGCGCCTCAAGGCCGTGATCAGTGAACTTAGAAACAAGCCGGGCGCCATCCTTTTCATCGACGAAATCCACACCGTGGTTGGGGCTGGCGCCACCAGCGGCGGGTCCATGGATGCTTCCAACATTTTGAAACCCGTTCTGGCCTCGGGAACCCTTCGATGCATCGGCTCCACAACCTACGAGGAATACAAGAACCATTTTGAAAAAGACCGAGCGCTGAGTCGGCGTTTTCAGAAGATCGAAATCCACGAACCCAGTGTGGAGGAGACGTATCGAATCCTTCAAGGGCTTCAAGAATCCTATGAAAAACACCATGGGGTGCGGTATACGGCCGCAGCCCTCAAGGCCGCCGCGGAACTTTCCGCACGTCATATCAACGACAGGTATCTGCCGGATAAGGCCATCGATGTCATGGACGAGGCGGGGGCCAGCCTTCGCTTAAAGGCGGACAAAAGGGCACGGCGCGTCGTGCACGTCAAGGATATCGAAGACGTGGTGGCCAAGATGGCCAAGATTCCACCGCGCTCCGTCTCCGCGTCCGATCAGACCCGATTAAAGCACCTGGAAGAGGAACTGAAACAAAAGGTCTTTGGCCAGGACGAAGCCATTCGAGCACTCACGACGGCCATCAAAAGATCGCGGGCGGGATTGCGCGTGCCCGAACGTCCCATCGGCTCTTTTCTGCTCATCGGCCCCACCGGCGTGGGCAAGACGGAGGTGGCCAAGCAGTTGGCGGCCATTCTTGGGATTCATTTTCTGCGCTTTGACATGAGCGAGTATATGGAAAAACACGCCGTGGCTCGGCTTATCGGCGCGCCGCCGGGCTACATCGGCTTTGATCAAGGGGGGCTTCTCACCGACGCCATTCGCAAACACCCCCATTGTGTTCTGCTCATGGACGAAATCGAAAAAGCGCACCCGGATCTTTTCAGCATTTTATTGCAGGTGATGGACTACGCCACGTTGACGGACAATAACGGCAAAAAGGCCGATTTTCGCAACGTCGTGCTGATCATGACCTCCAATGCCGGAGCCCGCGAGATGAGCAGCAATTCCATTGGCTTTGGCAGCACCAGAGAAAGGGATGACCGGGCGTCTAAAGGCATGAAAGCCGTGGAACAGCTTTTCAGCCCCGAGTTTCGAAACCGCCTGGACGGCATTATTCCATTTGCCGGTCTGGATCTTTCCATCATGGAAAAGATCGTGGACAAGTTTATGGACGAACTGAGGCGCCAGGTGGCGGAAAAGAAAATCGTCATTCAATTGTCTGCAAAGGCGCGTCGATGGTTGGCCGAAAAAGGTTACGACCCGGCCTTTGGAGCCCGTCCTCTGGCTCGAGTCGTTCAGACGGAAATCAAGGACCCCTTGGCGGAAGAAATCCTTTTTGGGCGCTTGCAAAAAGGCGGCCGGGTTACGGTGCTGTGCCGGGATGAGATGGAGGACGGAAAGGACGCGTTGATCACCGCATCCATGGCATTCGTCTTCGAAGCCTTGTGACGCGGTTTGGCACCACCAAGGGCAGCCTCATTCTATCATGGCCATTTTCAGCCTCAACAAGGACCTGGTGTTTCCACCGCCGGAACTGGCCGAACCGGACGGTCTGTTAGCCATCGGAGGAGATCTGAGTCCTCGACGGTTGCTCCTTGCCTATCGCCACGGCATCTTTCCGTGGTACGCTCCGGGAACCCCTATCCTTTGGTGGTCCCCAGACCCACGGCTCGTGCTCTTTCCTCGGGAATTGAAAGTATCCCACAGCCTTCGCCGTGTGCTCAAGAAAGGGCGGTTTCAGATCACTTGCGATACGGCGTTTCGAGACGTCATTGAGGCATGTGCTTCGGTTCGCTTGCGCAAAGGGGATGAAACTTGGCTTGTGCCGGACATGATTGAAGCTTACCATCGCCTGTATCAGCTTGGTGCGGCCCACAGTGTGGAAACCTGGTTGGACGGGCGCCTTGTGGGAGGCCTTTACGGCGTGGCCCTGGGACGGGTTTTTTTTGGTGAGTCCATGTTCAGCCTCGTCTCGGACGCCTCCAAGGTGGCGCTGGTCCACTTGGTGGAGCGACTCAAGGATGTGGACGACGCCTTCATTGATTGCCAGGTCACGACCGGGCATCTGAAGCGCCTGGGAGCCCGCGAAATTTCTCGGTCGGAATTCTTGCAAAAACTAAAGTGGGCCATCCGCGCGCCCACACCAGTCCTGTGGCCAACCCGTCAGGCCTCATAAGAAGCGGGCCACAAAATGCCGTGCTATGGCCCCTGGTTGACAATGGTGCGGCATCGACCTTTCGGCTCAGAGCTGCAGGAGCGCTGCACGGCGTGATAAGACATCGCGGCGAGCGCCGCCTTTACGGAATGAAGCGAGAACGGCCCCGAAAAACCATTTGCGGTGGTCCCTTTCGGAGTGAACGGCTCCTGTCGGCCCGCAAATGCTGCGGACGGCCGGGAAGCCGTCCCTCCGATGCTCAGACGCCGCCCTTGGATTCCCCTCTGAGGGACCGAGTTCTACCGGCCCCCTAATCAGCGAAAGGCACGAAGGCGTCCGTGGAAAACATCAGCGCAGGAAATATTCCATCAGAGTCGAAGACCCGCCTGCTTTCGCTTTATGGAAGCAAATGAGGCGCGATATGGCATCGGCATGAGCGCTGGTGGTCTCTAATGCGCTGCCAATCAAGCGCCTGAGCCATCGGCATCTCAGCCATGCCAGTATTTCCCTTGAAACACAACAAGCTTGTGCTAAAAGCCATAGGCCTTGAGAGTGTCATGGGTGCAAAGGAGGATGACCTGCCATGGCTTTGGTGGTGCAAAAATACGGTGGAACATCCGTGGCCAATGTGGAACGCATCCGATCGGTGGCCCGACGGGTCGTGGAGCGCAAAAAGGCTGGAGATGATCTAGTGGTGGTCTTGTCGGCCAGAGCCGGCGATACGGATCGGCTCATCGCCCTGGCCCTTGAAATGAGCCCCCATCCAGACCCCCGCGAATTAGACGTGCTTTTGGCAACCGGTGAACAGGTGACCATCGCGCTCTTCAGCATGGCCGTCAAAGACATGGGCTTTGAAGCCGTCTCTATGACGGGGTACCAGGCGGGCATTATCACCGATCATCAGTACGGCCATGCGCGCATCAGTTGGATCGAGACCGTGCCGGTGACCGAAAAACTTCGGGAGGGTAAGATCGTTGTGGTGGCCGGTTTCCAAGGCTATGACGACGAAGGCAACATCACGACGTTAGGACGCGGCGGGTCGGACACCACGGCCGTGGCCTTGGCCGCGGCACTCAAGGCCGATGCGTGCGAAATCTACACCGACGTGGAAGGCGTGTACACCACGGACCCCAACGTGTATCACAAAGCCAGAAAACTGCGACGCATCAGCTACGAAGAGATGCTGGAAATGGCCAGCATGGGAGCTAAGGTACTGCATATCCGCTCGGTTGAGTTTGGCATGAAATACAATGTGCCCATTTGGGTGCGGTCCTCCTTTACCGAGGATCCGGGAACGCTTGTCACGCAGGAGGATGCGGACATGGAAAGGGTCGTGGTCTCGGGGATCACGTACAGCAAGAAAGAGGCACGTGTCACGGTCACTGATGTGCCCGACGTTCCGGGCATGGCGTTTAAGTTGTTTCATCCCATTGCGGAAGCCGGAATCAATGTGGACATGATTATTCAGGGAAGCAGCGCTGTTCCAGGACGAGCCAACATTTCTTTTACCGTACCCAAGGCCGATTATGAAAAAACCCTGGCCTTGGCGGAAAAGGTTTCCGGGGAAATCGGTGCAGGTTACGTGCACGGTAACCCCAATATCGCCAAAGTGTCGATCATCGGCGTGGGAATGCGCAGCCACACGGGCGTGGCCAGCGTCATGTTCAACGCCTTGGCCAAGGAAAACATCAACATTCACATGATCAGCACTTCGGAAATAAAGATTTCGTGTGTGATCGACGAAAAGTACACGGAATTGGCCGTTCGTGTACTGCACGACGCCTTTGAACTGCACAAGGATCCCTGCAACGGCATTCGAGTAGCTGAAGAGCGCTAGGACAAAGAAGATCATGGGGACCCGCGGCCTCCTGATGGTCTTTACCGGAGACGGCAAGGGAAAAACTACGGCGGCTTTAGGCATGGTCCTGCGCGCTGCGGGCCATCAGATGCGCATTCTGGTTCTTCAGTTCATCAAAGGGGCGTGGCGGCCTGGAGAAAGGGTCGCCGCCGAGGCTCTTCCCACCGTCCACTGGCTCACCCTGGGTAAAGGGTTCACGTGGCGTTCCACGTCCAGCGACGAAGACCGCGTGTTAGCGTCCCGAGGCTGGAAAAAGGCCCTTGAGGCGCTCACGTCGAATCGCTACGACCTGATCATTCTTGACGAGTTGAACGTGGTGCTTTCCCATGGGCTGCTTGACGTTTCCGAAGTTCTTAGTGGCCTGGGTCAAAGATCACCTGAGTGCCACGTGGTTATCACAGGTCGAGGCGCCCCCAAGGAACTGTGCGCCATGGCCGATTGTGTGACGGAAATGGTGCCCGTAAGACACCATTTTCAGGAGCAAGGCATCAAAGCGCAAAAAGGCATCGAATTTTAAAAAAAGGGAGGTGCCTCGCTTACTGTCTTGGCTTTCGCTCACCCAGGCTACTCACAACGGCACGATATCTCCAGATCCCGGAACCAGCACTTCCAGGTCGTGGCATCGATGGATTGTGTCGAGGATTTCCCGCCACTGGGTGCGGCGGACATCCCGCTGCATGTGTACAAGAACCAGCCGACGCACTCCGGCCCCGCGAGCCCAGGCCAGACACCCTTGAACACTGCCGTGGCCCGCGATGGAATTGTCGTCGTTAAGGACAAAGGCTTCGTGAACCGCCAAGGTGCACCCTTCGGCCAGGGTTTGTGTCTCGGCTGTGGGGCGCCCGTCACCGCTGTAAAAAAGGCTCCATTGCCCGCCGTCAATGCGCACACTCAGATTCTTCTGACCGTGCTCCGTTTGCGCCGCCCGCCAGGTGGTTCCGTGCACTTGGACTGTGCGGCCCGCATCCAGGGCGAGTTCGCGCAGAGGAAAGGTGAGCTTCTTCGCAAAGCCCGGATACGCGAGATCCATGGCGGCAAGAACGCGTTCCAGGCCACCGGGTTGCGTCACAATAGTCAGGGGTTTGAGCCGCTTCATTTCCCAGAATCGAAGCAGCAGCAGAGGCATGCCGAAAAAATGGTCCCCATGAAAGTGGGAAATCCACACGGCATCGAGAAGATCGGGATCAGAGCAGGCCTGAAAATACCGGTGCGACACGGAAAATCCGCAGTCTAAAAGGATCTGAATCGACGTAGAGCAATCGCCCGCCGGCCAAACCTGCAGCAGAAGGCTCGTGTTCGGCTGAGTTTCGTCGCATGCTTCGCCCACCCCAAGAAATTCCACGGTCACCTTCGCATCCACCACTCCATTTTCCATGCACCCTTACCTCCCTTCTTGACCAACCCTTCTCATGCTCTGTACGATGCACCGGTGTTTTGAGTTCAACAGAAAAGCTTCTGCAGAGAGGACAAACATCATGGGCGCCACATTGACGGCAGGTGACCTGAGAAAAGGTCTGAAACTGGAGATTGATGGGGAACCTTATCTCATCGTAGACTTTGAATTTTCCAAGCCCGGCAAGGGGCAGGCACTGTATCGGTGCCGACTGCGGAACATGATCACAGGAATCCAATTTGACCGAACCTATCGATCGGGGGACAAATTTCTGGCAGCAGACTTGGACGAACAGGAAATGGAATTCCTTTATAAGGAAGGCAACCGATACCACTTCATGAACACGACCAGTTATGAACAGGTGGAACTCACCGAGGAAGCCGTCGGCGATGCCAAGAACTTTCTGACGGAAAATTTGCACGTGGACATGCTCTTCTTCAAAGGATCCCCCATCGGCATCAGCCTGCCCAATTTCGTGGAACTGAAAGTAGTCAAGTCGGACCCCGGAATCAAGGGGGATACGGCTTCAGGAGCAACCAAACCGGCGACCCTGGAAACGGGCTACGAGATCCAGGTGCCTCTCTTCATCGAGGAAGGCGATGTGCTCAAGCTGGATACTCGAACGGGAACCTATGTGGAAAGGGTCAAGGCATCCCACTGATGACTGCACGAGATTCTCTTGCCGCCAAGCGTGGCCGATTGGCCATGAGGAGCCGCATTCTTCACGCAATTCGGCTCTTCTTTGTGGAACGCGGTTTTTTGGAAGTCCAAACCCCCGTGCGCACACCTGCTCCCGCTCCGGAAGACCATATCGACGCCGTGCGTTCCGAAGGATGGTACCTTCAAACCAGCCCGGAACTTTACATGAAGCGGCTTCTTGCGGTGGGCTATGAGCAAATTTTTCAGATTGCCCCGGTGTTTCGAAAGGGGGAACGCGGACGACGGCACCACCCCGAGTTCACCCTTCTGGAATGGTATCGACGGGGGGAAGGGGTTGAGGCCCTCATGCAGGACTGCGAAGATCTTTTGCAGCATGTGTGCCGATACGTGGATCGATTTCCCCGCTTTTCTTA
This sequence comes from Desulfosoma sp., assembly GCF_052743555.1. Classification (NCBI taxonomy): domain Bacteria; kingdom Pseudomonadati; phylum Thermodesulfobacteriota; class Syntrophobacteria; order Syntrophobacterales; family Syntrophobacteraceae; genus Desulfosoma; species Desulfosoma sp. Next base: position 129,631 of record NZ_JBRAHS010000005.1, read on the forward strand.
TGGTGAGCAGATTCTTTCCGTGTGTCCTCCGTGGGATCGCTGGACGGTGCGCAGTGCCTTTCAAAAGTGGGCGGGTTGGGATCCCTTGACGGCCTATGAAGCCGACCGCTTCAACGAATACTTGGTAACGCATGTGGAACCTCATCTAGGTTTTCCTCGACCGGCTTTTCTCTGTGATTATCCTCCGCAGGAAGCGGCCTTGGCGCGCCTGGCCCAACGTGGAGAATTTTTGGTGGCCGAACGTTTTGAACTCTACTGGGCCGGCGTGGAACTGGCCAATGGCTTTGCCGAATTGACGGATCGCCAAGAACAGGAAAGACGCTTTCGCGAAACCTTGACTCGACGTGGCCGACAAGGGCGCGATGTGTATCCCTGGCCCCATCGTTTTTTGGAAAGCTTGGATTTTCTGGATTCCGCCGCGGGCATCGCCTTGGGCGTAGACCGTCTGGTCATGCTCTTGACCCATGCGCCGACACTGGACGATGTGACGGCCTTTCCACCCGACCACGAGCCCTAGAAAGGCCTCTCATGGCTCGGCCCGCTTTGAAGCAACAAAAGCCATGGCGGCAAAGGTCACGAACGATCCCTGGGGATCCACAACGACATGGTCGTGGTGCAACACTCGGCCTTGCGCGCTCCCTTGCAGCACGCGGCTGAGTACATAAAGCGGAGGCACGCCGCAGATCTTGCGTCCATTGCCGTCTCGAAGAATCTGATCCATAAAGGCATCCGGATTTGGCTCCCGCAATGCCTCGAGGAGTTTTTGATCCGCCTCCATGTGTTCTTGCACGGTGAATCGACTGGGCACAAAGTCATCACCATATCGTGGGCCAATGTGGGCCAGGTCCACGCTAGCCAAAAAACCCACCGATGTTTCCACCTGGTTGGCTGCTTCGCGCAGGGCGTCGCAAAACCGATCAATGACCGGCTTCTGAGATGCCCAATCGGCCACATCAAAAGAACACAGGATGGGAACGATTCGAGCCTCAGGCTGAACGTGCGCCAGAAACACCGCCTGAAATTCGATAGTATGCTCCCGGTTGTGAGCACACTCCCCGACTAGGATATCTTGCGGGGCTCGGCGAACGATCTCGGAAGCCAGGTGCCGATCGCACGCCACAAGGCCCAGCGGCGTTTCGAAATCCTTGAGTGTCGTGGCGAAGGCGTTTTCGATCGGCTCGTGGCCGGTACCCAAGATGACCCAGACGTCCGGTGGTTTCATGCGACCGAGAATCCCGTAAGCGCAGCCAAAGGTTGTGGCGCCGGCTCGCATGTCGATGTGCGGCGCCATTAAACCCACCAAGGCAGAGCGGGGTGAAACGCCTGCATGGGTGCCCCGGCCCTGAGGATCGGCGATGTTCGAAAGACCGTCATACTGTGATGGGTCCGCGGCATCGACGTCGATTCCCTGCACCGTGGGAAGAGCGGCCTCCAGCATGGCATCCAAGAAAGAACGAAGCTCGTGAGCCTCTGCAGGATAGCTCTTTCCCGCATGCCGCAAGCGCCTTATGGGATCTTCACGAAACCTTTGCATTTCATTTTGCACATGCTTGGCAAAACGTGCATTATCCAATAGTAGGTTTTCATCCAAAAGACGAACCACTTCCTGAATCTGGTCACTGTGCACGAGTTGGCCTGTGCGTCGCAAAATAAAGGCCTGAATGTCCCGAATGGTATGCCGTCCGTCCATGAGAGCCAGAAACGGCGCAAATTCTGGATGCAGCAGCACAGGCTTGTCATTGTATCCAAGGCGATCCCTCAGGAGAATGAAGGACCTTCCGGCATGATGAACGGGAACGGCTTCCAAGCCAAAACGCAGTTTTGGATATTCCATCAGATCCGCCTCGACGTTGACGGTTCGCCACATATGTGATACGTGACAGCGTCCATAACTCCCGATTCATTTGATCTTTCACGCTCACAGGACAAAGTCTGCATGCGGCACGCCCAAAACACATGCTTGGCCTTCGTGGTTGTCATGCTTCTCAGTTCCTGCAGCATCATCGGTCTGCGAACGGGACCTTCTGTTCCCGGCGCCATGCCGGAATTGCCCAAGTCCCAAGCCTATGCTGCTTATCTGTTAGCCCAATACTATCTTCGGGTCAATGAGCCGGAAGAGGCCATTAAGGCGTACAAGCAAGCCCTGGAATTCGACCCCGACAACCCCACTATTTTGACGGACCTGGCCGTCCTGTACGTGCGTCAAGGCAAGGTGCAAGAGGCCCTCAGGCTGGCGGAAAAAGCCGCGGAGGTGGATCCCTCTTACGAAAGCGCCTTCATTCTTTTGGGGCGACTGTACGCCGGCACAGGCCACAACAGCAAGGCCATTGATGCTTATCGGCGCGTCATCGCCATTAATCCCAGCAACCACGATGCGTATCTTCTGCTGGGAACTTTGTACGCTCAGGAAAACCGCTTTCGGGAAGCTTTGGAGGCCCTGGAACACCTCAAGACGCTGCTCCCGGACAATCCCCTGGCGTACTACTACAAGGCGCGGGTTTTTCTGGACATGAAATTTTACGACCAGGCGGAAGCGGCTTATCAGGAAGTTCTGCAGATCAATCCTTTTTTCGATCGCGCCCTCTTGGACCTTGCCTACATTTACGAAGTGACCGAAAGGTTTGCGGAAGCAGAAGCCACCTACCTTCGTCTTCTGGCCATCAATCCAGGGCACCATCAAGCACGCACTCGACTGAGCAACCTCTACATTCGTGAAAAACTCTATGACAAGGCGCTGGAGCAGCTGCGCGTGCTGTCTCAGCAGGACGCCGAAGACCTTGAAAGCCGTCTCAAGATCGGCATTATCCACCTGCAACAACACAAGGTCCAGGAAGCCATTTCTGACTTTCAGGCTCTCTTGAAAGATCGGCCGCAATACGACCAGGCCCTTTACTACTTGGCGACTTCCTACGAGGAAAAAGGGGAGCGGGCCGATTTGGAACAGGCGGTGGTGAACCTTCGACTCATTCCGGAAGGAAGCCCCTTGTGGGAGGCGGCGCAAATGCGTTTAGCCGTTTTGTTTGCCAAGCTCAACGATCACAAATCAGGCATTCAATGCTTGGAAAAGGCCCTGCGCGCCAAACCTCAAGTGGTCGATTTCTACCTTTACCTGGCCTACCTTTACGAAGAGACGAAAGATTACGCCAAGGCGTTGGAAAGCCTCAACGCAGGGATCGCCGTGGGCGGAGAAACCGTGCCACTGTTGTTTCGCAAAGGCATCGTGCTCGACCGCTTGAATCGCAAAGATGAAGCCTTGGAAGTCATGCAAAAGATTCTCACAATGGACAAAGAGCACGCGGGGGCTCTGAATTACATCGGCTACACCTACGCGGACCGAGGTGTTCGTCTCGACGAAGCCAAAGAACTCATTGAACGTGCCTTGGAGAAAGAGCCTCAAGACGGCTACATCATGGACAGCTTGGCATGGGTGCTTTACCGCTTGGGCGACTATGCCAAAGCCCTTCAGGTGATTCGCAAGGCCTTGGAACTGGTCCCCGATGATCCGATCATTTTGGAGCACTACGGGGACATTCTTAAGGCACTGGACCGACTGCTGGAAGCCCGGCAAGCCTATGAAAAGGCCTTGGAAAAGGGACATGAAAACCCGAACCTGATCCAGCAAAAGATACAGCAAATTCAATGAAGCCGCTTGCCCGTTTTTCCTTTGGGTTGTGCCTGTGCACCGTGGCTCTTTTTCTCTCCGCCTGCGCCGTGCCTCGCCCGACGGCGCAGGACCATGAGCGTCCGCCTGCTGCATGGCACCCGCAGGCGTGGAAACAGTCCTTGATGGCACGTCATGAAGCGTGGAAACGTTTCGAAGCCGGCTATCAGGTCCGATGGACGGATTCGCTGGAAAGGGTCTGGCGCGCGAGAATCCTGGTCACCGCGTCCCTGCCCGAGCATCTTCGCCTGGAAATCCTCAATGCCTGGGGTCAGGTTCAAGGGCTCTTTCTCCTCAACCGCACCCAATCCATCCTGTGGATTGTTCCTGAAAGGACCGTGTACACGTCGGTGCGACAAGGCGCTCTGTTGGAAAAACTCCTGGGTATTCGTCTTTCTGGAACCGAACTGGCCCCTACCCTGCTGGGTTTGCCTTCCGAGCACGTCCTTGACGGGGCCGTGGCGCGAAGGCGTGAGGATGAAACAGTCGTCTTGGATTCAGAGGAACGGGAGCTAGCACCTCTCAGACACATTCGGCTTTGTGCGGACCAGGAACGCTTGTGTCGCATGGATTTTTCCGATGCCGGAACGCCTCTTTTCGTGCTTTTTCACTACGAGGCGGAAGGCCATGAACGTGACATTCCCACGTCCTTGACCTTTTACAGTGCCACGGGCACTGTGGAGCTGACACGAACGTTCGTGCGCCAAACGGCGCGTGTGGCACCGGAGACCTTTAAACTTCCTTTGCTTGGCGACGCTGTACAAGTGGTGGAAATCCGCTGATCAAGCCAAAGAGCGCCTACATGCCCGGCAGCTGATTCCGGAAGGCCACATGCGGAAGCGGCCCAGGCTTCAATGCCCCATTGCATTTTGGGGCGCTTCCACGAAACAGAACCACGAGTTTTCGGTCGAACATGGGTGTCGGACCGAGGAGGTCTTGAAGAATCGACACGGCCTGATCATCAAAGGCGGAATCCCATGGAACATCGGCCACGGTTTTTTGTTGATCGCATGCTGGGAAAAGTGGCAAAATGCCTGAGAATCTTGGGCTATGACGCGAGATACGGATCCATTGAGACCGCCTCGCAGATTCAGACCTTGCGGCACGAAGGATATGTGGTCGTCACAGGCAATACGCGCTGGCGTCATGTGCCCGGCGTTTTATTCTGCCAAGCCACCCGGTGGCCAGAGCAGTGCCGCAAACTGGCGGACGCCGGCCTTGTTCGCCTGGAAGAGGCGGACCCTTTCAGCCGCTGCTTGCAATGCAATGGGGTTTTGGAGGACGTGGCCAAGGAAGAGATTGCGGGGCGTGTCCCTGAGTTTGTCTACGCCACAGCGCCCGCTTTCAGCCGTTGCCCCTCGTGTGGACGCGTGTACTGGCCGGGTTCGCATTTGGACAAAATGACCGATCACTTTCAACGTATTATGGGTTGGAATCTGAAGGAGGCTGGCAAAAGGAGGAGCGCATGAGTGGAGTGATCCAGAATGTCATCGCCATACTGACGAAAATGGGCTATCGGGTCTTAGAATACGCGACCATCTTGTATCTATGGAAGATGAAAATTTTGAAGACCCAAATGAAGCGGGTTGCTGTGAGCAAGTCGCAGAAAAACCTCAGCAAAGCCTACAGCGGGCTGGGATCTGTGGTCTATGTCAAACTCAAAGAAGGCCAGCCATCCCTGACATCGGATCCGGCCGTTATGACCCAGATGCGCAATGTGGAAGAAGCGGAAGCTGGAATGAAAAAGATCGACGAGGAGTTGCGCGGGATATGCGACGAATTTGAAGCCAAGAAGCAAGCCGTTCGTGAGATGTATGCGGCCAAGAGAAGCCGCGTGGGATCGGGCGGGGAATAGGCCGAGGAATAGGTCTTTCTGAAAAGGCTTTTGTGCGCGTGCCGAAAAGGACGTGCTTGTGCACGTCCTTTTTTAACCGCCGCAGTCGGCGGTATCTCCTTGAATTTTCGCCATAGCGTGAGGCAAGGCGGGCAAAACGGCTTCAAGGTTTTCAAGACACCCTTTGACGCTTCCAGGAAGGTTAACAATGAGGCTTTGGCCTCGAATGCCCACCACGGCCCGAGAGAGCATGGCATGGGGTGTTTTTTTCAGGCTTTCCAGGCGCATGGCTTCCGCCATGCCGGGAATGAGCCGATCACAAAAAGCGGCTGTCACCTCCGGCGTGACGTCTCTTGGAGACACGCCGGTGCCGCCAGTGGTGATGACAAGCGCCGCGCCGCGTCGATCTGCGGCTTCCTCCAGCGCCTCTTGAATGGCCGCTGGCTCATCCGGCACCACGATCCGCCACACTCCCGTGAAGCCTTCCCGATGCAGCCTTTCCCAGAGCGCCGCGCCGGCAAGATCCTCCCGCTCACCCCGACTTCCCTTGTCGCTGACCGTAATAACCGCCAGTGTTTGACGACACCCACTCACGCTTTCCCCCTTTCTCATTTCTGAGCGCGTTCCAATTGACGCCGAGCCGCTTGCACAATCACACTGGATACGGATTTGCTCTTGGCAAGAATTTTCAAATCCTGAACGATCAGTGTGGAGACCAACTTGAGGGCAATGCCTACGGGGGTTTTGGGATTTTTGACCAAAGCCAGGCGCACCGGGTACAGTTTGGACCATTCGCGGTTTTCAGCAATCTTGCGCAAGGCTTCGTCACTGATGTTTCTCGAATTGGCAAACCCGACAATCTCCGAGGACGTGATCTTTGGATTTTCCAGAACCGCCATCTGCACGGCACGGTTGGGATCCTGCATGAGCAGGGTACGCGTTTCCTTATTGCCGATCAGGGCCAGCTTGATCCGTTCGGAAACGGTCAATTTCTGGATTTTCATGGCCAATGGAACCCGCTGATCCTCTTGGGGTTCACGGGGCGATGTCGTGCGCTCCTCCGTCATGCATGCTCTCCATCCCACGGTCCACTGCGCCCCAAAAACATCAAGCGCCGCAGAGTTTTTGGGTTCCCGGAGTTCTTCAGGAAACCATCATTTATATACACAGGCCGTGGGGGCCAGGAAAGGTCGTTGTGGACGCCAAAGAAAAAGAAAAGCGGAACCCCGATAGCGGTTCCGCTGTCATGGAGCAATAAAAAGGGCCGTTTACCCCTTTTCGGCTTTCTCGGCCTTGGCCGCTTCGATAATCTTTTCCTGAAGCTGAGCCGGCACTTCTTCGTAATGGGAAAACTTCATGGTGAACATGCCTCGGCCGGCCGTCATGGACCGCAGATCCGGTGCGTATTGAAGAACTTCCGCCAAAGGCACCTGCGCTCGAACGATCTGCTTGCTCCCCTCGCTGTCCATGCCCAACACTTTTCCGCGCCGTGAGTTGAGATCTCCGATGACATCGCCCAGGCAATCATCCGGAATGGTCACTTCCAGCACAACAATGGGTTCTAACAAGGTGGGCTTGGCTTCCACGACCGCCTTCTTAAACGCCATGGATCCGGCGATCTTAAAGGCCATTTCCGAGGAATCCACGGCGTGGTAAGAGCCGTCCACCAAATCCACCTTGAAATCCACCACGGGATAGCCCGCCAGCACGCCCTCCCGAGCGGCTTCCACAATGCCCTTTTCCACGGCCGGAATGTATTGCCTGGGTATCACGCCGCCCACAATCTTGTCCACGAACTGAAAGCCTTCGCCCCTAGGGAGCGGCTCCATCTCAATCCAGCAATCACCGTACTGACCCCGACCTCCCGTCTGTTTCTTGTATTTGCCCTGCACCCTGGCCTTGCCCTTGATGGTTTCCTTGTAGGGTACTTTGGGAAGCTTAAGGTTGACCTCGACGCCGAACTTGCGTTTGAGCTTGTCAATGGTGGCTTCGATGTGAATTTCTCCCATGCCGGAAAGAATCATTTCCTTGGTCTCATCGTTGCGTTCCAGCTTGAGGGCCAAGTCCTCTTCCATGAGTCGTGCCAGGGAGCTGAAAATCTTCTCTTCGTCGCCCTTGCTCTTGGGTTCGATGGCCAAGGAATAGACCGCAGCGGGCAGCTCAGGGAACGAAAAGACCACGGGGTTTTTCTCGTCGCACAATGTGTCCCCCGTTGTCGTTTCCTTGAGCTTGGCCACGGCCACAATCTCACCGGGCCCGGCTTCAGGAATCCCTTCCTGTGCCTTTCCTTTGATGCGCAGAAGCTGCCCGTAACGTTCCTTGGATTTTTTCGTGCTGTTGAAAACGCTGGCATCCGGTTTGATGGTCCCGGAAAAGATGCGCACGACCGACAAGCGCCCGGCATAAGGATCACTGATGGTCTTGATGACCAAGCCGGAGAAGGGCGCGGCGGGGTCAGGTTCCCGAACCACCTCGCCGGCCCCGTCCAAGGAGACACCTTTTCTGGAGCCTCGATCTAGAGGGGAAGGAAAACAATCCACAATGATGTCCAAAACCTGGGCCGTTCCCACATTGGTCGTGCCGGAACCACACGCGATGGGAATGAGGCGTTCGGCGATCACGGCCCCGCGCAAGCCCCCCACGATCTCTTCTGGGGTCAATTCCTGACCTTCCAAGTATTTTTCCAGAAGGGCATCGTTAGCTTCGCACACGTTTTCCACAAGCATTTCTTTGTACTGGGCCGCCAGCTGCAGCGCGTCTGCGGGCGCTTCCTTGACATCGAACTTGCCGGTGTCTCCGCGACCGTAAAAGAAGGCTTTGCCGGTCAGCACATCCACAACGCCTTGAAAGTTTTCGGCACTTCCTACGGGCACTGTCAAAGGCACGCATCGGGAACCCAGTTGCCGGCGAATGTTTTCCACTGTCTTAACAAAATCGGCCCGTTCCCGATCCATCTTGCTGATAAACACCATACGCGGCAGGCCCAGTTCTTCGGCAAACTCCCAGACTTTTTCTGTCTGCACCTTGACGCCGTCGATGGCGTCCACAACCACCACAGCCGCATCTGCACCCTGCAGGGAACTCTTTGTTTCCGCAATGAAATTAAAATCCCCCGGCGTGTCGATGATGGTGCAGGCATGCTTTTTCCAAGCAAAGGTGTTCAGGGCCATGCTGATGGTGATCTTGCGGCTCACTTCTTCAGGCTCGAAATCCATGACGGAGGTGTTGTCATCCACCTTGCCCAATCGCGTGGTCACGCCTGCCGTAAACAGCATGGCCTCGGCCAAAGAGGTCTTTCCGGCACCGCCGTGGGAAATGATGGCAAAAGTTCGAACCTTGTCTACAGATTCGATCATGTGTCATTCCTTTCTTCGCCTGTGCCCCGTGTCTTGAGCGGGGCGATTGCTTCAGTGCTTGCCGAAAACCAAAAAACGGCGATTCACCAGCCGAATCCGAACCGTTACGGTGGGTGTGGTGAGACCGGTCAGTGTCGCCGCGGACTTTAGGAGGAAAAGCACAAGTGAGGTTCTTAGATGAAGCGTGCGAGAAAAGTCAAGAACAATCCCGGCTTGGCACGGAGGTGCGTGGGTTCAAAGATTTTGGCTGACAGCTCAAGAAAAGTCTTTCTCTTCCGTCGGTTTTCTGATTCTTTATAGCTTTTCAACGGCACGCCCTGAGTGGGCACACAGTGGGAGCTCGAACATGAGTCGCGAGACGGGGTCGTTGCTGCATCGGGTCTTTCAAAGTCTTGACGGGCCGGCCGTCATGGCGCTTAAGGATTTCTTGAACTTTCTTCGTTCTCAAAGGGCGATGAGCCCGGCAACGGTGAAAAGCTACGGGGTCGATCTGGCGCAGTGGTATCTCTTTCTTCAACACCTTTTGGGTCGATCGCACCTGGACATGGACGACTTGTCGGAAGCCAACCTGCGTCGATTCGTTTTTCACAGGCATCCACGGCTGGCAAAGAGCAGCCAGGCGCGAGCCCTGGCCACTTACCGCTCCTTTTTTCGATTTCTTTTGGAAAGACAGCGACTCGCCCACAATCCCGCTCGTTCTTTGCGTTCGCCCAAGGTCAGCGTTACGCTGCCGGCTTTCCTGGATGTGGACGAAATGCTCGCCTTTCTCGATGATTTGCAAAAAAGAGCTCAGGCCCTTTCGGCCCCTTGGACCACGTTGCGGGACTGGGCCCTTTTTGAAACCCTCTATGCCACCGGGCTGCGCGTCGGGGAGTTGGTGCGCCTCAACCACGACCACCTGGACAGACAGGAAGGCGTGGTGCGCGCTATGGGAAAAGGCTCCAAGGAACGCGTCGTGCCCATCGGTTCCAAGGCGGTGGAAGCCATCGGCCGATACCTTCAAGCCTTTCACAGCCAATGGCACGGGCCCTATGACCAAAACGCCGTGTTCCTTAATGCTCGAGGCGGCAGACTGTCGGATCGTTCGGTGCGGCGCCTCTTGACGCAAAGACTTCGCGACGCCGGCCAGTGGCGCCCTTTGAGTCCTCACGGGCTTCGCCACAGCTTTGCCACGCATTTGTTAAGTTCCGGCGCAGATCTTCGAAGTATTCAGGAGCTGCTGGGACACGCCGGGCTTTCCACCACACAGCGATATACACGCGTGGATATGGATCGGCTGATGAGTGTCTACGACGCCGCACATCCTCGTAGCCGTAAACCCAACTCGTAGGAGCGTGGCTTAGAATGGCTCTTGGGGGCCGTTTTTTGTTTCTTTCAGTGGGAGCGCCGCAAGGCGAGATCAGGCATCACGGCTTGCGCCGCTGCGACGGAAGGGCTTCTCGAAAGAATTTTAGGATTTAACGCAGGAAAGGACAGGCATGCTCTCAACGCCATCTTCCCCCAGTTCGTGGACCCGCATGCACGGCACCACCGTCTTGGCCATTCATCGAGGGCAGCACGTGGTCATGGCCGGAGACGGCCAGGTGACTTTTGGCGATACCGTCATGAAACAGCAGGCGCGCAAAGTGCGCAAGATGTATCACGATCAGATTCTCGCCGGGTTTGCGGGAGCCACCGCCGATGCCTTTACCCTTTTTGAACGGTTGGAAACCAAGCTCGAGCAATACAACGGCAATCTGAAAAGAGCCGCCGTGGAGCTGGCCAAGGATTGGCGTATGGATCGGGCCCTTCGACGCCTGGAAGCCCTGCTCATAGCCGCCGATCGCAGCCAGTGCTTGATCCTGAGCGGCACGGGCGATGTCATCGAACCCGACGACGGTCTTGCCGCTGTGGGTTCGGGAGGCCCTTACGCCTTGGCGGCAGCTCGAGCCCTTTTGACGCACACGGACCTTGCCTTGCGCACGGTGGCCGAAGAGGCCATGAAGGTCGCCGCCCAATTATGCATCTACACCAATGAGTCTTTTACCATAGAGGAGTTGTGACACCATGCAGCAACCCCTGACGCCGGCGGAAATCGTACGGGAATTGGACAAGTTCGTCATCGGCCAAAAAGAGGCCAAGCGCATGGTGGCCATCGCCCTGAGAAACCGATGGCGCCGCCAACAGGTGCCGGAACACCTGCGGGATGAAATTGCTCCCAAAAACATCATCATGATCGGCCCGACGGGCGTGGGAAAGACGGAAATCGCGCGCCGCCTAGCACGGTTGGCCCAGTCCCCTTTTCTCAAGGTGGAGGCCAGCAAGTTCACCGAAGTGGGCTATGTGGGCCGCGACGTGGAATCCATGATTCGAGATCTGGCGGATCTGGCCGTCAATATGGTGCGTTCAGAAGAAATGGAAACCGTTCGCCTCAAAGCCGAAGAACTGGCGGAGGAAAGACTTCTGGACATTCTTCTTCCCCCTTCTCGGCACAGCGCGGCCGCCTCCAGTCGAGTCCATGAGTCCAATGAGGCCAAAACGGCCCAGGAAGAAACACAACAGGCCGATGCCACTCGAGAAAAGCTACGAAAACTTTTGCGCCAAGGGGCTCTGGACGATCGCTATGTGGAATTGGAAGTGGAAGATCGCTCCGTACCGGTCTTTGATCTTTTTGCCAGTGCCGGTATGGAAGAAATGGACTACAACTTTCGAGAAATGCTCAGTTCGATGCTTCCCCGGCGCACCAAGCGTCGCAAGGTGAAGATCCCCGAAGCTCGCGAGATTCTGGTGGACCAGGAATCGCAGCGGCTCATCGACATGGACAAGGTCATACGGCAAGCCATCGAACGGGTGGAGCATTCCGGAATCATCTTTATCGATGAGATCGACAAGATCGCGGGACGCGAAGGCACTCGCGGGCCCGATGTGTCCCGAGAAGGTGTGCAGAGGGACCTTTTGCCCATAGTGGAAGGATCGACCGTGACCACCAAATACGGTCTGGTGCGTACGGATCACATTCTCTTTATTGCCAGCGGCGCCTTTCACATCGCCAAGCCGTCGGAACTCATTCCTGAACTCCAAGGACGCTTTCCCATTCGCGTGGAACTCCAATCCCTGACCAAGGAAGATTTTGTCCGTATCCTCAAAGAACCGGAAAACGCTCTGATCACTCAGTACATTGCCTTGCTGGCCACAGAAGGCGTCACTCTGGTCTTTGACGACGCAGCCATCGAAGAGGTTGCGGACATCGCTTACCAAGTGAACACGCGTACGGAAAACATCGGCGCACGAAGGTTGCACACCATTATGGAAAAGTTGTTGTCGGACATCTCCTTTCATGCGCCCGAGCTCAAAGGCCAAACCCTGCACATTACGCGAGACTACGTGAAACAAACCCTCGAAGACATCGTTAAGGACGAGGACCTAAGCCGCTACATTCTTTAAGCCTTGTTTTCGCCAAGGAGGAACACAGCCGTGATGCGAGATGCCGCCGCGTTACTCATCGAGGCTTTGCCCTATATTCGGCAGTTTTCAGGAAAGATGGTGGTGATCAAATACGGAGGCCACGCCATGAAGGACGAAGCCTTGAAGGAAAGCTTCGCTCAGGACGTGGTGCTCATGAAATACATCGGGATTCATCCCGTGGTGGTCCATGGCGGAGGACCTCAGATCGGCCGCATGCTGGACCGTGTCGGCAAGAAGTCGGATTTTCGGGAAGGCATGCGGGTCACCGATGAAGAAACCATGGATGTGGTGGAGATGGTGCTGGCTGGAAAGGTGAACAAGGAGATTGTGGCTCTCATCAACCGCCATGGCGGGCGCGCCATTGGCCTGAGCGGCAAGGACGGTATGCTCATCGAGGCGCGCAAGATGCATCTTTTCAAATACCTGGGAGACGACCAGCCTCCGGAAATCATTGATATCGGCCTCGTGGGCGAAGTGGAACGTGTCAATGTGGAAATCCTGAAAGTGCTGGAAAAGAGTCATGTCATTCCGGTCATTGCACCTGTGGGGGTGGGTAAGTCTGGAGAAACGTACAACATCAACGCTGACCTGGTCGCCGGCAAAGTGGCGGCTGCGTTGAATGCTGAAAAACTGGTGCTCATGACCGATGTGCCTGGAGTGCTCAACGCGGCAGGCGAACTCATTTCCACCCTCTCTGTGGCCGAAGCCGCGGAACTCATTCAGGACGAGGGCCTCAAAGGGGGAATGATTCCCAAAGTGCAGTGCGCCATGGACGCCGTCCAAGGGGGCGTCAAAAAGGTGGCCATCCTTGATGGACGCATTCCCCACGCCGTGCTTTTGGAACTCTTCACCGACTCAGGGATCGGTACCGAAATCGTTCCTTCACAACCTTCCAAGAGATTCCAGGAAAGGATGGGCTCATGACACATCCCGTGATGACCTTGTGTGACCAGGTGGTTTGTTCCACCTATGCCCGCTATCCTGTGGTGCTGGAAAGAGGCCAAGGCAGCCGATTGTGGGACGCCGACGGCAAAGAATATATCGATTTTGTGGCCGGTATTGCCGTGTGCAACCTGGGTCATTGTCATCCCGAAGTGACGGAGATCATCTGTCGCCAGGCGCAAACCCTGGTCCACGTGTCCAATCTGTTCTACACACGCCCTCAAACCGCTCTCGCCGACGCTCTACTCCGCCGCTCCTTTGCCGACCGTGTCTTCTTTGCCAACAGTGGTGCTGAAGCCAACGAAGCCGCCATTAAGTTGGCTCGAAAATACAGTCGGGACAAATACGGCCCAGGACGTTTTCATGTGATCACCATGGAAGACTCCTTTCACGGCCGCACTCTGGCCACTCTGTCGGCCACTGGTCAGGAAAAGGTGCACAAAGGCTTTGAACCCCTGGTGGAAGGCTTTCTCTTTGTGCCCTACAACGACATCGAGGCGGTGCGTCGGGCCATGTCCCCTCAGGTGTGCGCCGTGTTGGTGGAACCCATTCAAGGAGAAGGCGGCGTCCGGCTTGGGCATGCCGAGTTTTTTAAAGAGCTTCGAGAGCTCTGCACGGAGCGGGATGTTCTTCTGATTTTTGACGAAGTTCAGGTGGGCATGGGACGCACGGGAACCCTTTTTGCCTATGAGCAGCTTGGGGTCACCCCGGATGTGATGACCCTGGCGAAAGCTTTGGGCAACGGACTGCCCATCGGGGCCATGCTGGCCACGGAACAGGCCGCTCGCGCCTTTACCCCGGGAAGCCATGCTAGCACCTTTGGCGGCACACCCCTGGTAACCGCGGCCGCCGGCAAGGTTTTGGAACTGATTGCGCAAGAGTCCTTTCTTGCGGCGGTGCGAGACAAGGGGCAGTATTTTCTGGAAAGACTTCGGGATCTTCAATTACGGCACGCGGAAAAGGTTCGAGACGTTCGGGGCCGAGGGCTCATTTTAGGAATGGAACTGGCGGATTCCGGGAAAGCCGTGGTGGATCAGTGCCTCACAAGGGGTTTTCTTATCAATTGCACGCATGAAACGGTGCTGCGCTTCGTCCCGCCTCTCATCATCGCCAAGGACGACATTGACCGGCTCATCGAGGTCCTGGACGCCGTGCTCAAGGAGTGGACGCCATGAAAAGAGACTTTCTCAGTCTGTGGGATGTGACGCGGGAGGAGATTTTTTCCCTTATCGATCAAGCCCTTCAACTGAAACGGGACTGGTCTCAGGGTAGGCTGAAACCCGTGCTGTACCAGAAGACTTTGGGGCTGCTTTTTAACAAGCCCTCCACGAGAACCCGGGTGTCCTTTGAAGGGGCCATGCATCGGCTGGGCGGGGCCTGCACCTTTTTGAGCGTTCACGACACGCAGCTTTCGCGATCGGAACCCCTCTCGGATACGGCAAAGGTTTTATCCCGCTACATCGAGGCTCTGGTGGTGCGCACCTACGATCATGAGGATGTGGTGACCCTGGCGCGGCATGCCTCCATTCCCGTGATCAACGGATTGACGGATCTGTGTCATCCCTGTCAGGTTCTCAGCGACCTGGTGACCGTAATGGAAAAGAAAAAGCGCCTGGACAATGTGGTGGTGGCCTGGATCGGGGACGGCAACAACATGGCCCATTCTTGGATCAATGCCTCGGCGCGATTGGGTTTTCGATTGAATATTTCATGCCCGGAAGGTTATTGGCCGTCAGCTCGGGTGCTGGAACGAGCCCGCCGGGAGGGGATCGCCGACATCGGCCTTTATGATGACCCTGGAGAGGCTGTGAGGGAAGCCGTCGTGATCAATACGGATGTGTGGGCCAGCATGGGCCAGGAGCATGAAGCGGAACAGCGCCGCAAGGTTTTTTGGCCCTTTCAGTTGAACGCGGCGCTATTGGCCAAGGCGCCCAAGGAAGCCATTGTCCTTCATTGTCTTCCCGCGCATCGGGGCGAAGAAATTACAGAGGATGTCCTGGAGGGACCGCAGTCCGTCGTTTACGACCAGGCCGAAAACCGGTTGCATGCGCAAGCGGCGCTCCTTCGATGGCTTCTGGCGTCGTAGTATCTCTTGTCAAAATGCGCGATTTTCCGGTATGTAGGACGTCTCTTGACGGTTTTGGCAAGCAACGACGAGAAAAAGCGACAGCGAAACCCTTCTTGGAGGGTAAGGAGAACCGAGCGATCATGGGCATGAGCAAAGTGGTTTTGGCCTATTCCGGGGGTTTGGACACTTCCATTATTCTCAAGTGGCTAATCGAAACCTATGACTATGACGTCGTCGCCTTTGTGGCGGACCTGGGCCAGGGAGACGACCTGCAGGCCATCGAAAAGAAGGCTCTGGCCACGGGAGCCGTCAAAGCGAGAGTGGAGGATCTTCGCGAAGAATTCGTTCGAGACTTTGTCTTTCCGGCCTTTCGCGCCAATGTCATTTACGAGGGACAGTATCTGCTCGGCACGGCCATCGCGAGACCGCTCATCGCCAAGAGACAGGTGGAAATTGCTCAGGAAGAAGGCGCGGATGCGCTCAGTCACGGGGCAACCGGCAAGGGTAACGACCAGGTGCGCTTTGAGCTCACCTATACCGCGCTCGCACCGCATCTAAAAGTCATCGCCCCCTGGCGCGAATGGAACCTAAAGTCCAGGCAAGCCCTTCTGGAATTTGCCCGCAAGCACGGCATCCCCGTCCCCGTCACTCCCGAAAAGCCTTACAGCTGTGACGCGAACCTGCTGCACATCAGCTACGAAGGGGGCATTTTGGAAGATCCATGGCGGGAACCGGATCCATCCATGTTCACGATGACGGTGGACCCTCGGGACGCGCCAAATGAGCCAGAAGTGGTTGAAGTGGACTTTCTTCGAGGCGATCCCATCGCGGTAAACGGCCAATCCATGACGCCAGCCGCTTTGCTGCACACTCTCAATCGCATCGGCGGCCGCCATGGCGTGGGCCGAGCCGACGTGGTGGAAAGCCGCTTTGTGGGTATGAAATCCCGCGGTGTGTATGAAACCCCTGGAGGCACCATTTTAAGAACGGCCCACCGAGCCATGGAATCCATCACCATGGACCGAGAAGTCATGTTCCTTCGCGATTCCTTGATCCCGCAATATGCCAGGCTCATTTACAACGGCTTTTGGTACGCGCCGGAACGGGTGGCTTTGCAGAGCTTGATCGATGCATCCCAGGAAAATGTCACGGGCACCGTTCGCCTGAGACTCTACAAGGGCCATTGCACGGTCATCGGCAGAAAATCGGACCAGTCCCTGTATGATCCTCAATTGGCAACCTTTGAAGAAGAGGATGTTTATCGACAAAGCGACGCCAGCGGTTTCATACGGTTGCAGGGTTTGCGTCTGCGGGTCCAGAATCTTGTCAGAAGCCGCGCACGAGGACGAACACATGTCTGAAAAGATGTGGCAGGGGCGATTTGAGCAGCCCACGGATTCTTTGGTGGAAGAATACACGGCATCCATTCACTGTGACCGGCGCCTGTACCGCTACGACATTCAAGGCAGCATCGCCCACTGTCGCATGCTGGCTGAATGCGGCATTCTCACCCATGAAGAAGCCTCGCAGATTGTTCAAAGCCTTGGGGAGATTCTTCGAGAAATTGAGCGGGGAGAATTGTTGTTGGATGCCTCGCAAGAAGACATTCATATGGCCGTGGAACAGCGCCTCATGCAAAAGATCGGCGAGCTAGGAGGAAAACTGCACACGGCCCGGAGCCGCAATGATCAAATCGCCTTGGACACTCGGCTGTTCATGCGGGACGTGGTCTTGGAGTGCCGCCGTCTGCTTCTGGAAACGGTGAACATTTTGAGCGGACTGGCGGAAAAAAACCTGCATATCGTGATGCCAGGGTATACCCATCTGCAGCATGCGCAGCCCGTGCTGCTGGCCCATCACCTCATGGCCTACGCGGAAATGTTTCTTCGAGACGAAGAGCGCCTGGCCCAGTGTTTTGATCGCATCAACGTGCTTCCATTGGGCAGCGCGGCCCTTGCGGGCACCACCTTTCCCATCAATATGGAAATGACCGCCAAGGCTCTGGGCTTTCCCCGAATCACGCGCAACAGCATGGACGCCGTGAGCGATCGCGACTATTTGATCGAATTTTGCGCCGCCTCGGCCATCCTCATGATGCACATCAGCCGCCTTGCCGAGGAATTGGTCTTGTGGTCCACTGTGGAATTCGGTTTTGTGGACATCAGCGATGCCTTCTGCACCGGCTCAAGCATCATGCCTCAGAAAAAGAACCCCGACGTGCCGGAACTCATGCGTGGCAAGAGTGCCCGCGTTTACGGCAACCTCATGGCGCTGCTCGCCTTGGTCAAGAACCTGCCCCTGACTTACAATCGAGACCTTCAGGAGGATAAAGAACCCGCCTTTGACACAGCCGATACGGTGCGACAAACTCTGGCCGTGCTGAACAAGATGCTTCCCGAACTGCGGTTCAATCAGGACCGCATGGAGACGGCTGCAGCCCAGGGATATGCCCTGGCGACGGAGGTGGCGGATTATCTGGTGCGCAAAGGCGTTCCGTTTCGGAAGGCCCATTATGTGGTGGGACAAATGGTGCACCACTGTGAAAAGCTCGGTAAGGATCTCTCAGACTGTTCCGTGGAGGAACTCAAGAAATTTCACAAGGCCTTGGATGCGGACCTCTTTGCGGTCCTTTCCCTGCACAGCGCCGTGGAACGGCGCACATCCCATGGTGGAACCAGTCCTCAAAGAGTTCGTGAAGCTATTGATGCGGTGCGGGCTGAGACGCACGCAAGGCTTGAGCGCGTCCATGTCGATGCTCCGCCTGCGGTGTGAGGCGCTCACGGAAGGATCATTTCCGTGTCGTTTCCGCGATCATGCACGAGGAACAACCCGAGGCGAAACGGGCATTTTCGGCTTAGGCCGCATCAATGAGATGTCTTTTCGTTCGCATCGGCTTCCAATGGCCTTGGCTTCGGCACTCGGGCACTGTCCGAGGCGATAATCATAAAGGATTTCACCATGCGCGCATGTTCACTGAATCGCGAAAAGTTTGGAAAAGCGTGGCAGATCCGCGCCTTTTTGATGGTCGCCTTGATTTTTGCAGGCAGCTGCGGCAAGAAAACGCCCCCCCGCCCCGTAGGTCTTGAAAAACCACCTCAGGTTGTGGACATTCGAGTGGAACTGGTCGACGGGCAGGTGCGACTCACATGGCCCATTCCGCCGATCGTCCACGAAAAAAAACGGCCTGGTGACCTCATCTTTGTGGTCCAACGGGAACGTACCGACCTGGAGCGGGTCCAATGTGGGGACTGTCCTCCGGAAGCCGTCGAAACCCTGGTGCGCATCGATCCCGCGAGCCAAGGTCCATGGCAGGTTGCCCACGGCATGGTGGAGTGGACCGATACATCGGCACAAGCCGAAGAAGTCTATCGGTATTGGATTGCCATCGTGGACAAAAAGGAACGTACATTGTCCCTGTCGGCTCCCACGCGCGTTCACCTGAGCGCACCCCCCCGACCCGTGAAAAAAGTGGAAACATGCGCCGATCAACGTGGCGTTCTGGTCCGCTGGGACGCGCCCATGACCGCCGACAAGATGCCGGATCCCAAAACGTCCTTTCTCATTGAGCGACGTCAAAAAGGGTTGGAGTGGGAAACTCTGAATCCGGAATTTCTCCAGGGGAATAGTTACCTGGACACCTCGGTGCAACCGCAGGAGCATTACCAGTACCGCGTGCGGCCGGTCCTTCGGGTTTTGGATGCGGAGGTTTCCGGCCCCTGGACGGAAAGTGCATTGATACGGGCTCCTGAAAGAATGCCGCCACCTCCGCCCACCACCGTGTGGGCCGTGCCTTTAAGAGAAAAAATTGAAGTGCACTGGACGGAATCCGCTCAGCCTGTTGCCGGCTACCACGTGTACCGCCGCGACGGCAAGACCATTGTCCGCTTGACCGGTGAGCCCCTGAATAAGCCACCATTCATCGACGCCAAGGTGGAACCCAACAAGGTGTACGCCTATGCCGTTTCTTCGGTAAGCCCCGACGCTCCACATAAGGAAGGGCTGCTTTCCAAGTGGGTGGAAGTGCGCCACGTGCGATTCAACGACTTTCGCCGATGATTGCCGGCTGTGAAGGGAAAGACGATGCACCATTTTCAGTACCGCCATGGACGATTGTACGGGGAAGATGTCCCGGTGGAAACCATCGTGCAGGACGTGGGAACGCCGGTCTATATCTACAGCCGAGCCACCCTGACGCACCATTTTCAAGTCTTTGACGGGGCTTTTTCCCGCATTCCACATCTGACCTGCTATTCCGTGAAGGCCAATTCCAATGTGGCCATTTTGGCCCTTTTGGGTTCTCTGGGCGGCGGTGTGGACATTGTCTCCGGGGGGGAACTTTTTCGAGCACGCCGAGCCGGCATTCCGCCGGCTAAGATCGTCTATTCGGGCGTAGGAAAAACCCGGGAAGAGATCGACTATGCCCTTTCCGAAGACATTCTCATGTTCAATATTGAATCGCGCCAAGAACTGGAAGCCATCAGCCAGAGGGCTCAAGCCCTTGGGTGCACGGCCCGAATTGCCCTGCGGGTCAATCCCGATGTGGACCCTAAGTCCCATCCCTACATCACGACAGGCATGGAAAAGAACAAGTTCGGGATTCGTGTGGACGAGGCCATTGAGAGCTACCGGCACGCCACTCGACTCCCCCATATCAAGGTGGTGGGCATTGACTGTCACATCGGCAGCCAACTGACCGAGATCCAACCTTTTGTGGATGCCCTCAAGAGATTGCGCATTCTGATGGAGCGGCTCCACGCTCTGGGTATTCCTATACACTATCTGGATCTCGGGGGCGGTTTGGGCATTACCTATGCTGACGAGGCCCCCCCTCACCCCGTTGAATACGCCGAAGCGATTCTCAAGGAAATGAACGGCCTTTCCTGCACGCTCATCTTTGAGCCGGGTCGCGTCATCGTGGGCAATGCCGGCATTTTGGTCACCCGCGTCTTGTACACCAAGAGCACGCCCACGAAACATTTCGTCATTGTGGACGCCGGCATGAACGACCTCATTCGCCCAAGCCTGTATGGGGCCTATCATCATATTCAGCCCGTGGTGCCTTCGGAAAGGGAACAGGAAACCGTGGACGTGGTCGGCCCCATCTGCGAAAGCGGTGATTTTCTTGCCCGAGAAAGAACGCTGCCTCGGCTCGTTCCAAGGGATCTGTTGGCAGTGATGAGCGCGGGAGCGTACGGGTTCAGTATGGCCTCCAATTACAATTCCCGACCACGACCCGCCGAAATCCTTGTGGACGGAAAGACCTACCATGTGATTCGACGCCGAGAAACATGGGACGATTTGGTTCGGCTGGAAAACATTCCCTTGATGTGAGGCGGCTTCATGGAGCGCATTCCTTTCTTCAAAATGACCGGTTCCGGAAACGACTTCATTCTCATTGACAACCGCCGAGGAATGATTCCCTCCGAGCGATGCCCAGACCTGGTGAAAGCCGTGTGCCGTCGGAAACTCTCGGCCGGTGCGGACGGTGTCATTCTCATTGAAAACGATCCAGAATGCGACTTTGCCTGGCGCTTCTACAACGCGGACGGCAGTGAAGCGGAAATGTGCGGTAATGGAGCGCGCTGCGCCGCTCGATTCGCTCATCTGCAGGGCATTGTTTCGCGCTCGACCATGACCTTTCGGACACTGGCGGGAAAGATCCAAGCCCATGTGGACGGCCTTCGCGTGCGCGTTCAGATGACGCCCCCTCACGGCTACCGACCCAACGTGGACGTGGTCGTTGCGGACCAAACCCTGTGCGTTCATGCCATCAACACAGGCGTGCCTCACGTGGTTTTTTTTCTCGACTCCCCCAATACCCTCTCCCAGTGGGATGTTTTCAGCGTGGGACGGGCTCTTCGGTATCATTCCCTCTTTGCGCCGGCGGGAACCAACGCCAATTTCGTCGCGGTTCTCGGCCCGTCACAACTAAAGATTCGAACCTATGAGCGCGGAGTGGAAGAAGAAACCCTGGCCTGCGGTACAGGATCCATCGCCGCCGCCCTTATCGCTGCCGCTCACGGCTATGTGCGCCCTCCCGTGCACGTTGAGACACAAAGCGGGGAAACATTGGTGATTCATTTTCACCAGGAGGGAGAAGAGTTTCGCGATGTTTTTCTAGAAGGGGATGCCCGAGTGGTCTACGAGGGCCTTTTGTGGACGGAGACCCTCGGCGCGGCATCTGGAAAACACAACCAATGACGTTGAGAATCTCGAGAAGACAGGAGGGAATCATGTTTGAGGGAGCCTTTGTGGCCATCGTCACGCCCTTTCAAAACGGTCGCATTGACGAACCAGCACTGAGGGATCTCATTGAATTTCAGATCGAAAACGGCACTCACGGCATCGTGCCCTGCGGCACCACCGGTGAATCCGCCACGCTCAGCCACGAAGAGCACGAACGGGTTGTGGAGATCACGGTGGACCAGGTGAAAAAGCGTGTTCCGGTCATTGCCGGCACCGGTTCCAACAACACCACGGAAGCCATTCGATTGACGAAACACGCCAAGGAATGCGGCGCGGATGCGGCCCTCATGATCGCTCCCTATTACAACAAACCGACCCAAGAAGGCCTCTATCAGCATTTCAAAGAAGTGGCCGAAACGGTGAATCTTCCGATTATCGTCTACAACATTCCGGGTCGCACGGCCGTCAACATGGAACCGGAAACCATCGCTCGGTTGGCTCAAATTCCCAACATCGTGGGCGTCAAGGAAGCCACAGGATCCATGAAACAGATCACCGACATCATTCGGCTCTGCGGCGATCACTTCACTGTGCTTTCCGGCGAGGACTACATCACGTTCCCTTTGATGTGCGTCGGCGGCAAAGGGGTGATTTCCGTGGTTTCCAACATCGCGCCTCGGGACGTGGCAGACATGTGCACGCACCTCCTTCAGGGTCGGTTCCGGGAAGCTTACGCTCTTTACTACAAGCTGCTGCCTTTGTGCCATGCCATGTTCGTGGAAACCAACCCGGCTCCCGTGAAAGCCGCGCTGAAGATGATGGGCAAGATTCAAAGCGATGAGGTGCGTCTGCCTCTGGTGGGCTTGACAGAAGCCAGCAAGGCAAAAGTGACGGGCGCCTTGAAAGACTATGGCTTGATTTAGAACGAAAGGAGCCGCCATGGTGAGAGCAGCGGTAGCCGGAATCGGAGGCCGCATGGGATCGCGCACTGCGCAGATCCTGAGCCAAACGGATGGGATCACACTGGTGGGCGGTTGTGAACGACCGGGGCATGCCGTGGTGGGGTGCGATCTAGGGACATTGAGCGGCTCTCGACCCAGTGGCGTGCTCGTGCAAGACGCCGTGGAACGTGTCCTGGAACGTTGCGACGTTCTCATTGACTTTACCGCTCCCGAAGCCTCCTTGAACCACATGAAAGCGGCGGCCGCCGCGGGCAAGGCTGTGGTCATCGGGACCACAGGATTCAACCCGACCCAGGTGGAACACATTGGAACGCTCGCACAGGAAATCGCCTGCGTTCTGGCCCCCAACATGAGCATCGGGGTCAATGTGCTTTTCAAGATTCTTCGGGACATGACCCGTCTTCTGGGTCCGGACTACGACGTGGAAATCGTGGAAGCACATCATCGGTTCAAGAAAGACGCCCCCAGTGGAACAGCGTTAAAGCTGGCCGAAGCCGTGGCTCAGGCGCGAGGCCTTGCGATGGATGAGGTGGGCGTGTACGCCCGCCACGGCCTCATCGGAGAAAGACCTCGGGATGCTATTGGCGTGCAGACTTTAAGAGGCGGTGACGTGGTGGGGGAACACACGGTGTTTTTTCTCGGCATGGGGGAACGCATCGAAGTGACCCATCGAGCTCATAGCCGTGACAACTTCGCACGGGGGGCTATCTTGGCCGCGAAATGGGTTGTGGGTAAGCCGGCCGGATTGTACAGCATGTTGGATGTTTTGGGGATTGCGCAATGATGCAGCGGAGGCACTCATGAATGTGGATTTTGCGAATCGAGTGAAGAATCTTCCCCCGTACCTTTTCAAAGAAATCGATCGACTCAAGGCGGAACTTCTGGCCAAGGGCGTAGATGTGATCAACTTGGGCGTAGGCGATCCGGATCTTCCCACACCCTCGCATATTATTGAGCGTCTTCAAACGGCAGCTCAAGACCCGGCGAACCATCAGTATCCTTTGTATTCGGGAATGAACGCCTTTCGGGATGCGGTGGCCCGTTGGTACAAGCAACGTTTTGACGTGCATCTGGATCCCTCCACGCAGGTCTTGACCCTCATCGGATCCAAGGAAGGCATCGCTCACCTGCCCCTGGCGTTCATCAATCCTGGGGATGTGGCCCTGGTGCCCAGCCCCGCCTATCCGGTGTATCAGGTGGCCGTGATGTTTGCCGGGGGAACATCCCACATCATGCCCTTGGTCAAGGAGAACGGGTTCCTTCCGGATCTGAGCGCCATTCCCGAAGAAACGGCTCAGCGCGCTAAGCTGCTTTTTATCAACTATCCCAACAATCCCACGGGGGCTGTGGCGGACGCGGCCTTTTTTGAAGAGGTGGTGGCTTTTGCCAAGCGCTACGACATCATCGTGTGTCATGATGCCGCTTATTCCGAAATAGCCTTTGACGACTACCGTCCCATGAGTTTTCTCCAAGTGCCAGGGGCCATGGACGTGGGCATTGAGTTTCATTCCCTGTCCAAGACCTATAACATGACGGGTTGGCGCATCGGGTTTGCCGTCGGCAATGCGCACGTGATCTCAGGCCTTGCGCAGATCAAAAGCAACGTGGACTCGGGCGTTTTTAACGCGGTGCAACTTGCCGGCGTGGAGGCTTTGGACGGCGATCAAAAATGCGTTCAAGAAATGCAAGCCATCTATCAGAAACGGCGCGACATTCTCATCGAAGGGCTGCGCCGCGCAGGACTGAACGCTCAACCCCCCAAGGCCACCTTTTATGTGTGGTGCCCGACGCCCCAGGGCATGTCGTCGGCCGATTTCACTGCGAAACTCCTTAAGGAAGCCGGCATCGTCACAACGCCGGGAAGCGGATTCGGCGCACCCGGAGAAGGCTACGTGCGTATGGCTCTGACCGTGGATAAGGAACGCGTGCGGGAAGCTGTGCATCGCATTCTTAAGCTTTCTTGGTAGCTTCGGCCGAAGAGGAAGGGCTTTTGGGGCCGAGAAGGTGGTGAAACCGATGAGAAACGGATGGGAAGAGTGGGAAAACGCTGTCCCTGTGCTCATCGGTTTTGGGGCCAATGTGAGTGACCACGTCGAGGGGCTGGAAGGATCGTGCCGAGAGGCTGTGAAAGCCCTTTTGCGCCTAAAGGGCTTTCGCGCCGTCGCCGTCTCCTCCCTGTATCGAACGGAACCCATCGGCTACACGGACCAACCGTGGTTCATCAACGGAGCCGTCCTCGGGGAAACCGTCTTGAGCCCTCGAGAGCTGCTGTCGGCGCTGTTGGACCTGGAAAAGATGTTTGGACGGGTGCGTACGGTGCGTTGGGGACCACGCCCTCTGGATCTGGACATCATTTTCTACGGGGATCGCATGATCCATGAGGAGGGCCTCGTGATTCCGCACCCTCGAGCGCACGAGCGACGGTTTGTTTTAGAACCGGCATCGGAAGTGTGCCCGCAGTTTGTGCATCCCGTGCTGGGCGTTTCGGTGCTTGAACTGCTAAAGCGTCCTGACGTGCAATCGCAAGCTGTGCAGCGGTGGAAAGCCCTATGATTCGACTCTTGCTCTTTGCCCTCCTTGTCTATGCCGCCTACCGATGGCTCAAGCCTCGACTGGGAACCTTTTGGAAACACGACAATCATGCCGTGAATGCCCAGGAAGCTGAGCTCATACGGGACCCTGAGTGCGGGGCGTATTTTTTCAAAACGAAAGGCGTTTCCGAGCGGATCGACGGCAAGACGGTATTTTTTTGCAGCCCCACGTGCCGTGACGCCTTCCTGAAAAAACAAAGAAAGGGGTCCAAAAGAGGATGAAGTTTTTTATCGATACGGCGAATCTGGAAGAAATCCAAAAGGCCCACGCCCTTGGTGTTCTGGACGGTGTCACCACCAATCCGTCCCTGATCGCCAAGGAAGGGATTGCGCACCGTGAAGCTTTTCGAGCGCATATCAAAAAGATCTGTGAGGTGGTGCAGGCTCCGGTGAGTGCCGAGGCGGTGAGCACTTCGGCAGAGGATCTCGTCGCCGAAGCTCGAGAACTGGCCGCCATTGATGACCATGTGGTGGTCAAGATTCCTATGACCGAAGAAGGCCTCAAAGCGGTCAAGGTTTGTGCCGATGAGGGTATCAAGACCAATGTCACATTGGTCTTTTCTCCCCTGCAGGCCTTGCTGGCCGCCAAAGCAGGGGCGACGTATGTGAGCCCGTTTGTGGGGCGCCTGGACGATATCGCCGCTTCAGGCATGCAGATTGTTTCGCAGATCGAGGATATTTTTTCCAACTACCTGTTTGATACGGAAGTCATTGTGGCCAGCATTCGCCATCCCATGCACGTGTTGGAAGCAGCTCGCATGGGCGCGGATATTGCCACCATTCCCTATGCGGTCATCGCCCAGCTTGTGCGACATCCTTTGACGGATGTGGGGCTGGAAAAGTTTTTAAAGGATTGGGAGAAAGTCGAAAAGAAATAGGCTGGTTCGGCATGGGCATGAGGAGGACGAAGATGGCGGATCGACTCGTGGCACGTTTTCGCCTCTCCCCAGAAATCTTTGCTGTGATGCTCGCCGTGACACTGCAGACATGGGCCATAGCGAGCGACGCCGATGCCGGAGCCATCTACAAGTACGTGGATGAAAAGGGGGTGGTGCACTTCACCAATGTCCCGTCAAGTCCGCGGTTTCAAAAGGTGGCCTTGCCGCCTCTGCCCAAGATCAGTGTGCCTTCGTGGACATCCGAAACGCCTTATGATGACCATATCCATCAGGCTTCGGTGATTCATGGCATCGATCCCAGGCTGATTCGAGCGGTCATCAGGGCCGAATCCAATTTTGATCCGCGGGCGGTGTCTCCCAAGGGCGCCATGGGACTCATGCAGCTCATGCCGAAGACCGCTCACGATATGGGGGTCACCAATCCCTTTGATCCCATGGAAAACATCCTGGGAGGCACTCGGTATCTTAAGGAAATGCTGATTCGATTTAACAATAGCCTGCTGCTGGCGCTGGCGGCCTACAATGCCGGCCCCCAAACCGTGGAATTTTACGGCGGCATACCGCCCATTCCGGAAACCAACGCCTACCTGCGTGCCGTGCTGCGAAACTATATGCACTACAAGAGACAATGACGCGAGACGATTTTTCTCGAAAAAACTTGACGGCGTTGCCGAACCTTTTGACCTACTTAAGGGTTCTCGCCATTCCCGTCATCATTGTCATTCTCATTCCTCCCACGTCGGGACGTCTGCAAAACCTGGCTTTTGCCCTTTACGTTTTGGCCTCCTTGACCGACTACCTGGACGGCATTTTGGCGCGCCGCCACAATCTCGTCACTTCCGTGGGAAAACTTCTTGACCCTTTAGCCGATAAATTGCTCACCTGCGCCGTCCTGATCATGCTCATTGAGTTGGGCAAGGTGCATGCCTGGATGGTTTTTCTTATTATTGGGCGCGAATTTATCATCACCGGGCTGCGCTCCATTGCCGCCAGCCAAGGACTGATCCTGGACGCCAGCCGCATGGGTAAAAACAAGATGGTTTCCCAAACCGTGGCTCTTCTCTGTCTTCTTCTTCATTGGGAACGGTTGCAACGCCCCCTGTGGGTGACGGGAACGGTTTTCCTCTGGATCTCTTTGGCCTTTGGATACTGGTCGGCTGGAGCCTACTTCGTGGACTTTTACCGCAAGGCAAAAGCACTGCAATCAGCGCCGCCGCGGAACACCCCCCACGAATCGGCGCAAACTCCTTCTTGACAGGGGACACCGTTTCCGTTAAGCAGAAGGCACACGATCGGCGGCATACCCAAGTGGTAAGGGAGCGGTCTGCAAAACCGTTATTCACCGGTTCGAATCCGGTTGCCGCCTCCAAAAAAACCTAATCAACGCGATGGGCTGTGGTTCCTCTTTCCGTTGTCCCCGTCGCGTTTCTTTGTAGAGTGGGGACAATTTGGGACACTTTCTGCGCGGACCCCGTGGTAAGGTACTTCTGTAGCGACGTGTCCGAGAAATCCTTTTCATCCATTTCCGGTCTAGCGATCTCAGGTAGTTACGAAGCCAAAAATGGCCATAAGGGTCAGTGTCGGACAGGCCCTCGCCCAAGTTTGT
>NZ_JBRAHS010000019.1:0-50636 GCF_052743555.1 Desulfosoma sp.
ATGCACTTCTAACAATATCAATACCTTAAGCAAAAAGGTGACGAACTTGGGCTAAAAACGCTATCGAAGTCTTGGGATGCGTGTGGGATTTAGATTTTCTTCAGAAGATCACCAGAAATGTGAAAAAGTGAGAGGAGAGCCTATGGGAAAGAATTCATGATAATTCAACTTATCCCGTGCAAAAACATAGGCGTATGCATCAAAGCAGGTTAACAGATCAAAGCAAAGAATCTCAAAGCACCAGAGCAACGCACGGCGCCGTGCGCTGCCGCTCAGATAAAAAAACTTGTTGAAACCACATGGTTTCAGGTTTCGTTGGCGAGCAAAAACGTCGCCAGTGTCGCCGAATCTTCCACGTTATGAATGACCACCTTGCGGTCGATACGTCGCACCAACCCTCTCAGTGTCTTCTTGGGCCCTACCTCCACAAAGTGATCATAGCCGTTGGCCAAAAACCACTCGATGGATTGCTTCCACAAAACCGCGCCACAAAGCTGTCTGACAAGCTTTTCCGGAGCCTCATCGGCGTTCTGCAACGGCTTGGCATCGATATTGTTCACCACAGGAATCTTCGGGTGCGAAAAGGAAATGCCCCGCACGTGGGGTTCAAATTTTTCCCGGGCCGACTCCATGCATCGACTGTGCCATGGACCACTGACGTTAAGTTTGACGCATTTCTTGGCGCCTTTGGCGACGCTGGCTTCCAGAGCCTTGTTCACGGCCTCCACGGGGCCCGTAATAACGAGCTGGTCCGGGCAGTTGATGTTGGCGATCTCCACATCGCACAGTCGGCAGATGTCCTGGAGCTTCTCTTCCGGCATATCCATGACGGCCGCCATAGCCCCTGGCGTTTCCAAAGACGCTTCGTGCATGAATTGCCCGCGCCACCGAACGAGGTTCAGGGTGTCCTGAAGGGTTAAGACCCCCGCGGCGTATAGGGCACTGTATTCGCCCAAGCTGTGACCGGCGGCCGCCGCAGGAAAAATTTCGTGGTGGGCCAGCACGGTGAGGCACGCCAGGTTGGTTACGGTGATGGCCGGCTGCACATTGTGCGTCTGCGTGAGCACTTCTTCTGGGCCTTCAAAGCACAGCCTCTTGACGTCCATGCCGAGAATGGCCTCGGCCTGGTCAAACAGCTCCCGCACTTTCGAATAGTTTTCGTAGAAATCCTTTCCCATGCCCACATATTGCGAACCCTGACCCGGAAACAAGAAGACCCACTTTCTCATGGCACCGGCTCTTTCGTGTACGTGTAGAGGTAGTTCTCTCTTTCGTGCGCCGCTTTTATCGAGAAGCCCCCCCTGTTGTCAAGCACCGCAAAGAACCACATGATTCCCCGTTCCTGCTCCTGGCCCACACTTTCCCATAAAGGCACACCTGCCCCTTTCAGTGATGTGGTGATCTTTCGGGCTTGACCCCGACCGACGGCACACTTTAGCGCTAACGGCCCACGTGCAAAATACAATTGAAGCTTCCCTGTATACCGCCAAATGCCGGCGGACCCGAAACGGCGGCCCCGTCAATGACGGGAAAAACGAGCGTGTAGGTATTGTGCTGGGTGATTGGGAACGTCACAACAAAAGTCATTGCGCCAACGAGATAGGTTACGGGAAAAGGGTGGAATTGTTCGTCGAAAACGATTTCCGACATTGCCTGACAGTTGGCGTCCAGATACATTCGGCCGCTCAAACTTTCGTCCGCCGTGCCCGATCCACTAAAGCTTCCTCCAGGGTTGTAGGGCCACGCTCCTTGAGTGCTCACCTGTAATGTTCCGCTGCCGGAAACGGTATTGTCGTCCAAAAGAGCGAACGGAACGACGCCTTCGATGCGGAATTCCTGTTCATATCCGTACATATTGAACACAGCCGTATGGTTCAGCGTCATGGAAAAAGATCGAGGCCCGGCATAGCTTCCGCAACCCCCGAAGGATCCCGAACCCCAAAAGAGGTGTGCCAAAGATAATAGGCCGAAAGAATTCCCGCAGGCGTCGCCAGGAGATAGCAATGATATTGCCCCGGAGGTAGAGCCGAAACCGGAATATTTCCAAACAAAAATTCATCCACGGCGTGCGCATGACCCGATTTCCAGGCCACAAGTTCGGTGCTAAAGATGGTAAGGTGTCCATCGGGCGTGACCAGATAAAGGTGCCCTGGATCTATGGCGGGAGCCACAATGCCCACGTAAAGATCCACGGGGGCACTGAAAGCGGCAAGGCTTACGCGCAAACGAATCGTGTCGCCTCCCGCGGCCACAGGACCCACGCCGATGGGCCGAGCCGAAGCGGGATCCGCAGCCACCACGAGATCCGCCACAGGAGGATAATCAAATGATTGCTCCGCCGCGGGCACAGGCATGACCTGAGCCTGAGCATTCCAACACAACCCAAGCAGTAAAACACCCATAACGGCCATGACTTTGATGGTTCGGGACATGGTTCCCCTCCTTGGTGAAAGACACACCTGCGGAACGCATCGATGTCTGTTTTTATAATCGAACCGGCTCGATACTTCCACCACTTTTCGCTGCTTTTCTACGCCAATGTCGGCATTAACGAAGCATTGCGCTCCTGGAAGTCCATATCACGAACGTCATCCATCCGCACACAAAGTGCAGGCGATACCTGACAAAGCACACGGCCGGGAAAAGTTCCTGTCGCGGCCGGTGTCCATTCTGTAAGGTGGCCGTGCCGTCTTCTAGGGCGCCCGGACACCGAAGAGCAGGAGGCCCCAAGAGCTTTTCCGGCAAAGCCCATTTCAGCTCAATGCGGCCCTTCGCTCGTAGAAGCGGCCGGGCGGTGAACGGGCGAAACCAAGTTCTCGGGCGGCCTTCCAGGTGGCCGATGGACACAGAGTGGGCAGGAAAAACGGTTATGGTCCATGCCATCGGCATTCGTAGAGAAGACAAGAACGAATGGGAGCGAAGGGTTCCTTTGGCGCCCCAGCACGTGGCGAAGATTGTGGGGGATCACGGCATTTCGGTCTAAGTGCAACCTTTCACCATTGGTGTTTTTTCAGATAATCTCTATCGGGCTGCGGGAGCCGTGGTGCAAGAGGACCTGTCCCAATGCCGCATTGTGCTGGGTGTCAAGGAAATGCCCTCCGAGTTTTTCCAAAAAGGCGTCCTGTACTTGTTTTTCTCCCACACCATTAAAGGGCAGCCCCACAACATGGCCAGGCTTCGAGCCCTCATGGACGCTCAAGCGCACCTTTTGGACTACGAACGGATTGTTGACCCAAATGGGCGGCGCCTTGTCTTATTCGGCCTTTTCGCAGAGCTTGCCGGCATGGTGGAATCGCTGCACGCTTTTGGACGGCGGTTGGCTTCGTAAGGTTATACCCTTCAAGACAACTCCTTTTTCGATGTCAAGCAGCCGTACACCTACGGCACGGTGACAGAGGCTTTGCAGGCGATCCAAGCCACAGCCGGTCGCCATATTGCCCAAAAAGGCCTCCCCCCTCATCTGGTCCCCCCTTGTCATCGGAGTTCTCGGCTATGGCAACGTGGCACGAGGCGCCCTTGAAGTTCTGGAGAAATGCTTTCCTGTATAGTATCTTCGACCCGAAGATCTGCTTGTTCACAGAATGCGGTCGGAGACGGCGCGGGTTGTCCACGTCGTCGTTTTTGAGGAAAAGGATACCGGACGACACCGGGACGGTGCTCCTTTCGACCTTCAGGATTACTGGAATCATCCGGAGAAATACGAAGCCGCCTTTGCCCGCTGGCTTCCGCACGTTACGGTGCTCATCAATGCCATCTATTGGAATCCGCACCACCCGGTGCTGGTCACGGCGGAAGAGCTTCGAAAGCTTTACCGATCACCGGAACCCAAACTTAAGGTGATCGGGGACATCACTTGTGATTTGGAAGGTTCCATCGCCGTGACTCGTAAGGCCACCAATCCCTCACACCCTTGCTAAGTTTACGACACGCGGACCGATGCCCTCTTGGACGACATCACCCTGGGGCACGGTCCCGTCATCATGGCCGTGGACAACCTTCCGTGCGAGTTTCCTCGCAAATCCTCTGAAGCCTTCGCTGAGGCCCTGATGCCCTATCTTCCGCACCTATGCCGCATCGACCTGGAAGAACCGGACGCCGTGAATCGGCTTTCCCGACCCTTGCAGCCGGCGCTCACTGTCCGATGCGGGTCTCTCATGCCGGACTATGCCTATTTTCATCAGAGGTGCAAAAGGTTGCTTAAGCAAGGGCGCCAGCGCGCGAAAGCCGTGTCGTCAGGGGGTGAACCGATGGCAAAAGCTCCAGAGTGCGCACAAGGTCCTCTTTCTCAGAGGATCCCATCGCGGTGCTCACGCACACGCGGGCCGCTGCACGCTCGGGAAACAAGGCCTCCATGGCTTCACCCCGATGCAGCGCGACCCGAGAAGCCCACGCATGCAGCTCGGAATCCTTCAGTAGAGCCGCCTTCATGGGCAACAGTGCGTCTTTGCCTCGCATCGCCGCGACAGCCAAACAAAAGGGGACGCTGTACTGTGCGGATTCCATCGTAGGTGGGGCTGTGTCATTATTGAGCTTCAGGGCACGAGAAAAAGTGTGGATATCGACTCGTGCAATACTTTGGCCGCTCAGTTGGTGATCGTCCATGAGCGCCAGCAGGGCATCCAGGGCACTGTGAATCCATCGGCAACACGCGTAAGGCTTGAAGTAGGTTCGTTCAATGGCAAAAGTCACGCCCAGATCCTGGTGAATTCGTGAAGCCTTGAAATAGGCTGGATGGTCCAAAATGTCCGTTGGACCCGAAAACCCTTCGGCGGCCAAGCTGACAGCGAGCAAGCCCGTGAGGACCGCCCAAGGAATGCCTTCCTTAACGTGGTTACCCATAAAGGCACTGTAGCCGGCGGCGGAAAGCCCCGGAGAAAGGACGCCGGATATGGCCAAGGCCTCGGCCGTTTGTGAGGAGGTCAGACCCAACAGCCGCCAGACTGCCGCAGCCACGCCGTAAGCAGCCCAGCGTCCTATGGACAAAGTGTCCAATACGGCAAACTCACGGGCCGCCGCCACACGCACCCCGATCTCGTAGCCCAGGACAACGGCGGTAAGAAAGTCTTCCGCTGAGGTGCCTGTTTCTTCGGCCACGGCTAAGGCTGCGGGAATCAACGCCGATTCCGGATGCCCTGCCGCTGCACGATGGCGTCATCCACATCGAGGGCGGAGGCGGCTCCCGAGTTGCAGACCGCCGCCCTCCCCCTGCAGCTTTTCCGGTACAAACCAAATGGACGCCGTCCCGTCCCGGAAACAACGGCGCAGCTCTTGGCAACTCAGGGTCAAAAGATTCCGGCCCTGAAAAAAAACCTGCCCTTGTCGAAAAAAAGCCGGCGGTATGGGCAAAAGCCGTAGAATGGACAGGGATAAAACCGTTTTGCCACATCCGGATTCGCCCTCAATCCCCAGCACTTGGCCCGGCTGCACGTCGAGGGAAACTTCGTCCACGGCGGTGGCCGTTCCGGCCGTGGTGCGAAAGCAGGTGGTTAAGCGGCGTATGGATAACAAAGGCCTCGTGTGCCCCATGGTCGCTTCAACCCGTAGCGGTGGTTTTTCGGCATCAAGGTTCAGGAGTTCTTTTACATCGCAAAATTTTTTCTTGCAGCGCGTGATTAATCCGGGATTTTCCGATTAGAATTCATTATGGCATGGTGGGGGTGATGGTGGCTGTGTGCCGGCGGGAAGTGCTTCATGTAGGGGGACTCGTTGAGGGGACGGCAGAGGGCGCTGAATGGAGGAGGGAGAAGCTATGGAGCGGTTTTTTGAGGCAAAAAGTGTGGCTGTCATCGGGGTTTCCAGTTCGCCGACGAATCTTGGACGCGCCATCGTTTTCAACCTCATGGAGTTCCAGTACCAGGGACTCATTTATCTTGTAGGGCTCAAGGGAGGGGTTTTCGCCGGTCACAAGATTTACCGCTCTGTGGCGGAGCTTCCTGAGTCGGTGGACTTGGCCGCCGTGCTTGTGCCGGCTCGAGCGGTTCCTGAGGTGGTGCGCCAGTGCGGGGAAAAAGGTATTCCAAGAATCATTGTGGAATCGGCAGGGTTTCGGGAACTGGGGGAGGACCGTCTGGAGCTTGAAAGGGAAATCCGTGAAGCGCTGTCGCGCTATGGCATGCGCATGATTGGACCCAACTGCATCGGAATCATCAATCGATACAACGGGCTGGCGGTGCCGTTCATGCCCATGAAGGCTGAGGCGCATCCAGGGCACGTGGCCATTGTCTCCCAGAGTGGCGGTGTGGGAGCCACCATCATCAACCATTGCGCCGCGGAAGGGATCGGTTTTTCCAAGTTCGCCAGCATCGGCAACAAGCTGGATGTCCATGAAAACGACCTTATCGCCTACTTCGCCGATGACTCGAAAACCCGCATGATCTTTGTGTACCTGGAAGGTATCGCCAAGGGCAGAGAACTCATGGAAGTGGCGGCACGATCCAGCAAGCCCATTGTGCTGCACAAGTCCAATCACGGGGGCGCCGGAGCCGTCATCGCGCGATCCCATTCCGCCTCCCTTTCCACGGACGATGCCGTAACAGAGGCCGCCTTTCGCCAATGCGGCATTCTTCGAGTCGTGGATCAAAACGAGGCTCTGACGGCTATCAAGGG
This sequence comes from Desulfosoma sp., assembly GCF_052743555.1. Classification (NCBI taxonomy): domain Bacteria; kingdom Pseudomonadati; phylum Thermodesulfobacteriota; class Syntrophobacteria; order Syntrophobacterales; family Syntrophobacteraceae; genus Desulfosoma; species Desulfosoma sp. The sequence goes on from NZ_JBRAHS010000019.1 coordinate 6,607, forward strand.
TTTGCTGCTGCCCAAAATGCGCGGCCGCCGGCTCGCCGTCATTTCTCGTTCCGGCGGCCATGCGGTCATGGCGGCCGATGCCGCCGACGAATTTGGATTCCAACTGCCCCCGTTCCCCAAGGAACTGGTGCAAATGGCCGAAGCGCACGCCCGTGCGGGTGTCATTCAGTTCCACAATCCCATGGATTTGGGGGACGTATTTGACCTGGAACTTTACGAAAAACTGGCTCAGGAGACCCTAAGCCGTGCCGACATCGACGGGCTGCTTTTTATTCACAACTACCAGGGCATTTTTGATGCGGAAGGTTCCCGAAAGCTTGTGACGCGTCTAGGGCATTTGATGCTCACTTCGGGAAAACCCATTGCCGTGTGCCTCTTCACCATGCAAAGGGAACTGGAATACAACCGTCGAAGCGTTGATTATCCCATCTTTACGGATCCACGAGACGCTGTGCGCGCTTTGGCCTGGAATCGTGATTTTTCCTCTCGGCCCCAACACGTCTTTGGCACACAGAGGCCTGGTGGCATGGACACAGAAGGGGCTCGGCGGCTTTTGGCATCCGCTCCCCAAGGTCCCCTGGCTCCAGACCTTTTAGCTTCCGCTCTGGCCTGTTACGGGATTCCCCTCGTCCCCTGGGCTGTGGCGGAAAGCGCTGAGGAAGCGGTTGCGGCGGCGGCGCGTTTGGGGTTTCCCGTGGTCATGAAGACAGCGGCACCAAACGTCGTGCACAAGACCGACGTGGAAGGCGTGCGGTTGCATGTGGCCGACGATGCCGAAGTGCGCGATGCTTATGCGAGCCTTTTGCCCTTGGGCCGTCGGGTTCTGGTGCAAAGAATGGCCGACCCCGGTATGGAGTGGATTGTGGGAGGCCGTCAGGACGACAACTTCGGCCCGGTGATACTCGTGGGACTTGGCGGCATTTACGTGGAAGTGCTCAAGGAATCGGCGCTGGGCATCGGCCCGTTGAATACGGCCCAGGCCCGCGCTCTCGTGCACCACTGCCGGGGATCGGTTGTGCTTCGAGGGGTGCGTGGGCAAAAGGCGCTGGATGAGACGGCCTTGATGGATATGGTGGAACGCGTGTCCTGGTTCCTATATGATTTTCCTCAAGTGCGCGAACTGGACATGAACCCCGTGCGGGTCTATGAAGCGGGGTGTGCAGCTTTGGATTGGCGTGCGACCCTGTCCGCAAAGGGATCGCGCACAGGGTGAGGTCCGGAAAGCCAGGAACACCAAGCAAGCATCTTCAGGCGAGGACAACCATGAAATTTGCCTACAGTACGTCGTGCTTTCGTGTGAAAAGCTTAAAGGAATCCGTGGAGGCCGTGGCTAAGGAAGGATTTCGCCGCCTGGAACTCCTGGCTGATCGGCCTCATCTGTTTCCTGAGGATTTTGGAGCGGCTCGATTGTCGGAGCTCTTGCAATGCCTGACGGAAAGAAATGTCAAGCCTGTGAACCTGAACGCCTGCCGAGTCAGTGCTTTGGGGGATGGAACCCATCCCAGCTGGCTGGAAGAGGATTGGAAAGAGCGGGAACTGCGCATCCGTTACACCCTGGATTGTTTGCGCCTCGCGGCGGCTTTGGGCATCGGGACAGTCTCCACCAACGGCGGCGGACCCATTCCCGAGTCCATGAATCAGCGGGAAGCCTGGCGCCTCTTTGTCGCCAACATGCATCGTGTCACGCCGGTGGCCAAGAAGCTCGGTGTGCGCCTGTGCATTCAACCCGACCCGGATCAACTCATTCGCACGGCAGATCAAGTGGTGGAGCTCATCCATGAAGTGGGCGAACCGACGACTCTGGGTGTTGATTACGATCCCGTGCACGCTCTTGTGGTGGGAGAAGACCCATGTGAGACACTGCAACGGATCAAGGACGCCGTGGCGATCGTGCGCCTCTCCGACATCCAGGATCCCGAGGCCCATCGGCATGTGCAACTGGGCGAAGGTCGGTTTCCTCTCGTTTCTTTCTTGCATTGTCTCGAAGAATGCGGGTACCAGGGAATTGTGATCATTTCGGTGCACGGCGGAGATCTGCCGCCGCAAGAAGTGGTGGCGGCAAGCCGAGATTATCTGCGACGCAATGGCTATCTGCCGGATTAGAAACTTGTAGGGTTTCCCACAAAGGAGGTGCACCATGACGAGAAGACAGGTGAGGGTGGTGGCTTTCATGGTCGCGGCGTTTTTGGGAATGGCCGCCGCCCATGTTTGGGCCAGTGGTGTGATCAAGCTGGGTGTGGTCACGAAACCCGGGTCGGCACAGAATGTGTGCGCAGAAAAATTCAAGGAAATAGTGGAGGCGCGATCCGATTATGAAGTCAAGATCTTTCACAGCGCCTCCCTGGGTACGGAAACCGAAATTCTGCAACAGGTCCAAATGAATTCCGTCCAAATGGGCATTATCACCTCGGGGCCGTTTGATGTCTTTGTGCCGGAAGCCCGCGTGATCGACTATCCTTTCCTTTTCGCCAACAGTCGTGAAGCCGATGCCGTTCTGGACGGACCCGCCGGCCAAGCGCTCCTCAAAGCTCTGGAAAGGGCCCGCTTCAAAGGACTGGCTTTTTCCGAAAACGGCTTTCGCCATCTCACCAACAACGTACGACCCGTTCATGGCGTCGACGACGTCAAGGGACTGAAGATTCGCGTCATGGAATCCATCCTGCACAAGGAACTGTGGCGGGAGCTGGGGGCCAATCCGACCCCCATGGGCTGGCCCATCTATACGGAATTGCAACAGGGAACCATTGACGCTCAGGAAAACCCTCTGTGGGTCATCTGGAATTACAAGCTTTATGAAGTGCAAAAATACATGACCCTCACAGGACACGTCTATTCGGCGCACATCGATGTGGCCAACCTTGAATGGTTCAACGCTCTTCCTGCCCAAGACCGGGACATGATCGCCCAGGCCATGAAGGAGGCGGCGATCTTTCAAAGGCAATGGAACCGAGACAACGAAGCCGACTTTCTGGCCAAGGTCAAAGCCGCAGGGATGATGGTGGACGAAGCGCCGGATCTCGCTTCCTTTCGAGCCAAAGCGGCGGGCCTGAAAGACCTAGACATTTACAAGGACCCAAAGGTTCAGGAGATGCTGCAGCTTTTCCTGAACGCCGTGGCCAAGATTCGCGGCCTATAGGAGCCCAAAGGCCAATGGGGTGGGTGCACACTTTCAGTGAAAAACTCAACCGCGGGGTAGAAATCGCCATCGGGGTCCTGGCCATGCTCATGGCCCTGGTCACGGGCCTGCAGGTTTTCTTTCGATATGTGTTGAACCATTCTTTGTTTTGGTCTGAAGAGTTAGGGCGAATCCTTTTGGTGTGGATCACCTTTTTAGGGGCCACGGTCGCCTACCGAAGAAAGGCCCACGTGGGCATCGATGTGGTGGTGCGTCGCATGGCTCCTGAAAGACATCGAACATTGGAACGCTTTCTGCTGGCTGTTTCCTGCCTCTTTTTCCTGGTTCTCATTCTCTTCGGGGTGCAATTCATTCGGTTTGTTGCCCATCAAAAGACCGCCGCTTTGGGCCTTCCCATGGGGCTTCCTTACGGGGTGATCCCCCTGAGCGGGCTGGTCTTTTGCGTCCATGCGGCAAGCCTTGGCTTGGATAGCCCGGCACGGTCGGCTCGTCCCTCAAGCTATGGCTTAGAAGACACAGAGGTGCCTTGACCGCGGATCCAAAGCGCGCCTCTGAAAAAGCGTGCCGTTGAGCTCCACATCAACAGCGCACGACACCTGCGTCCACTGAACAAGGCCTCTGCCACAGTCCTGGAACCCGGGGGTTGGAGGATCGTCGGTTTCTGAGCTTTCCGCCAAAAGAAACAAACGCGGAGCCAAGCCATGCTGCCTTTGGTCCTTTTTATGACCCTTATGCTCCTCTTTTTACTCAATATGCCCATCGCTCTGGCCATCGGCATGGCATCCCTACTGGCGCTCTGGCTTCACGGAGATCTGCCGCTGATGATGGTCATTCAGAGACTGTACGCCGGCGTGGATTCCTTTCCACTCATGGCGGTCCCGCTCTTTATGTGTGCGGGAGCGCTCATGGAAGCGGGAGGAATCTCCAGGCGGGTGGTGCAACTGGCCGAATCCATCGTGGGATGGCTTCCCGGCGGCCTCGCCGCCGTAGCTGTCGTTTCCGCCATGTTCTTTGCAGGTATTTCGGGTTCGGCGGCGGCAGATACGGCCGCCGTGGGTGCCATTCTCATTCCATCCATGATTCGCCGCGGCTACGATAGAGGGTTTGCCGCGGCGGTCCAGGCGGCGGGAGGCTCCATCGGTGTGGTGATTCCGCCGAGCATTCCCATGATTATTTTCGGGTTTCTCACCGGAGCCTCTGTCGGAAAGCTGTTTGCCGCCGGCATTCTGCCGGGCCTTCTCATGGGAGTCAGCCTCATCGGCGTGGCCACGGCCCTTTCCTGGAAAAACCGCTACAGCACCGTGGTGGCATTTTCCTGGCGCCGGTTGGCTCAATGCGCTTGGGAAGCCAAATGGGCCATGGGGGCCCCTGTGGTGATTCTCGGCGGTATTCTGAGCGGCGTTTTTACGGCGACGGAATCGGCGGCGGCTGCAACCTTTTATGCGCTTTTTGTCGGGTTGTGGGTGCATCGGGAATTGCGCTGGAGGAATCTTCCCGAGCTTTTCGTGCGATCGGCCGTCACGGCCAGCCTTGTGCTTTTCATCATTGCCACCGCCTCCATCTTCAGTTGGTTTATGGCCATCGAAGACATTCCGGCTCGAGTGGCTCGAGGCCTTCTTGCGGTCACGACCCACCCCATGGCCCTTTTGATGCTTATTAATGGCGTGCTTCTCGCCGCAGGCACCTTCGTGGAAACCACCGCCGCCCTCATTTTGCTCGCACCCGTCCTGCTCCCTTTAGTGCCTACGCTGGGGGTGGAAATCACCCAATTGGGAGCCATCGTGGTGGTCAATCTGGCCATCGGCATGCTGACACCGCCCCTGGGCATTTGTCTTGTGGTGTCCTGCACCCTTGCCCAATGCCGCCTGGAAAGGGTGATCGCCCGCATCGGGCCTTTTCTTGCGGTTCTTCTGGTGGATCTGGTCCTCATCTCCCTGTGGTCGCCCCTGACTCTGTGGATCCCTTCGCTGCTGCACCGTTAGCCGGTATGGCTCACAGGCCAAAAGGTGTGTGACAGAGAGCTTGGTTTGTGATACGTTGAACATACTGATCCGTCCTGCAGTGCACGATAGGCTGAAGCGCGACGTGAACCTTCTCTGCGGAACGGGTGTCTATGGAGTTTCTCGAAAGGCTGAAGTTCAAGACGACCATCAGCGTGGTTTCGCTCACCATAATCTTTTCTGTGGCTCTCGCTGCCTGGATGGGTATTCGCATGTCCAACCTTCCGGCCATGGAAGAACAGGTGGAAGATCAGCTCCAGGCTCTCGGTGAAAACCTCCAGCAATGGTTGGAGACCGCCCCGCGCCGTGCCGATCCAAAGGCCTTAGGGGCCCGGCTGCACGAGCGGCTCATCTTTTATCCAGGATTTCGCACCCTGCGTTTGGAAGACGCGGAAGGCACGGTCCTGTTTTTTTCGGGACAGCCCTTGGAGGACCATTCCCTGCGCTGGGAAGTTCGACGTCTGGGAAAAGGCTTGGAACTGACCCGGTCCACAGGGCATGGCGATCCCTTCTATGAGCTGGTGCCGAGATCGGCGTCCCCTGATGCCAAAATTCTTTTCGTGGTGCGGACGGCCATACAATACCCGCTCATCAAGCCGCTGCGTGAGCGGTTGCTGCAGACCCTGCTCCTTATAACGGCTTTGATCCTTACCGTTGGCTACTTCATCAGCCGTTGGTTCACCGCGCGCATCACCCACCCCGTCCAGCGGTTGCTGGAAATGACCCATTTGATCGCTCAAGGGCGCATGCAGGACGTGTTGAAAAGCGTCGAGGTCAGCCCTTTATGCCGAGCTGCTTCGGCGGCCGGCACTTGGGGTCGCGAAGTGCTCACGCCGGGGACGTGCCCGTACCTGACATAATCCAGCAGCGATCATTTTTTCCCATGGCGCAAGGGCGCTGAAGAAGGTTCGTCCCAGCAGCCCCATCCCATGTGCGCGCAGTGCCGCCTTCCCAATGAGGTGGGAGAGAACGAACTCCTTCAGTTGCTCCACAGCTTTCACTTTATGGCCAGCGAGATTCGTTCGTATCAGGAGCGGCTTAAGAAACGGTATGAATTTGAAGAGCGCCTTTTGGCGGCCTGTCCCGACGGCATTGTGGCCAATGACGCGACTGGTCGTGTCATTTTGTTCAACTCCGGGGGCGAACGTCTGCTGGGCTATAAAGTCTCGGAAGCCCTTTTCCGATTGAACGTCCGTGACTTCTATGCTAAGGGAGAAACTGCAGTCACCAAAAAGGCGCTTCTGAGCGACGATTATGGCGGCCCAGGCGTTCTCGCGGATTACAACACGACCGTGCGCACCAAAGACGGGCGGATGTTGCCCATTCGGCTTTCGGCCACCCTTCTTCCTGAGCAAGGAGACGCCTACTCCATCGTGGGCTTTTTTCACGATCTCAGTGAACTCAAAGCTCACATGGACGCCCTGATGCAGACGAACGAAGACTTGAACGCTGCAAATCGCCAACTGGAACGCCTCAACCGATACTATTTGGAAATGCTCAGTTTCGTCACCCACGAATTGAAATCGCCCATTGCCAACGGCTACATGAGCGCCAATGCCCTTAGGCAGGAAATCTTCGGGCCTCTGAGCGAAGACAAGAAAAAGATGTTGGAGGCGATTTGCGCCAATCTGAATCAGTCCATGGAAATGATTCGGCACTATTTGGATCTTTCCCGCATCGAAAAAGATGAATTGCCCGTGCGGCCCAGAAAGACGCCCCTGGTTCAAGAAATCATGACTCCGGTGCTCTCGGCCTTGGAACCCAGTATGCAGGAAAAGGGGCTGCGCGTGGAAGTCAATGTCCCTCAGGGGCTGGCCTGGATTTTGGATCCGGAACTCTTTCGTGGCGTAATGACGAATCTCTTGAGCAACGCCGTCAAATACGGCGAACTGCAGGGACGCGCCCTCGTCGACGCGGCTGTCACGACCACAGGGTGGCTGCGCCTCAAAGTCTGGAATTCGGGACCGGGTCTTTCCGAAGAGGAGCTGGGGCGGCTGTTTCGCAAGTTCCAAAGATTGCCGTCTGCACGCCGCTCGGCCACACGAGGGACCGGTCTTGGACTGTTTATCACCAAAACCGTGGTGGAACGGTATGGAGGAAGGATCTGGGCGGAGAGCGGGCCGGGCAAAGGCGTCACCTTTATCGTGGAGGTGCCGCCGGGGCTGGAGGACCACGCAAAGTCGCTGTCGGAAGGGGAGGGTGAATGAATGAGCGGAAAACGTATAGTGATCATCGATGACGATCCGAGTTTTCTATAGATCACGTGGGCCATTCTCCGCCGGTTCGGTTATAAGGTTCTGACGGCGAGCAACACCCAGGACGGCCTTCGGCTCATCGAAGAAGAACAGCCGGATCTGCTGGTTTTGGACATTATGATGGCCACCGTGGATGAAGGGCTGCGCTTTGCTGTGAAACTGCGGCAAGATGAGGCGCTGCGCAAGCTCCCTATTATCATCGTTTCGGCGCAGCCGGAGTCGGAAAAGGGCTACACGAGATCCGTCGACGAGGATCTGGATTGGATCGCCGCGACATTTTCATGGAAAAGCCGGTCGATCCCCAGGCCTACGCCACAATATTGAACTGCTGCTGAAAAGGGAACCCTAACCGCGTTTCCATGGCGAAATGTGCTCGGCACCGTGCCTCGTTCTCCATTACGCTCCCGCTGAACTTTTCTATGCTCCGGCTTCCATGTTCGATGGCTGCTTTTGCATCCCTGTGCGTGGCGTTCAAAGCCGGTGCCGTCTCGGTATCGGGGGGCATGGCCCCGAAAACAAAAGAAGTGAAAGAACATTGATTCCACTGTGCTGCGGAGGGCTTCTATGGCGAAGACGGTGACGGTGACATTGGATGGAAAGACGGTGCAGGCTCAAGAAGGGAGCACGATTTTAGAGGTGGCCAAGCGGGAAGGGGTCTACATCCCCACGCTGTGCTACACCCACCTGCTGCGCCCTTTAGAAAACTGCCGGCTCTGCGTCGTGGCCGTGGAAGGAGAAAAACAGTTCAAAGCGGCTTGTAGCACCCCCGTGCGCGACGGCATGGTCATTCGCACCTCGGGCAATGACCTGGCTCAGACAAGAAAACTTCTTCTCGAATTGCTCTTGGACACCCACTACGGCGACTGCGTCGCCCCGTGTTCGGTGACCTGTCCGGCCAATGTGGATATCCAAGGCTATCTGGCGCTTCTTCGCCACGGGGAATACCTGGAAGCCGTGCGGCTCATCAAAGAAAAGCTTCCCATGCCGGCCACCATCGGCCGTGTGTGCCCCCATCCGTGCGAAGGCGCCTGCCGACGCCATCTGGTCGATGAACCGGTCAACATTAATCACTGCAAGCGGTTCTTGGCGGATTTTGAAATGAAATCCGGAGTGCGCATTCTGCCTCAGGTACCCCCGGATACGGGACATCATGTGGCCGTCATCGGAGGTGGTCCGGCGGGATTGAGTGCCGCCTACTATCTGAGAGCCATGGGGCATGGCGTCACCATTTTTGAGGCGCGAGAGAAACTGGGGGGTATGCTGCGTTACGGCATCCCCGAATATCGGTTGCCCAAGAAAATCCTGGACTGGGAAATCGAGGGCATTTTGAGCCTGGGGGTCAAGGTGCGCACCGGGGTCGTCTGGGGCCGAGACTTCACGCTCGACGATGTGAAAAAGGAGGGCTTCGGGGCCATTTTTCTCGCCATCGGCGCCTGGGCCAGTCGTAAACTGGGCATCGTCGGCGAGGAACTCCAGGGCGTGGAAAGCGGCGTGGATTTTCTGGAAAACATCGGGGCCGGCAGGCCGATCAAGGTGGGTCGACGCGTGGTGGTCATCGGTGGAGGCAACGTGGCCATCGATGCCGCGCGCTCCGCCCTGCGGCTGGGAGCTGAAAAGGTGACCATTCTCTATCGCCGATCCCGAAAGGAAATGCCTGCGAGCCATGAGGAAATCGAAGCGGCGGAAGCGGAAGGCGTGGAAATCCATCTTCTGGCCGCCCCCACGCGGGTGATCGGCGACAACGGCCATGTGCGGCAACTGGAATTCATTCGCATGGAACTGGGAGAACCCGACGCCAGCGGGCGGCGACGTCCCGTGCCCGTGGAAGGATCGGAAACCCTTCTGGAGGCGGACCAGGTCATCAGTGCCATCGGTCAGTACCCGGTGTTGCTCACCCCCGACCAAGACCCCGGCATGGATCAGATTCCCATCACCCGCTGGGGCACCATCGGAGGGGATCCTCGGAGCATGCACACCGGGGCAGAAATGGTTTTCGTCGGGGGCGATTTGTTCCGAGGGCCCATGACCGTTGTGGCCGCCCTGGCCGACGGCCGAAAAGCCGCCTATTCCATCAATCGGTTTTTCCAGGCAGGGCGCGTGGAACCCGAACCCCTGCACTTCAACATCAGCAAAGGAACCCTGGATCAGATCGACAAGGAACCTTTTGGAGTCTACAAAGTCATTCCGCGGGAACGCATGCCGGAAGTGGAAGTGTCTCGAAGGCTCAAAACCTTCATGGAAGTGGAACTGGGTTTTGATGAAGCCCAGGCCCACAGGGAAGCCGAAAGGTGCCTGGCGTGCGGTTGCAGCGCCGCCTTTGATTGCCGCCTGCGGGAACTCATGAACGAGTTTGAGGTGGATTGGCGGGAACAACCCAGCAAAAAGATCCACTTTCAGCGCGTGGCGGCCATTGACACCCATCCCACCATAGCCCTTGATCCCAACAAGTGCATTCGCTGCGAACGCTGCTATGTGGCCTGCCAGAGTGTTCAATGCAGCGACGCCATTGACTTCAAAGACTGGCCGAAGTTCAACGCTCGATGTGTCTCCTGCGGTCTGTGCGTGGACCTGTGTCCCACAGGGGCTCTCATGGAAAGGCGCCAGGGCCGTCCCGTGGAACGCCTCGACTGGACATCCGTTCCCACCCACTGCATTCACTGCGGATATGGCTGCCATGTGGACCTCAAGGTCAAGGGGCAACGGCTTGTGTGGATCGCCGACGGGCGGGACACGCCCCCCAATCGGGCTTCCACATGCCGAAAGGGCCGATTTAAGGCCTATGATGACCATTGGCGCGGCCAAAGGGTGGCTCGTCCCATGGTGCGGGAAAACGGCGAACTCAAGGAAGTCTCGTGGGGCCGAGCGGTGGAAGCCGCGGTGCACGGGCTTCGAGCGGTGGCCCAGAAGCACGGCCCTGCATCGGTCGGTGCCCTGGGATCCCCCCAATCCACTTGCGAAGGACTCTACCTGCTCCAAAAATGGATGCGCACACGGTTCGCCACCCCCTTTGTGGATACCTTAGGCCGCAAGAGCGCTCAAGCGGCCCTGCAGCTCACGCTGATTCCCGGTTCCGAGCCGCCGTTGGTGCCGGCCATGGCTGAGCTGGCGCGTGCGCAGGCCTTTCTCATTGTTGGAGACCGATTGGAAGAGACCAATCCGGTGACGGAAACGTCTGTGCGCCGCGCGGTCCGCGGCGGGCGGGTGCCGCTGTGGAGTATCGGCCGCCTGCCCGAGTCCCTTCGAGGCATGAGCGCTGTCGCCTGCAGTGCCGATGTTAAAAAATGGCCTCATCTGCTGGCGGGTCTTGCGGTGCAGTATGCTGAAAAAACCGGCGAAAAGGCCATGGAACGCCTGAAGGAGATTCTCGGTCGAGAGGCTCTTGAGTCCCTTCAATCCATCACTGTGGAGGTCTCGGACAAAAACGCCTTGGAAAGCATCGTTCATGGCATCAGTGCCGTGAACGGTGTGGCTGTGGTTCTGGATCTGGCTCCTCTGGAACAGCTCAGTGAGCCGGAAATCCATTTGGCCATCAAGGCCGCCAAGGCCCTGGTGTCAACGATGCACGAGCGGACCGGACAAGATAGGGCGGGTGTGTTTCTTGCCGCCCCCTACGCCAATGCCATTGGGGCGTGTCTTGTGGGGATGAGCCCAACGTTGCTTCCCGGAGGTATATCTTTTGACGATAATTCGGCCGTGGCTCGGGTTCGTGAACTCTGGGACGATGCTCCGATTCCTTCAACTTCCGCAGGCGGCGTGCTGGAGGTTGTGCGGGCAGGCCGTCTTCGAGCCTTGTACCTTCAGCACAGCGCACTTCTTGAAGAAATCCCGCCGCAAGACTGGGAATCCATCCGGCGTCTGGAATTCCTCGTGATTCAAGAAAATATTCTCGGTCCCGCAGCCCAATGGGCGCACGTTGTACTGCCAGCGGCCGCCTTTGGGGAACAAGACGGCATCGTGGTCAACCAAGAAGGACGCCTGCTCACCCTCCAAAAGGCTTTGGGGCAACACGGAGAAAGCGTGCCGGACTGGGAGGGCATCAGCCGCCTTATGGCCGCCGACGGTGCGCCTTTCCCCAAAAACCTGGATGCCGTCTACCAGGAATGGGCCAAACTCTTTTTTGACGGGGCTGTGGCCCACTGGGACGGGGCGGCTCGAGAAAAGAAACGCTTAACGGACCTTTTGGCCAAAGCTTAGAGGCGTCTTTAAAAAGTCGGTGGGCTCCATGGGAAGGGGCGGCGCACGGCGCGATCGGTCGGGCGCTGTGCCGCTCCGACAGCCTCGTCGATGGAATAGGGCCGAACAACACGCTGGCGGCTCGCCGCGCCCGGTTGCATGTTCGAGAACACCTTCCGTAGGAGCGGCACAAGGCGCGATGGCTTATCGGCCTTGCGGCGCTTCAACAGTTTCGGCTAAAAGAGCGCGGCCAAATCTTTGCCGACTATCCTCCCTGACAGCGGGCCGGCGTGCTTCCAGGCAACGCTCATGGATTCTCCACAGGGCTCGGTTGCCAGCCCCCTCCCAGAGCCTTGTAGAGCCGAACGAGGTGGGCCGTGACTGCGCCGCGACTCTGGGCACGTTCATCCTGAAAATTCTGAAGGGTGCGCTGCGCATCCAGAACGTCGGTAAAATCCACAAGGCCCGCCTGGTAACGGTCTCTGGCCCGAAATGCGGCTCTTTGAGCGGCAGCGACCGCTTTTTCCATCTGTTCCAGGCGCCGTTGCTCCTTGGCAAAAGCCACCAGAGCATTTTTCACCTCTTCCAGAGCTTGCAACAGGGCCGACTCGTAACGCACAAAGGCCTGCTCGTGCTGTGCGGTGCGAATCTCGATGGTCCAGCGAATCTTTCCGGCATCAAAGAGTCGCCATTGCAGGGCTGGGCCGATCGTCCAAAAACGGCTGGCCCATTCCCACAAATCCGCCGCCCTCAGGGACTCTAGGCCGATGGTTCCCACAAGTCGAAAGGTGGGGTAGAAGTCTGCTGTGGCCTGACCGATGCGGGCTGTCGCCGCCGCCAGGTTCCGTTCGGCTTGTCGAATATCCGGGCGGTTGTGAAGCGCTTCGGCGAGAATGCCCACGGCCACGCGCGGCGGCACGGTGGGAATGGGACGGGGTTCGCCCAGGAGGGATTCCAAAGCGCCCGGTTCGTTGCCTGGAGCACGGCCAGCCGGTTCTTGGCCGCCTCCAAGCCCGCTTCCAAGGGGCAACGGCGGCCCGGGTGTGTTCCAGATTGTAAAGCGACTGCTGGACGGCCAGTTCATCAATGAGGCCCGCCTGGTATCGCGAAAGATTCAAAGCGTAGGTCTCTTCCTGCACAGCGATGTTTTGATGCGTCAAATTCAGGCGTTCCTGATAGGTGCGCAGTTCCACATAGGCCAGAGCCGCTTCGGCCATGAGGCTGGCCTGCACGGCATCACGGGCCGCCTCGGCCGCTTGCCAGTCGGCACGGGCCGCTTCCACGGCCCGCCGAGTCCCTCCAAAGAGGTCCAGTTCCCATCCGGCGTCAAAACCAGCTTGGTAAAATTCCGTGTCCACCGCACGGCCCATGGTGCCGTGGGCACTGCTGCGCTGCCGAAAAGCCTGCCCGGCTGCATTCAAAGTAGGAAAAAGCCCGGATCATTGCGCGCCGAGAACCACCCGAGCTTCTCGCACTCGAGCCACGGCCACCTTGAGATCTTTGTTGGCCTCAAGGACCCGGCTTTCCACATCGGTCAGAACGGGGGCGTCCAGAGTGTTCCACCAGCGTGCCAATGTCGCCGCATCTGGGGTCCCGGCATCCCAAGGCCCGGCATCCTGAGCCTGCCAGCGCCCGGAGACATGGATTTCCGGCGCGGTGTATGGAGGGCCCACGGGAGCGCAGGAGGCCACTTGAGCGACAACGGAACGAAGAGCCACACAACTGTTTTTCCCAATGTGCATCCACGAGACCCCATCAGGCCCTCTCCCTCCTTCCGCCGTGTCCCTGCGCGCCACGAAGTTTTTCGCGCCACGCCTGACCTCTTTCCCGCGCCATCTGAAAAACATAGAAAAGGTAGGGAATGAGAAAAATACCCATGACCGTGCCCACAAGCATGCCCGAAAACACCGTGGTGCCGATGGCCCGGCGGCTGCCCGCTCCTGCTCCGGTGGCGATCACCATGGGCGCCATCCCGAGAATAAAGGTGAATGCGGTCATGAGCACCGGACGAAACCGGATGCCGGCACCGGCCAGCGCGGCTTCGGAAACAGACAAGCCGTGCTCTCGACTCTCTCGAGCGAATTCCACGATGAGAATGGCGTTCTTGACCGACAAGCCCACCAAGAGCACCAAACCGATCTGGGCATAGATGCTTAGAGGCATGCGCAACACGGCCAGTCCGAACATCGCGCCAAGGGACGCTACCGGAACATAAAAGATAATGGCCAGCGGAATGTTCCAGCTTTCGTATTGGCCGACCAGGAACAGATAACCAAAGAGGACCGCGAGAAAGAAGAGCCAGACCACCTGGCCCGCAGCTTGTTTTTCCTGAAAAGACACCGACGACCATTCAAAACCGTATCTCGGCGGCAACACCTTCGATGCCAACCGCTCCATGGCGTCCATGGCCTGGCCAGAGGCGTAGCCCGGGACGGCTTGCCCACTGAAATCCGCGCTGGGAAACTGATTGTAACGTTTAATCAGCTGAGGTCCCAGGGTGATGGAAAGGGTGGCCAAGCTGCTCAAAGACACAAGGGTACCCGCATCACTGCGCACGTAGAGTCTAAGAATGTCCGATAGATCGTCCCGATATGCCGCTTTGGCCTGAACCTTCACCTGGTACGTGCGATCCTGCAGATTGAAGTCATTGACGTAGGCCGAGCCCAAGTGGGCTTGCATTGTTGAAAAAACGCGGCCTATGGGAACCTTCACGGATTCGGCGCGGGTGCGATCCACATCAAGAAAGATCTGAGGTGTATTGGCCGTGTAGGTGGTAAAGACACGGGATAACACAGGATCCTGATTGGCCGCCATCATGAGGGATAGGGCCACGCCATAGAGCTCCTGAGGGCTTTGGCCTTCTTTCGCCAAAAGCCTGAAATCAAAACCGCCGGTGGTACCCAGTCCGATAATGGCTGGCGGCGCAAACGCAAAGGAGTTGGCCTCCGCAATGGCGGCCAGTCGCCCCTGAACCTGTTTCACGATGGCATCCACGTGCAGGCGGGCGCCGGGCCTTTCATTCCACGGCCTCATTATGGCAATACCGAATCCGACGTTGGCCGCGCGGCCGCTCAATAGGCTGAATCCGCTCACCCCAATGACATCCTTCACTCCGGCAACGGAACGAATCTCGGCCGTGATGTGCTTCATGACATTATAGGTTCGTCCCAAGGACGTTCCTTCCGGAAGCTGAGTGTTGACAAAGAAATAGCCCTGATCCTCCTCCGGAAGAAAACTGGTGGGGCTTCGCTGAAAGAGGAACACGTTGCTCAAAAGGACACCCACCACAAGAAGTGCTCCGAGAAACCCCTTGCGAATCAGCAGCCCGGATCCCGCCACATAACCGCGACGTGCAGTGGCCAACAGGCCATTGAACCAGGCAAAAGGCCCTCGCTGGGGCGGTCGATGCGGCCGAAGCAGGGTGGCGCACATGGCAGGGCTCAGGGGCAGAGCGCACAGCGTGGAAATAAGCACCGACGTGCAAATCGTCACGGCAAACTGCTTGTAGAGCTGCCCCGTAATGCCCGGCATAAAGCCAACGGGAATGAAAATGGCCAAAAGCACCAAGGTAGTGCCGATGACCGGACCCGTCACCTGCTCCATGCTCTTGAGCGCTGCGTCCTCTGGCGAAAGATTTGCCTCGGCCATGAGGCGAAACACGTTTTCTACCACCACGAAGGCGTCGTCCACCACAAGACCGATGGCCATGATCAGGGCAAAGAGAGAAATGGTGTTGGCGTTGTAGCCCAAGGCCAAAAGGACGGCGAAGGTTCCGATCAAGGATACGGGAATGGTCGCCGTCGGGACCAGGGTCGCGCGCCAGTCCTGAAGAAAGACGTAATTGACCAAGAGCACCAAAAGAAAGGTGAGCCCCAAAGTCCATTGGATTTCGTGAACGGCGGAAGACACATACCGGGTGGTGTCCAGAATGATCTCGTAGGCCATGTCTTCGGGCATGGACCGCCACAAGCGTTCCAATTCGGCTCGGACATTCTGCATGGTTTCCAAAGCATTGGCCCCGGTGGCCCGGTAAACAGCCAATGTGGTGGCAGGATTGCCATTAAGCACGGATTCGGTGGAATAGTCCTTGGCGGCCAGTTCAACCCGGGCAATGTCCTTTAGGCGCACCAAGCCGCCTTAATTGTTTCCACCGACGATGATGTTTCGAAACTCTTCGGCGTTGTCCAGCCGGCCCTTGGCTCGAATGGTGAACTGGATCTGCTGGTCCGCCCCACGGGGGGGCTACCGATGGCCCCGACAGCCGCTTGAATGTTTTGGCGCCGGACGGCGGCGATGACATCATCGGCGGTCAGCCCCATGGCCGTAAGCCGATCCGGATGCATCCAAATGCGAATGCTGTATTCCTTCTCCCCAAAGATAAAAACGTCGCTCACCCCAGGCAGGCGCACCAAAGCGTCTTTCACCACGTTGTTCACGTAATTGCTCAGGGAAAGCATACTCTGACTGCCCGTGGGCGAATAAAAACTCACGGCGGCCATAATGTCGGAAGAACGGCGCCGCACCGTAATGCCCTGAGCCACCACCTCCGTGGGGAGCTTGGCTGTGGCCAGTTGCACCCGGTTTTGCGGGTTCACCTGATCGATATCGGGGTTGGTGCCCACGGCAAAGGTCACCGTCAACTGATAGGTGCCGTCGTCGGAGCAGGTGGAAGACATGTAGAGCATGTCTTCCACCCCGTTGACTTCCTTTTCAATGGGAGCCGCCACTGTTTGCGAAATCACTTCAGCGCCCGCGCCGGGGTAGGTGGCGGTGACAAAGATTTCCGGGGGCGTAATCTGGGGATATTGCGCCACGGGAATATTCACCAGGGCAATCAGCCCTCCGATGGTGATGACGATGGAGACCACCGCTGCAAGGCGCGGTCGTTCAATGAAAATCCGTGAAAACATGACCGCTACCTTTCCTTTGTGGTCAGCACTTCAGGCCGCACCTTCTGGCCCGGCAGCACCTTTTGCAGGCCTTGCACAATCACCTTTTCGCCTTTGGACAAGCCGGAGGTCACCGCCCATTCGGTGCCCAGGGCCGGCCCGAGGCTGATGTGTCGAGACGCCACTTGGCCGGCTTCGTCGACAATGAGGACATAATGGCCTTCCTGATCCACCAGAACGGCCGACTGCGGCACCACGGGCAAAGGATTCGGCCCTCGAGGCTTCACCAGCACCGTGACGTACTGCCCGGGGATCAGCAGCCCGTCGGGATTGGAAAAAAACGGCCCGCACCGCAATGGTTCCTGTGGCTGAATCCACCTGGTTGTCCACAAACTGCACGGTGCCCGTGGACGCATACTCCGTCCCGTCCAAAAGCCTTCAGGAAGGCGACAAGACCCGATGGTGTTTTCCCGAAGAGGCCTCCCGCAAAGCCGCCTGAACCGAAGCGATGTCATTTTCGCTCATGGCATAAACCACACGGATGGGATCCTCCTGGACGATACGCGCAAGAGCCGCGGAACTCGGCCCCACCAAGTTACCTACCGTGTAGGCCGAGCGGCCGATACGCCCGGCAATGGGCGCGGTCACCACTGTGTAGCTCAGCTGGAGCTGGTCAATGGCCAACTGCGCCTTAGCCGCCTGCAGGCGTGCTGCCGCCTCGGCGCGCGCTGCCACTGCATTGTCCATGTCGGTGGCGGGAACACTCTCCGAACGGGCCGCTTGAAGCCTTTTGAGATAACGCTCGGCACGTTCCAAAGCAGCCTCGGCCTGCGCCACCTGCGCTTTGGAGGCTTCCACGCGGTCCTTATAAAAGTCAGGCTCAATGACATAAAGAACATCCCCGGCGTGCACGCGAGCCCTTTCGCGAAAACGCATCTCCTGAAGAAAACCCTCCACGCGGGCCCGAATGTCCACCGATTGCATCGCTTCCACGTGGCCCACATCCTCCGTGGCCGGATTGATGTCTTTGACCTGAACGGGAATCACGCCCACCGGCACAGGTCTGTCTTCCGCCGGCCCTGAGGGCGCCCCTAAAGCGGGATCGAGCCCGGCCCACCCGGCAAGTCCGACAGTGAGAAAAAGGGCCGACCATCGCCCGATGGCTTTGGCCAAGCCTTTGAAATAAACCGCCTCGAGGCTTGGCCTTGCGTAAGCCCGCAGCCGCCGTCGACTCCAAGACACTCTGTCCCTTGACATAGGCAATCCCCCCAACCAAGAAAGGGTTGACAAATCCAAACATGTACTTCAAATGCTCATTTGATTTTTTCGTTTAAAAGCTCGACTTCAAAAAGTCAACGGTTCTCTGGAAGACCTGCAAAAGGGAACGGGAAATCCACGATCCACCGGAACACCCACGCGGGGCGTTTGGAGAAAAAGGCAGCGCAAGCGTCCTTTTGGGTCCAAGGGACTTTCGGCTCGCGTTCTTGAAAAGCGCGCCGCTTTATTATTTTTGACGGAAGAGGATGAAAAGCCATGGCACCGCGACGCGATGGGCTGGCCACACGTGCGCGCCTCTTGGATGCGGCGTGCGACGTTTTTGCGGAAAAGGGCTACCGCGGGGCGCGCCTTGCGGACATCTGTCGTCGCGCGGGCGCCAATATCGCGGCAGTCAATTACCATTTCGGGGACAAGGCGTCCCTGTATGTGGAAGCCTGGAAGTATGCCTTTCGCAAGGACTTGGAAGAAGGTCCCTTGGTGTCCGAACTTCTGCCGCCGCGGGAACGGTTTGCCCATCTGATTCGGCATCTCCTGCTCAACTTTGTGAAAAAGAGCCGCCACGGGCAGTTCACGCGCCTCTACTTTCAGGAACTGGCCAATCCCACCGGGCTTATTCAAGATGCGCTGCAACAGCTTCTTGAGCCCCGTCGCCGCTTTCTTCTCAACCTGCTTTCCGAACTGACGTCATTGCCGATGGACGACGAAGGGCTTCTGTTCAGCGAACTGAGCGTCATTAATCAGTGTCGGGCCGTCTTTACGGCGCGCCGGGAGGACCTGGAATACCTTCTAGGGCGGCCTTTTTCTGATGAGCTCATCGACCGGCTAGCCGATCACATTATTCGGTTTTCCCTCGGGGGTCTCAAAGCCGTGGCTCTTTGCCCTCATTGGGAAGACCAGAGCCCCTCGCGACCTTCTTGAAGCCAACCCTTCTAAAGCATGAGCGCTTATTTTTCTATGGGCAGCACGATGACCGGAACCGTCGCCATGTGCCTGAAGCGGGCGGCATCGTCCAGCGATCCAATGCCTTCGCCCACATGCATGGGAAGGGCGACTTTGGGGCCGATGGCCGCGGCCGCCTTCACCGCTTCTTCCGGCGTCATCACATATGTGCCGCTCACCGGCAGCAGCGCCACATCCGGGGCAAGCCCCTCCATTTCGGGAATATGATCGGTATCCCCTGCGTGGTAGATCCGCACGCCGTCCACCGTAATGAGGAATCCCACATGGCCGGCTTCTTTGGGATGGTAAGGGATGCCAGGACTGCGAAACTTGGTGAGGTTGTAAGCCGGAAGGGCTCGAACGTCCACGCCTTTGACCGTTAGAGTATCGCCGGGCTTCACGCTTCGAACGTCTCCGGAAAATTTCTGGGCAGTGGCGGCTATGGTCACGATCACGGTGTTTTGTGAACGGATTTTTGCCACGTCGGCTGGGGAGGCCTGGTCCCCATGGTCATGGGTGATGAGAATAAGGTCGGCCATGGGGCCTTCCTTGATGTGATAGGGATCGATGTAGAGGACGACATCCTTGCCGTCTATGCGAAAGCTATCATGCCCCAGCCAGTGGATCTTGGCCACCAGCGAGCGCACGTCCTCCGCCTCGGCAGCACGCACCGCGCAAACCGTGCTCACAAGACAGGCACTGAAGACCGCAGCCCCAATGACCAAACCTTTCCCAAAAAACCTGCCTCGATGCATCGCTTCCCCTCCCGGTCTTCTTTTCCTTCTGACCTCAACTGTGAAGGCGATATTTTTATGCACACTAGGCAGCCCATCACGTTGGGTCAAGCGGAGTCTGTATCCCGCCTCATGGAAAAGGCATCAAGAGCCATCGTGACGAATGCGCAGACCATGGCCCACAGTTGTTCAATCGGTTGACAGCATGCTCTGGATATTGGATCTTGGGCTGGTTCGCAGACCCGAGTCGGTCCATGGTCGTTAGACGGCCTCAGGGAACAGGGCCCAGGCTCGTTATGTTGGCACACTCAGCGACGGAGCGGAAGGGAGCATGGCCGCATGGCGTTTGATGGGTACGGTTCCGACCTTCAGTGAAAACACGCGGATTCGGGCAAAACTCTTCAGGGTTCTTGTGATGGCGGCATGCGTTCTCTGGTTGACTGAAGCGGGCGCCGCTGTGTCCATGCAGGTTCGGGCGCGCTCGGCGATCCTGGTGGACCTCACGGACGGTCAAGTTCTCTTTGAGCAAAACGCCGACGTGCCCATCGCCCCGGCTTCCCTCACCAAGGTGTTGACCCTTTACGTGGTCCACGAAGCCATTGAGCAGGGCCGTCTCACCCCCTGGGAAAAGGTGCGAGTGAGCCGTGAGGCTGCGTCGACCGGCGGGTCTCGAATGGGGCTTCGTGCAGGGGACCTGGTTTCCGTGGAGGAACTGATCAAGGGTATGGCGGTCGTTTCCGGCAACGACGCTTGCGTAGCCGTTGCAGAACATTTGGCCGGCAGTGCGGACCAATTCGTGCGCCTGATGAACCGAAAGGCCGCCGAACTAGGAATGCGCCATTCCCATTTCGTGAACCCCAATGGACTTCCCGCCAAGGGCCAATACACGACGGCCAGGGATATGGCCCTGTTATCGGCAGCTTATTTAAAGCGCTTTTCCCACACTTTACCCATCCACTCCATGCAGGCCTACACTTACGCTGGATCCACGCACCGCAATGCCAATCGGTTGCTCGGCACCTGCCCCGGCGTCGACGGGTTAAAGACAGGTTTTGTGTGTTCGTCGGGCTACAACATTACGGCCACGGCGCTACGCGATGGCCGCCGCCTGGTGGCTGTGGTCCTTGGTGCACGTACCCCTGGTGAAAGGGCGGCCGAAACGGCCAAACTGCTCAATGCAGGCTACGCCTCTTTAGGTATCGGCTCGCCCACGCATGACGCCGCAGCGGACACAAGGGCAGGCTTCCACAGGACAAACACCGCCAGAAAGGGCTCAACGCCTACTCTGAAAACCACATCCGCAAAACCGGCACCGGTTGCGGTCCTTGGCCCACCTAAGGCCAGTGGGGGAAGGCGGCTTCAAAACACCAGGAAATCCAGCCCCTTTCAGATAGCCAAAGCAGAGTCCCAGAGCTCGAGGACGATCCGTGGGCCGCAACAGATGCGGACGTTCGCATCCAAAACCTCGCCAAAAGAAAAGGGTTCATCCAAGAGCACTGCGCTCGTCACGGCAGAATCTTCCAATAAAGAACGCAAAATCGCCACCAGATCTCCTTCCACGGCCGTGAAATCCGCTTCCGCGTCGTCCACGGCCCAAAAAGAGCATAAGAACGTTCAAATCGATCCGGTTTCCAGCAAGAAGACCGTGACCGCCGCCTCCAAAGGATCCCCCAAGGAACTTAAGACCGTCGGCCCGTCCGGTGCCACGGCAACTCCGGGCGCCAAAAAGAAAAACCCCAAAGCGCCACTCAGCGCGGCCAAAACGACCCCCTCCTTAGGCGCTGTTTCCGGCAAGAACTCGACCACCCCCGGCGGAAAAACCTGAGTGCGCCCCAAACCGCTCTTCAGTGTCTGGTGCCATCTGCGCGATGCATTCGTCTGCATTACGGCTTTCAAGCATCAGGCACACTCCTCCCCCTCGAGTAGCCCGTTCGCCTCACCATCGCTGGTAATCTCGGACTGCCCTGCTTCGTTCTTCGAGAGGATCGAGGGAATGGCACCTCTTTAAAATGTCAAAACCCTGTACTCAGGATCAGTCATCATTTTCACCAAGACGGGAGCCGGCGAGATCACGGCGCCTTCAATGAGATCGTCCGGAGAGATCAACCGCCTGTCCGCGCACGCTTTGCACACGTGAATAGGGGCCTTTTTAGCTACGAGACTGTCGATAAGATCCTTCATGTGTTCTCCCGTGGATGAACGAATCCCTTCCGCCATGCCGAGCTGCGCCCAGTGAATCGCATCGTCAATCAAAAACACCTCAACTTCATGCCCTTCGGCAGCCGCAAGACTCGCAAACTGCATGGCTCGCGTCGCACTCCCCGATCGCTCAAACCCAATGGAAATGACAAAACACATCTTCATGGTCTTCCTCCTTTGTTTTGGGGGTCTTCATGGGGTTTAGGAACCCCAAATCCCACCACACTGAATGGACACGGCACGTCCCCTGTCAATTTTTTTTGGTGCAAAATTCCTGCCTGAGTCCTCCTTCGGCTTTCCTCCAAGACCATTCGGGCGCTTTCAAGACGCTGAGTCTTCAGAATCCCAAAGCCCCTGCCAGGAAAGTGTTCAAAAGCATTGAACGTATGTTAATTAACATCAACGCCTGTTAACTTCTGAATCTCTGGCACCGCCCTGTCTTGCCTGTTTTTCCAGCTGGGTGCGCAAGGTCGGTCGGGGATGAGGCTGAGTGGAGCAAGGCCTCAAGGAGCCCCTCGTGGCGTCGGTTCACAGGTTCCCGTCAGCTCAGCACGGCGTTACCGAAGGCGCCCTCGACCGGAAGAGACCTTTCTGGTACAAGGCTTGCCCCCAAACAGGTGTTCTGTCCGAGGGGGACACCCTTCGGATGCTCCTTGTCCAAAAACAGATCAGGTTGTTACAGAAAAGGAACCCGTCTTGGTGCCTTTCCAAGGAGCCTTGATCGCGCCTGTGCCGTCGGTTTCACAAAAATTTCTCCTCGAGAATGCATGAAGAACGCATCCCCTCTTGGTTCTCCAATGGAAATCGTTTATAAGAGCGGGGGAGTCTGATGTCAAAGACGCGGGCATGCCGCCACAAGAGAAAAGACCACTCCATGTCGGACATTCGGCGTCATCTCGAAGATATCGTCAACACCATGAACGACGGCCTCATGGTCGTGGGCCCGGACGGATCCATTCTCTTGGCCAATGACGCCTTGTGCCGCATGACGGGTTACCAACGAGAAGAGCTCCTCAGCCGGTCCTGCACCATCTTTCATTGCGACAGCTGCGAAGGCGTGCGCCGTGAAGGCGGCGCTCTCTGGTGCAACCTTTTCACCCTCGGCACCATACACCACAGGCGCTGTGCGATGGTGCGCAAGGACGGCGGCTATGTCCACGTGCTCAAAAATGCCGCCGTGCTCAAGGGCGACAAGGGCGACATTATCGCCGCTGTGGAAACCCTCACGGACATTTCCGAATTGGACCGTAAAGAACAACAGATCGTTCGCCTCTCCCGCCTTTTGGACAGTGAAAAGGGTTTTCGAGGTATCATCGGCACCTCGCCCGCCATACAGAAGGTCTTCGATATTACGGAAAAGGCGGCCCAAAGTGATGCGCCTGTGATCATCTACGGGGAAAGCGGCACAGGAAAGGAACTCATCGCTCGAGCCATTCACGATTTGGGCCCGCACCGAGAAGGCCCCTACATTCAAGTCAATTGCGCCGCTCTCAACGAGTCCCTTTTGGAAAGTGAGCTGTTTGGTCATGTGAAAGGCGCCTTTACAGGCGCCACCAGTCATCGAGAAGGACGTTTTGAGGCCGCCAACGGCGGCGATATTTTTCTCGACGAAATCGGGGACGTCCCCTTGTCCATTCAGGTCAAGCTGTTGCGTGTGTTGGAAAACAAAACGGTGGAACGGGTAGGGGATCACCGACCCATTCGCGTGGATGTGCGGATCATCACGGCGACCAACCGGGATTTGCCCAAAATGGTCCGCGAAGGAACTTTTCGAGAAGATTTCTTCTTTCGCATCAACGTCATACCCATCCATCTACCGCCTTTACGTGAGAGAATAGAAGACCTGCCCCTTTTGGTGGACTTCTTTCTTGAACACCAGCGTCGCAAGGGAAAGAACGTGCACGGCGTGCACCCTCAAGCCATGGCCGCCCTCATGGCTTACCGCTGGCCCGGAAACGTTCGAGAACTCAAGAGCACCCTGGAATATGCCTGTGTGGTCACCGACGACGGGCTCATTCGGCCCGAGCACTTGCCCCCTCATGTGCTACAACCCCATGAAGTTCTTTGCGCGCCAAACTCGGCTCTAAACAACATCATAGCGTTGAAAACATCCAGCGCCGCTCGAGCGCCGCATCCAGACCGCCGCCAGGAACTCATCGAGGCGCTGCGCCGCGCCGGAGGCAATCAGACCGAAGCCGCTCGTATCCTTGGCGTCAGTCGAGTGACGGTCTGGAACCGCATGAAGCGCTATCAGATTGATCTACACAAAGTGATTGCCGAATAAACGAATCCATTCCGGGTCCTGTGGGTCCCGGAACCCTTTGCTGAAAGGCGGCGTCGAGAAATAACGGTCGCCACGCCCCGCTCAAGAAACCCGCTGAAAAGGACTCAGCGCGATGGCAATTCTCCTGGAAAGTGGCCCACCGGCCGCTGGAACGTATAAACAAAGGGTTCGACTACAAGCCTTTCGGCCACGGCATAGATATTGCCTGAAAAGGTCGCGAACGGCAAAGCCAGAACCGTTCCCACAAGCCCTACGGCACAGGCGGCCATGCCGATGGGGCGGGCAATGAGCACGTCCGCCAGCATGATTCCACCGTCCGGCTGCAGCCGGGCTTCCCTCTGCGCTATATCAAACGCCGGGCCCTCAGCGCTGACGGGTTGTGCCGCCGTCAAAAAAAGGGCTAAGGCCATGGCACAAATCAATGAAATTGTCCTTCGCTGCATGAGTCTCCCCCCTGAATAGCCTGTTCGGGAATACCTTTCCCCTACGTTCCAGAGCCCCCCCTGTCCCCACGAAAAGACCGCGTCCCAGCCGTGCACACATTGGCGAGCACCCAAGATAACGTCGCTCCAATACCACAGGTTCGCTGACCAATCCGCCTCGAAGCGACCGACTCCTGCCGGTTCGCCTTTCGTTTCCCCGGATCGGCTCCTTCTGGGAAGCGTGTCCGAAGATGGCTTTTAGGGACCGTTTTCGTTTCCTCCCGCAGGAGCGCCGCAAGGCGCGTAAATGTTTTTCAGTGGGCACAGCGCCACCACATTCCGTTCCTGGGCAACGCATGGTCAAGTTCTCAAAAAGCCCTACATGACGTCTTTATCGCTTTGTTCCACCGCGCGATCGATTTCCGCCTTGAGCTGCGGCGGCAATCCTGGAATATCCACGCTGAGAAATCCTCGAACGATGGTGGCGGTGGCCTCGTCTTCACTGAGACCTCGAGACATGAGGTAAGCGATCTCTTCAGCGGCGATTTTTCCCACTGCTGCCTCATGGCTCATTTCCACGCCGTCCGCGTGACCTTCCAACTCCGGAATGGCGTGAATGATGCCGCCGTTGAGGATTAAGCCCTTGCATTCCAAGTGCGCCTTGATGTCAGGCACTTCTCCGATAAGGTGCCCTCGAGCAGTGATTTTTCCCCCGTTGCTGATGGTTCGAGCGACGATTTCCGCACGAGTCCCCGGTTTTTTCAAATACACGCGCCCCCCCACATCGTATTCCGATCCCGGGCTGCCCATAATGATGGTATAGAACCGAGCTGTGGCATTGTCGCCCACGAGGTGCGTGGTGGGGTACATTTGCAGGGAACGCACGGGCTTCATGCATACATAATTGTTGAGAAACAATCCGCCTTCTTCCACTCGGGCCACGGACCTGGGGCGCACGGCCATGTCTTCCGCCCAGTTGTGGATCATGGTGAAGCTCAGTTTGGCATTCTTTTTGACGAAAAATTCCGAAATACCCAAGTGCGCGCCGCGTGTCATGTGAGGCGACGTGGAGCATCCTGTGATGATGTGGAGTTCGGAATCCTCTTCAGCGATGATGATATTGTGCACGTTTTGTTGAAAGTTTTGTTTGTCGAGGTACAGACACGCCTGAACGGGGTAAATGGATTTGGCGCCCGGCAGCGCTCGAATCACATAGCCGTCATGAAGGTTCAGTTCCACGGCGGCGGTGTATTTGTCCGCATCCACCGCCACGAGTTTCCAGTAGTAATCCCAAATCCAATCATATTTTTCCAAGGCCTTTTTGATGGGAAGAACCTCAATCCCTGCCTGTTTTGTGCCGCAGCGCACCACAGACGTGTCTTTCTGAATATAGGTGCCGCTGCGTTCCGATTCCGTCACATCGATGCCGGCCATAAGCAGCCGCTGCTTTTCAATGGCCGGGAGGGACAGAAGATCGTCTTTATCCATGGGGCGGTGTTCCACCGGACTTTGATCAAACTGACCCAGGTCGATATCCGCTCCGATGGCCGCCGGTTTGTTCGCTGCCCGAAGGGCTCTTTGTCTTAATTCCTCGCGATTGTGCATCGTACACACTCCTCGTAGCCCATTTCGCTGATACACTGCAGAATTTCACGGGGATTGTCGGAACAACTGAGCACTCCGTCAAAGAGCACCTGGCCTTTGTCCGCGATGAGGTATTCCAAAATGTAGCCTGTGTGGGTAATAATCAATCCCATCTTGGTGCGCTCACGCTTCACCTGCAGCATGGATTTAATGTCCGTGGGAGCGCATTCTTTTTGCAGTAACTTGGCGATGGTATGGCCCACCAGGGAGATGTTTTCCATATCCACGCCGGATTCCGGTTCGTCAAAGAGCAGTAGGTCCGGGTCTTGCGCCATGAGCTGCAGAAGTTCGGATCGCTTGATTTCTCCTCCAGAAAACCCCACGTTCACATCTCGATCCAAGAAGTCCTCAAAATTCACCTTGCGCGCCAAATCCTTCACGTTCACTTCACGATCCGCGGCGCAAATCTTGACCATCTGATGGGTCTTGACCCCATGAATACTTGGCGGTCTTTGGTACGCCATACCAATGCCCAACTTGGCCCGCTCATTGATCGGTAGGTGCGTAATGTCCACCCCCTTGAAAAAGATTTTGCCCCCCGTGACGTTATACTGTGGGTAGCCCATGATGGTCATCAGCAGGGACGTCTTTCCCGAGCCGTTGGGGCCGAAAAGGATATGGGTTTCACCCGGCTTGATCTCAAGGTCGATATGTTTGAGGATTTTCTTTCCGGCCACTTCCACTTCCAGGTCTTCAATCACCAACATGGATGAACTCCTTTGTCTCGTCGTCCTTTTGTCATCTCCTACGGCCCATACCCTAAGCATTGAGAAGTTTGCAAGCAAGCGAGATCTTTTGCCAGGCCTTGACTTTACCCTCTGAGGGCGAATAAGAGTCTGTGCCGAATCGCCACCGAGCGACAATCCCCAAAATGCAGAATGTGATGGGATACCATGACAAAAAACGTCATTGATCTGGAATCCAAACGATGGACCAAATGGCCGCCGCGCCTTCTGGCTCGGCACCTCATGACCCTTTCCGCCAAAGAACGTATGGAAACCATTATTTCCAGGCCCGACGCGGAGGCCGTGGCGGCCGCCTTATCCGACCAGGACTTCTACCTGACTGTTAAGGAAATCGGAGCGGAAGATGCCTTGCCCTTGCTGGCCGTAGCCTCCCTGGATCAAATCACCCACGTTTTTGATCTGGAAATGTGGCGTAAGGATCGCATCGTGCCCGGCCCGGCATTGGAATGGCTGGATCGCCTGTTTCGCGCGGACCCCAGACGCCTCCTGGCCTGGTTCTATGCAGCGGATTTTGAACTTCTGGTTTCCCTCTTTAAGAAATGGATTCGCGTGGCTCAAAGGCCCGACGAGATCGATCCTTTGGAAGCCATGGACTTTCTGCCCAAAAATACTCTGGACGACCAATACTTTTGGGAAACATTCTACCCTCAGTTTGAGGACCTCATCCGTCAGCTCCTGAGCTACCTCTTTGAGACACATTACGGTTTTTACAAGGAACTCATGGACCATCTGCTGTGGGCTCTGGAGCCTGAAATGGAAGAGGCGGCCTATCGTTTTCACCGCGGTCGCTTGGAAGACCGCGCCATTCCCGACTACTACGATGCGCTGGAAATCTACAGGCCTTTGGACCTGCAAAGTATCCCCTTTGAAAAAATTCTTTTGAGCGAGCCCGAGCAGGATGAGGGTTCTTCCTCACCGGGATTCGCCCTCATGCCCATGGCGGAAGGAACCTTGCTGCAACGGGTGCTCACACAAGTGGACGATGCGCGCCTTGTGGACACTCTGCGTTGGGAAATGGCTGCCCTTGCCAACAAGATCGTGGTGGCTGACGGACTCGCTCCCGACCTTCCACACCATCTCCACGAAGCGGCCGAAAAAGCGGCAGCCATGGTGAACCTGGGCCTGGATCTGCTGAGCTCGGGAAACGAATCCCTCGCACGCAGAGTTGTCCAAGAAGTGTACCTGGAACACCTTTTTCGAGTGGCTCAGGCCAAGGTCTACGGGGTGCAAAAAAAGCTGAAAGCCCTGCTTCGCAACGGCTGGATCGCCCGATGGCCGCTAGGACAGACCATCTTGGACGCTCCATGGGCCGACAGGGTCGCGGCCCTATTGCACAAAACCCCAAAAGTCTTTCGAATCCAGGGCGCCGAACGGTATCGCGTCACGGATGTGTTCATTCTGGATCGCCGTGATCTGCACGACGCCAAAACCTGGGTCGACGTCGTGGCATCGGTCGGACCCTTGTTTGACGCTGTCGGGGTTGCCGCAGACGACCTTCGAGGCAAACTGTGGCTCGAAGGCCAGGTGCGTGTTTTGGAAGAGGTGACCTTGGGGGTTTTGCTTTTTACCGCCGCCGGCACCGCCTTGCTGACGGAACAGTGGACCTTGAAACCCATTCCCCTGGCCCATTGGCCTGGGCTCTTTGCCCGAGCCACTCCCGAACGCATGGAAACCATGCTCCAAGCATTCGTGCACGCCCAAATCCAAGACCCCACAAAACGACGCTTGGCATGGATCTACGTGGACGCGCTGCTCCGGAGGTACAAGGAAGAAACGGAAGCCTTCAGTCCCAACAACCCGCCCGAGGCGCGGCTCATGAGCTTCTTTCTCTTCGAACCCGCCTGAGAGGGCCATTTGGGACGGAGAAAAAAATCGTCACGCACGCCCTGTTGAGATCTGGAACTGCAAAGAAGAGGTATGGGAAAGGTTTGGCCGCGTCCTTTCGGCTTGATCTCGTCGGAACCTCTTAAGGCGCGTTCAGGCATCGCTCCTTGCGCCGGTCCTACTGAAGGTGTTCTTAGACAGAAGCCTTCGCGCCTGTCCGACAATGCTGATCTTGAGCCAATGGAGCCTTGCAACTCATTGAAATTGCAAGGATGGCAATGGTTATAATTAAAATTTTGTTAACTTACGATTCAACAATTTCCATGGGCCAAAAGGCCGCATTCGACCAGAAAGGGCATACTCGATCGTCTCTAACGTAAAGACCGGCTCTTACCGGTGTGCCCATTTGCGGACGCGCAGAAGCGCGTCCCTTCGATCCCCGGAGTACGTCCATGGTCTAGGAGCCTGTCCGAGAATGCCCATTTTGGCCATTTTAGGCTTCGTAACGACCTGAGATTGCTAGACCGGAAATGGACGAAAAGGAGTTCTCGAACACGCTGCAAGGCACCCGAAAGGACGCCTTGCGGGCGATTTGCTTTTCCAAGGGACCACGTCCATGATCCGTTTCGGCAACAACGCGGCTCGTGGGTTTCCGCGTTTTTGTCGGGACCCGTGAAGGCCGCACCGACGAAAACAAGGAGCTGGGACTTTTTTAATCTCAATCGGTGCGCCGCCGCCCTGGCGGGGCGCGAGGGCTTTTTATTCAATCCAGGGCGATGCCGAACAGGCCGGCATCGGTGGACCGATGCACCCGAACCCGCACGAGACTTCCCAAGGGCACAGGGGGTTTTGCCGAAAAGTTGACCGTGAGGTAGTTTTCTGAGGTGCCTTTCCAGAGATCGGATTGCAGAGCGGCTTCCACCAGGACCTCCAGCACCGCCCCCACAAAACGGTCCTGAAAGATCCTTTTCTTGCGCCGGCCAAGATCCCGCACCACGCGGGCGCGCGCCTTGAGAACGTGGCCCACGGCTCGCCCCTTCATCCCAGCCGCTTGCGTTCCGGGACGCGGGGAGTAGGGGAACACATGCAGGTAAGTCACCGGCAAGGATTCCAGAAGCCGCACCGTGCGGGAAAAATGCGCGTCTGTCTCCCCGGGAAACCCCACAATGACATCGGCTCCCAAAGCAGCACGGGGAAACAATTTGCGCAGGGTCTGCACCGTGTCGGCATATTGCTCGGGATCGTAAGGCCGGCCCATGGCGCCAAGAATCTCTCGATCGCCGCTCTGTAACGGCACGTGAAAATGAGGGCAGATCCAGGAATACGCGGTGAGCGCTCGAAGAAGGTCTTCGGTGATTTCTTTGGATTCCAAAGAAGTGAGGCGAATCCTTGCGGGATGCCGCACTTTGTCCACGGCGTTCAGAAGTTCGCTCAGGCCCCCCAAACCCAAGTCCATGCCCCATTGGCCCAGATGAATTCCCGTCAAGACCACTTCTCCGTAGCCGGCGCCAATCAGCCGTTCCAATTGTCGCAGCACTTCCGCGGGTTCGAGGCTTCGGCTACGGCCTCGGCTGAAGGGCACTAGGCAATACGTACAAAAGGCGTCGCATCCATCCTGAATCTTAAGAAAAGCGCGGCTGCGATCACCCAGCATGGTGGTCACGGCAAGGGGTTGCAGAGGGCCGTAGCTTCGAGCGTCGTGGACGGCGACGCACGGAGCGTCCAATGAACCCGGCATCTGCAACCAGCGGAGCAATTGAAACTTTTCTTGGGTGCCCACAATATGGGTGGCCAGTCGTTCCTGGACATAGCGGTGCCAGTGGATTTGCGCATCACAGCCCACGACGACAAGTTTCGCCTCGGGGTTGGTGCGAAAGGCACGGCGCACCAGCTGCCGCGTCTGGTAGGAGGCTTTGTTGGTAACGGCGCAACTGTGCACAATGTAGAGGTCGGCCGTGTTGGAAAAGGGCACGGGCTGCCAGCCGGCACGGGTCAGACTTTCAAAAAAGGCCGAGCTTTCGTATTGGTTGACCTTGCAGCCCAAGGTCTCCAGAGCAAAACGCATGAACTTCAGGGCTCCATCGGCTTTTTCTGCAACACACCGCCACCCAGGACGGTGTTTCCGTCGTAAAAGACAGCGGCCTGACCCGGCGTCACGGCCCGTTGCGGCACATCAAAGCGCACACACACCGTGCCGTTTGCCTGCGGATGGATCCAGGCCGGAGCAGGACGATGCTGATGACGAAGGCGCACGAATGCGCGCACGGGCTCCATCGGTGGATCCACGGAAACCCAGTTCACTTGAGCCACAAGAGCCTCCGAGGCCAACAGATCCTGGGATCGACCGACCCACAGAGTGTTGGTTTTTGGATCCAGCGCCAGGACGTAATAGGGGGCCGTGGATGGAATATTAATGCCGCGGCGCTGTCCCACCGTGTAAAGATAGAGGCCCTTATGGCGACCAATATAGGCCCCCGAAGCGTCTCGAACGGGCCCTTCGGCATGGAGCGCGGCCTGCGGCCAATGCTCCTGCACAAAGCGCCGATAGTCCCCCGACGCAATAAAACAGATTTCCTGGCTTTCTTCGGGAATGAGGGGATCAAATCCGTGCGTGCGGGCCCACAGGCGGGTGGATTCCTTGGTTTCCTTGCCGAGAGGGAAGAGAGCGTAAGCCAACTGCTCTTGGCGCAACCCGTAAAGAAAGTACGATTGATCCTTTCGTGCATCCAGGCCGCTGAGCAGAGCATAGCGCCCCCCCGGCCTTTCAGGAACCCCCAGACGCACATAGTGGCCGGTGGCCAATTTATCGGCGCCGGCTTTAAGAGCCTGCTGAAGAAGATAGCCGAATTTGATGCCAGGATTGCACACCACGCAGGGATTCGGCGTGAGCCCCTCGGCGTAGGCTTGAAGAAAAGGATCGATGACCTTCTGAAGAAAAATCTCGCGGCAGTCCACCACAAAAAGAGGGATATCCAGCCTGTGCGCCAGAGCCCAAAGGTTGGATTCCCTTTGGGGGTCAGCCTCGAAGGCATCCACCGAGCCGAAGGTGGGAAGCCGCATATGAAAGGCCACAACCTCATGGCCGGCTTCCTTAAGAAGCCACGCGGCCCGCAGACTGTCCATCCCCCCGCTCAGGGCTACAGCAACGCGCATGCTCCGATTCTGCTTCCTGATCCAAGTGCTCGTCTTCCAATGGCACCACCTTTTCCGGGTGCCCGTTTTTTTCTCCAATAGTCGTTCACGGCCGCCTTGAGGGCGTCTGTGCCGAGGTTGGAGCAATGGAGCTTCTTTTCCGAAAGTCCGCCAAGGGCTCGAGCCACCTCATCGCGGTTGATGCGAACAGCTTCTTCCAGGGTTTTTCCATTGGCCATCTCAGTCACCATGGAACTAACAGCAATGGCCGCACCGCATCCAAAGGTTTTGAACTTGACGTCGGCGATGCGGTTGCCTTCCACCTTGATAGTCATGCGCATGATGTCACCACAGTTCACGTTGCCGATTTGCCCGATGCCATCGGGACGTTCCACTTCACCGACGTTTCTCGGGTTCATGAAGTGGTCCATTACAGTGTCGCTGTAGTTCATGGGGTGAACCCTCCTGCACGTGGGCTTTCTGCCGCCGACTTGGGTTTCATTCCTGGAGACTTAGACCTCCAGGCTCATCTCCTGGTCAAAAAGAACGATCATCGCTCGCGCCGGGCATGTCTTGACGCACAGCTCGCAGGCACTGCACCGTTCGGAATCAAACAAAACCTCCATCTCGGGCCTTTTGATATGCAGCGCTCCCGTGGGACACACCGCCGTACATACACCGCATTGGTAACACTTTTCCTCGTCACGGCGGATTCCTTGCGCAATGGATTCCACAATGACCCCGATATCTCTCAGGTACTGCAGGCCCCGTTCGTAGTCTTTTCGGTTGCCACGCAGTTCCATGACCATGAGGCCTTCTTTACGCGGAAAGATTTGCGCCTTGAGAATGTTGAAGGAAAGGTTGTAATTGCGTACGAGATTGGTGACAATGGGCTTGTCGACAATCTCTTTAGGAAAACGTAAAACAAGCATGCGTGCATACACGGTTGCACCCTCTGGTGCCCCTTGCCTTTCGGGGGCTGGAATGGGTCAACACGATAGGAGCTCATCTGAGAATGCCCTCACGGCTTCACTGTTCAGAAGTGCCGCACGAGGCCATCGAGTGCCGCAGCGTGCACAGCTATCCACAAACCATTCGAGGACAAACTCGTAGGCCATTTTGCTTAATGGAGCCTGACGATTCAGTCAAGATACCAGGGAAAAAAGGCTTTCCCGCCCTTTGACTCCGTGACCGAAAGGGACCGATGCCCAAACAGGGAGCGATCCTGTCCATGTACTCGTTTTTAAGAAAAATGTAAAGACAGGAAAATCATGATTCCAGAACCTTTCGCCACTCGCCTTCGCGCCCTTCGAACCACTATGGAAACGCTCGCTCTGGACACCATGCTCATCACAGTGCCTGAAAATCGCTACTACCTCAGCGGCTTTCGCGCCGAGGACATGTACCTGACGGAGAGTTCCGGCCAACTTTTTATTGGCATGGACCGCCAGGCCTTGCTCACGGATTTTCGTTACGAAGAACAGGCCGCTTCGGAGGCCCAGGGCTACGAACTGGTCATCTACCGAGAAGGCTGGACCCAGGTGCTGCCCGATCTTTTACGTTCATTCCGTACCCGCCGTCTGGGTGTGGAAGCCCACCACCTGACACTGGAACGGTTTCGGCAACTGGAACAGGCCCTGAGGGATGTGTGCCCTCAAGGGGAACTGTGGGGCGAAGAAGCTCTGGTGGAAAAATTGCGCATGATCAAGACGGCGTCGGAAATTGAAACCATGCGCCAGGCCCTGCGTCTCACGGAAGCGGTCTTTGCGCAGGTTTGGCAGGACCTAGGTTCGGGGCGCACGGAAAAGCAAGTGGCCTGGGCCATTGAAAAAGGGCTTCGAGAAGCGGGAGCGGAGGGGGTCGCTTTTCCGCCCATTGTGGCTTCCGGCCCAAACGGCGCTTTGCCGCACGCAGTCCCTACGGATCGGCGCATCAGGGAAGAAGACGCCGTCATTGTGGACCTGGGGGCACGGTATAATCTCTATTGTTCGGACATGACCCGCACGTGGCTTGGGCCTAAGGTTCCTCAAAAGCTCAAGGAAATTTACCGCATAGTGCAGGAGGCGCAGCGGGCTGCCATGGAAGCTATTCGAGCCGGTGTGGATTCCCATGCAGTGGACGGTGTGGCTCGCCGCATCATCAATGGCGGGGGTTACGGCTCCGCGTTCGGCCACGGCCTCGGGCACGGCATTGGGCTTGCCGTTCATGAAAAACCAGGGTACGGGAAAAAAACATCCGTGGTGCTTCAAGAAAACATGGTGCTCACCGTGGAACCGGGAATCTATGTCACGGGTCTGGGAGGGGTGCGTTTGGAAAACATGGTTCGAGTAACCGCCACCGGTTGTGACTGTCTCAGCCGAAACGAGTGGTTTCTCGATGACTTGTAGAATGTATTTATAACACTCGGTAAAAAAGGAGATGCTCCATGGCGGAATGTGAGATACCCCGTGAAAATCTGCCCGATCCCGAAATCAAAAAACTTCTGAAAAGGGCGCGAACCGTTGCAGTGGTGGGTGTGTCCCATAAGGAAGATCGGGACAGCCATAAGGTGGCCCGTTACCTGAAGGAACACGGGTACACCATGATTCCGGTCAACCCCAAGTACAAGGAAGTGCTGGGAGAACCTTGTTATCCGGATCTCAAATCAGTGCCGGCGCCGGTGGATATTGTGGACATCTTTCGAAATATCGAGGCCATTCCCGGCATCGTGGACGAAGCCATTGCCGTGGGGGCCAAGGCGGTCTGGATGCAGCTGGGGCTGTGTCATAATGACGCTGCCGATAAAGCGCGACAGGCCGGCATGCAGGTGGTTATGAACAAATGCATCAAGATCGAGCACTCCAGGCTCTTGGCCTCTGAGAAGGAATAAGTCATGGAAAGACTGGAAGCTTCCACGTTTTTTGACCTACAGGAGTTTTCCCATCGGGCTGTTTTTCCCGACGGAGCACCAGTGTGGGAAACCCTGTCAAACCTCAGAGACTATTTAGAACAACGCTTGTCCTCCTCCATCACCGGGCTCAGCTTCTACGGCGTTCCGCTGCCTCAGACGGTGGTCCTCTTTGAAGAACGCGTTTGGTATGACGCATTTGAAATTCTTGGTGGGGACGTGACAAAGGGAAAATTCCGAGTGCGCGTGCGCGGCCAGGAAACGACGGAAGCCACCGTGCTTTACGCCGGCTCTGTCTTCATGGACCCCAACGTGCAGTTGGGAAAAGGTACGGTGGTGGAACCGGGAGCCCTGATCAAGGGCCCGACCATCATCGGCGCCAGCACGGAAATCCGCCAAGGGGCCTACCTTCGCGGCACCTGCCTGGTGGGAGATCGGTGTGTGGTGGGCCATACGACGGAAGTCAAGGGAAGCATTTTTTTGAACGGCGCCAAGGCCGGGCATTTTGCCTATGTGGGAGACAGTATTCTGGGCACGAATGTGAACCTTGGCGCCGGAACCAAGCTGGCCAACCTTAAGATCAAAGGCAACGCTATTCGCATCTGGACTGAGGGCGGCCTCATGGACACGGGTCGACGCAAACTGGGAGCCATCATCGGAGACGGCACCGAGATCGGGTGCAACGCCGTCACCAACCCCGGAACAATTCTCGGAAAAAGATGCCTCGTTTTTCCGCTCACCTCGGTCCCTGCAGGCATTTACAAGGAGCGCAGCGTCATCGGGGGGAAAAGTGAGCGATCTCCATGAACCCGACCTTCGGACGCGATTCCTCGACCACTTTTCAGAACGCCATCGGGCATATGAAAAAAAAGGTGGCGCTTACAAAATGACTCCGCTGGGGACCTGGGCCACGGCTCGGCCTCAGGCGCTTCTGGTCTTCTTTGACGCTGTGCGGATGGAAAAGCATCATCGGTTTGCAGACCTTGGGTGTGGAGACGGCGTCGCGGTGTGTTGCGCGGCCCTTTTTTGCCGTGCCGTGGGTATCGAAGCGGACCTCTCCCTGTGCACGGAAGCCCAGCAAAACGCTCGAGCTTTAGGACTCGCGCACCGAACCGCCTTTTTGTGCGCGGATTTTCGACATCTTCGACTCTATCCCTTTGACGTCCTCTACATCTATCCCGATCAACCCTTGACCGCACTGGAACACAAACTTTCAGGATGGAACGGTATCCTTCTGGTCTACGGCCCGCACTTTTCGCCCAAGGATTGGAAACCCATTGATGTTTTTCGTTGGGAAAGGGAAACCCTAAGCCTCTATGCCTTTCCGGAACCGCGTGGAACGGAAAAGGCTTCCGGAAAATCCTGAAAGCCCGTAAATGAACGCCAGTGCATCCTTGCTGAAATTCCGCAATTCTGCTAGGAGCACGCTCGAGAACACTTGTTGTCGGAGCGGCGCACGCCGCGAATCCTTGTCGCGCCGTGCGCGCTCCGACAACCTCAAGCCGAAAAGCCGCGGCCAAACCAGTGTCGGACAAGCTTCAAGCTGCAGGCCGCGGGCTCGCATCGCATCCACAGGAGGGGAACTTCATGAGCATATCGCATCAGATGCGCACCTACATGGATCGAGCCTCGTGGATTCGCAAGATGTTTGAGGAAGGCGCAAGACTGAAGCAGATCTACGGAGCCGACCAGGTTTTTGATTTCAGCCTCGGCAATCCCAACGTGCCCCCGCCCCCTTCGGTGAAAGAAGCTCTTCTTCGCATCATTCACAATGGAGGGACGTCCCTGCACAGTTACATGCCCAACGCGGGGTTGGCGCAAACCCGGGAAAGACTGGCGGCGTATTTGGCTCGAGAACACGGCACGCCGCTGCGCGCGGACCATGTAATCATGACCTGCGGCGCCGCAGGCGCTCTCAATGTGATTTTCAAAGCCCTTTTCGATCCCGGAGACGAAGTGGTGGTGCCGGCACCGTTCTTTGTGGAATACGGCTTTTACGCGGAAAATCATGGCGGCACTCTGAAAACCGTTCCCACGGGACCCGATTTTTCCCTGGACCTCAACGCTATGGAGGCCGCCGTAGGGCTGAAGACCAAGGTGGTCCTGATCAATTCCCCGAACAATCCCACGGGGCAGATCTACGGTGCGGAGGCGCTGAGGGAACTGGGGGATTTGCTTCGCCGAAAGAGTCGAGCGGCCGGGCGCCCTATTTTCCTCGTCTCCGATGAGCCCTATCGAAAAATCGTTTACACAGCGGAAAAACCACCGTCCATCTTTCAGCATTACGAGAACGCCTTGATCGCCACGTCCTTTTCCAAGGACTTGTCCCTGCCGGGGGAGCGTATCGGTTACATCGCCATCCATCCTCAGGCCGAGGATCAAGCGGCCCTGCAAGGCGCACTCATTTTGGCCAACCGTATTTTGGGCTTCGTCAACGCCCCGGCCCTTATGCAATGGATCCTTCCCGACCTCCTTGAAGAATCGGTGGACGTTTCCGTTTATCGTGCGAAACGGGATAAGCTGCTGAGCGGCCTGAAGCGCGCAGGCTATTGCTGTTTTGAACCTCCGGGGGCCTTTTACCTTTTCCCCCAGAGCCCTCTCCAGGATGATGTCGCCTTTGTGCGGCTTCTGGTGGAGGAAAAGATTCTTGCTGTTCCCGGCAGTGGTTTTGGAGGGCCGGGATACTTTCGCCTTGCCTACTGTGTGGACGATCCAACCATCGAAGGAGCCCTGCCGGGTCTGGCCAGGGCCATGGACAAGGCCCGCTCCATGAGGTGATTCCATGTCAGAGAAAAATGTTTTCGTGCCCAAACCCGGCGCCCAGCACAAAAGGAGTGGTCTGCCCAAGCCATTGCTTGGGCGGATTTTCATCGCCCTTTCCATCGGTGTGCTCTTTTTAGTGGTGCTGACTTTGATCTGGCGGCAAAACGCGCAACCGCCCATCGGTGACGAACAGGACGCCGGAAAGCCGAAAGTTTTTCGAGAGATTCCCAAAACCACCGTGCCGGAGCCTCAGGTTTTGAGCCTGGACAAGGCCCCGGCCCTCGAACCCTCGGCACGCACCGTCAAGCAGGCTGCGCCAGAGCCTAAGCCCAAAGCTTCGACCGGGCCGACGCCTTCAGAACCAACGCCATCCGCGGAAACGCCCCCTCAGGCCGTCGTGGGAAATACCGCGCCCAAAGCCGACAGCAGCACTTCGGCACCCGCGGGGTCCTTAAAAACAGTGAGCCCGCCACAGAATACGGCCTTCGTGCCTCCAAAACAGTCCCCTTTGCAGGAATCCACGTCTTCATGGGTCTATGCCGTTCAAGTCGGCGCCTATTCCAAGAAAGAAAATGCTCAAGGGGCCGTAGGGCGACTGAAAAAGATGGGGCTCTCTTCCCAGATCAGTCCCTTCAGCCACCCCAAGCTGGGAACCCTCTATGCC
Organism: Desulfosoma sp.; assembly: GCF_052743555.1. NCBI lineage: Bacteria > Pseudomonadati > Thermodesulfobacteriota > Syntrophobacteria > Syntrophobacterales > Syntrophobacteraceae > Desulfosoma > Desulfosoma sp. The sequence goes on from NZ_JBRAHS010000019.1 coordinate 44,576, forward strand.
GTGCGCATCGCTCCCTTTACCACCCAGGCAGAAGCCCAGAAGGCGGCGGAAAAAATCGCCGGCGTGGAAAAGGAAAAACCCATCATCGTCAAGGTGCCCGCAAGCCGCTAAAGGCTTTGCACGGATCGAGCCGCCGTGCCGAGAGGATTTTCGAAAGGGTCGTCTGACAGCTCTTCCAAGGGCGGGCAACAGGGCTAGGCACCGGTGACGTCGGCATTAACGTCATGTTGACGCCGCCTTTTGATTTCCCGACGACACAATTCCCAAATGATGCACGCCGTGCGGTGCCTGCAGTATAAGGCAGGGTCCGTGCACGCCGTGCAGGCATTCACACATTCTTGGCAGTAACCGTATTCGAACTTTTCACACCAAACGACAGCTCTTCGATCCGGATGGAATCTGCACGAGGTCATGAGAAAATTCCTTTCGTCTCTTGAACGGCCTTCACGCTGCCGCTTCGGCGGAAGCTTTGCGCGCGGCCAAATAGTTCGTGACCGAGGGAAACAGATCCATATCCGTATGAGGCAGAAACAGGGCGGCAATGAATTCGTTCATGAAACCGGGATGCACGGACAGTTCGAAATAGGTCATCTGCCGAGCAATGGCCCCGGCCTTGCGAAATGCGTGGGTCGAAAGAAGGCACTGTCGCGCACCGGCCAGCGAGCTGTTGCCGACAAACTGCACACGATCCAAAGGGACATCGGGAAGAAGGCCGATGCGAATGGATTTTTCGATATCCAAGTGCGCACCAAACCCCCCGGCTACATAGATGCGTTCCAGAGCGTCAAAGCCCATCCCTAAGTTTTCCATCAGGATTTTCATGGCAGCCAGAACAGCCGCTTTGCTTTTCATGAGGTTGCCGATATCGTCCTGGGTCATGACCACAGCTTCGCCCGTTTCGCTTTCATGGGGAAAGGCCACCACGAATTCGGGGACTCCATCCACCACCTGCACGTGGGGATGATCCAGGCGAATGAACTTGCCGCTCTGATCGATAATGCCTTCGGCAGCCAACTCCGCCATCAGATCAATAAGGCCGGAACCACAAATCCCTTTGGCTTTCGAGCCCCCAACCGTCTCATAGGTGACCTTGTGGCCGTGAATCTTCACCTTTTGAATCGCGCCCTTGGTGGCCCGCATGCCGCACTTGGTGCCGCCGCCTTCGAAAGCCGGCCCGGCCGAGGCTGAACAGCACACCAGCCATTCGTTGTTACCAATGACAATTTCTCCGTTGGTACCGATGTCAATGAGCGCGCTCAGCTCCACCTTGTCATTCATGCCGCAGGCCAAAACCCCTGCCGTAATGTCGCCACCCACATAACTGCTCACGCACGGCATACAGTGCAGCACGGCTTCCGGATGACCGATCAGACCCACATCGGCGGCTCGAACCCAGGGAAAACGCGTCGCCGTCGGAATATACGGCTCCAGGCGGATGGTGCAGGGTTCCAGACCCAGTAACAGATGAGTCATCGTGGTGTTTCCCGCCGCCACAAAGGCGATGATGTCGCTATAGGTGATCCCTGCCGCGGCTACCAGTGAGGAAACCATGGCATTAATGGTGGTGACCACCGCGTTTTTCAGAGGGTCGATGCCGCCGTGACCACAGGCAAAAACCATTCGAGAAATCACATCCTCACCGTAACGGGCCTGCTGGTTATGGCTGGCTTCCACGGCGGTGACCTGCCCGGTGCGAAGGTCCACCAGCTGCGTCACTATGGTGGTGGTGCCCACATCGATGGCCACCCCAAAACTTCGCCGACTGGTGTCCCCGGGTTCCAGGGCTCGAAGATGATAGCAATGAGGGTCCAACATATGGGCCAGTGCGGTTACCCGCCAATGGTTCTCCCGAAGAAGTCTTGCCAGGTTTTTGAGGCAGCCGAAATCCGCCTCCCATTTGACGTCGGGAAATTTTCTGTTAAGTTCTCGATAGATTCTTTCCAAATCGGACAGGTTGTCTTTGAGGGACGGTTCGGGAAGTTCCAGAAAGATCTTGCCGCTCAAAGGATGAAAATAGGGAATGGAAGGGGAGGGGCCGCGCTCTTCAAGAATTTCGGGAGCCGTATAGTGGACAATGTGGTCGACCATGAGAATCTGTTCTTCTTCTTGGCGGGACTCCGGCGGAATCCAAACCTCCACATCGTCATGGAGCAGCTTGGTCTGGCAAGCCAGGACATATCCAGCATCCACTTCCTTGCGATCCAGAAAGCCCACACCCTTGCTGGAAAAGTCCACCGACCCCTTGACGACCTTTAAGCGGCATTTGCCGCACACGCCTTGCCCACCGCAGAGGCTGTTGATGTAGATTCCGGCTCGCCCGGCCACATCCAACAGCATGTCACCGGGTTGGGCGGAAACAGTGGTGTTTTCCGGCTGAAACGTCACGCGGATAAATGAACTCATGATAAGCTTCCTTCATCAAAAGGCCGCGGCCGTCGGCAAGGCTGTTCACACGGCACAGGACAACGAGAGATCTGTTGGCCTTGAATTTCGGACGCAAACTAAGACGCTTTCAGGGCCATGTCAATCCTCAGGACCATATGCATCAGCAAAGGCCCGCTCCGACACGATGCCGAATCTTGTGAAAGCGCCCTTTCGTGCACGCGATGCCGACATGAGCCTGTGGAACCCGTCCGAGAATGTTTTTTGAGCGGCGGCGCAAGGCGACAATGCGTGTTGAAGGAGCAGTGATGGTGAAATATGTGCAGGTAGAAAAAGATGCCACAGGACGAACCCCCTGGCATGAGGCGGTGGCCATTCCGGTCGAGCCTGTGTTGGACCTTCACACCTTTGACCCTCGGGAAGTGATCCCTCTTCTGGAAGACTATCTGGAGGAAGCCCGTTCGAGGGGATTTGCCCGTGTCCTGATTATTCACGGAAAGGGCAGGGGGGTTCTGCGACACCGCGTTCGGTCCTTTCTGGCAAAGCACCCTCGCGTGACCGCCTATCATGACGCCCCGCCGGCTTTGGGATCTTGGGGAGCAACCCTGGTGCACCTTGAAGCGGACAAAAATCTGGAAAAACAGGGCGTCGACGGGGCGAAAGGATTCCCACGCTTTCGCGGGCCGCTGAGCCCCATGGCCTGGCTGGGTCTGATCATGGGCGTGGTTCTGGGTATCGTCCTCGGCATCGTATGGCGCGGGCTTCGTTAAACGGAACGAAACCCACTCATTCTTCCTTCGGTGCGAACCCTCGCCGCAGCGTGTTTTCCACCACGTTTCTCGGGACCATGAACTGCAGCAGATAATCCGGACCGCCGGCTTTGGATCCGATGCCGGACATTTTGAACCCTCCAAAAGGATGCCGTCCCACGATGGCTCCCGTGCAGCCCCGGTTGATGTAGAGGTTACCCACACGAAAGGTTTTTTTGGCCTTGTCAATGTTTTCGGGACTGCGGCTGAAAACGGCGCCCGTCAAGGCATAAGGTGTACCGTTGGCCACATCCAACGCCTCGTCAAAGGAGCTCACCTTGAGAATGCTCAGCACCGGGCCGAAGATTTCTTCCTGAGCCAGGCGATGGTGCGGCTGAATGTCCGTAAAGATGACCAACGGAACATAATGGCCGTTGGCGTGGCCGAAGTGTCGTTCCAGCAGCACTTTCCCTTCGGAACGGCCGATCTCGATGTATTCCAGAATCTTTGCTTTGGCCCCGGCGTCGATCACGGCGCCCATCATGTTTTTGGGGTCCTCCACAGGGCCCAGTTCCAGGCTTTCCGCAGCCGCTTTCAGGCGTGCGAGCAACTTGTCGTAGTTTTCTTCCAGAACGATCAGCCGCGAACACGCGGAACACTTCTGGCCCTGATAACCAAAGGCCGAATGGAGCACATGCACCACGGCTTCGTCCAAATCGGCGTCCGCATCAACGATGATGGCGTTCTTGCCCCCCAGCTCTGCCACCACGTTTTTGATCATTTGAGCGGAAGGCGACGTGTCATGGGCCTTTCTAAGGATGTTTAAGCCAACGTCTCTGCTGCCCGTAAAGGCAATGGCAGCCACATCCGCATGGGTGACCAAAACCTCGCCGACCACCGAGCCGGGCCCAGGCACAAAATTCAGCACCCCAGAAGGCAACCCCGCCTCTTCGAACAGGCGCACCATGCGCCAACCGGTCACGGGGGACTGGGAAGCCGGTTTATAGACCACGGTGTTTCCCGTGACCAAAGCGGCCGATGTCATGCCCGTGGAAATGGCCAAAGGGAAGTTCCACGGAGCGATGACAGCCGTCACCCCCCGAGGCTCATAGAAAAGGTGGCTGATTTCTCCTGGCACGTGCCCCATGCGCCGAGGTGTTCCCAGGCGGATCATTTCACGGCCGTAGTATTCCAGAAAGTCGATGGCTTCACACACATCCGCATCCGCTTCCTTCCAGCTCTTTCCCACTTCAAAGACCTGAAGCGCCGCCAGCTCAAACCGATGAGACCGCGCGATCTGGGCAGCTTTGAACAGATACGCTGCTCGCTCGTGAGACGTCGTGTTCCGCCAGGACTCAAAGGCCTCCTTGGCCGCTCGAATGGCCTCTTGGGCCTCACGGCGGCCGGCCGACGCCACCAAGCCCACCACTTCCCGCGTGTCATTGGGATTGGTCGACGAAAACACGCTGTCGCCCGTGATCTTCACACCACCCACCACCAAAGGAACTTTAACGGGGAAACTCTTGCGCACCTTGGCCAAGGCCTGCTGTAAATCCCGACGCACCCGGGCTTGGGTCCAGTCCCAAGGCGGCTCATTGGCAAACGGCGCCACGGCTTCTTTCGCGATGGACGAGTCCGTCGCCGTAGCCTCCTGCGACCTCTCGGCCAAGACATCCAAGGGGTTTCGAAGCAAATCCTCTCGAGACACGCCTTCGGAAAAGCTCAGCCGCAGGAAGGATTCATTGCTCGTGTTTTCCAGCAGGCGCCGCACCAAATAAGCCATGCCGGGAATGATTTCGCCGATGGGGGTGTAAAGCCGCAAGGGAAGTCCCGCCTTTTTGAGTGCCGAGCGCACCGGTTCAGCCATGCCGTAAAGGATCTGATATTCCAGACGGTCCGAAGGCACTTTGAGCTCCTTGGACAGTTCCAAAACGTAAGCGAGGCTTCGAATGTTGTGGGAGGCACAGGCGCAGGACACCACGTCATGGTTTTCCAAAAGGATTCGGGCCAACTTTTCAAACTGGGCGTCCGTTTCAGGCTTGCACGTAAAAACGGGAATCGGCCACTGATTCTGCCTCGCCCACACCACCTCCGCATCCCAATAGGCCCCTTTCACAAGCCGCACGGTACAACGCCGCCCTCGCTTCCTGGCCCATCCGATAATGGAGCGCAAGTCCTCCTCACTGTCTCGAAGGTAGGCTTGAATGACCAGGCCCGTGCGCGGGTAATCTCGGAATTCGGGCTCTTCCAATAGGCTCCTGTAGAGGGCCAAGGTCATGTTCTTAAGGGCCGTGTGCTCCATATCCAGACACACAAAAGCGCCCCACTGCATGGCTTTGCGAAATATGGGACGCAGACGTTCCTTGGCACGCTCCACACCATAGTCAAAGGCCACGGGGTTCATCTGCGAATACAAGGCCGATGGTTTCAAGGAAATGTTGACCTTGGGGGCAAATCCCCAGTCCAAACTTCCTGAGTCTCCACCCAGAGGAGTCCACCGGGAGGAGGCGTGCCCTAGAAAATCAAGGAGCTCCAAGTACCTGGACAGGTACACCTCTTCTTCCGCGCGCGACACGACCGCTTCGCCCAAAAGGTCCACCGTAAAGGCCATACCCTGAGCTCTAAGGCCTTCCAGGGTCCCGAGAGCTTCCTGCGGTGTGGCCCCGGCAATGAATTGCGCTCCCATGGATTCAATGTTCTTGGCCATACTCTTGGCCACCATCTTGGCCGCAAAGGATGTGGGCGACAGTTGCCGAAGGCCCCACTGCAGCGCCGCTGGAAAACACTGGTCGGGACGACAAAAATATTCCTGAAGGTGTTTGGCCACCGATTCAGGCCGAATGAGGTAAGGAAAAACGTCGATGAACCGGAACATCTCCACCTTGAAAGCTTCGTTGTGCATGCTCCAGTCTATGACCTTGCCGGTCCAG
>NZ_JBRAHS010000019.1:50736-57414 GCF_052743555.1 Desulfosoma sp.
GATCTTCGTTGCGCTTTTTCACGGATGAGGATCCAAAGGGCAATCGGTGTGGAGGTTCAGGCGCAGGGGTTTCAGGAAACGGAAAGGGAGGCATCCATGAAGAACGGGCTAATTGCGTTGGTGGTGCTGGGTCTTCTTTTGGCCGGTTTTGCTTCGGCCAATGCCGATACCGTCAAAATCGGCCTAATGGGCCCCATGACGGGCCCATGGGCCAGTGAAGGCCAAGAGATGAAGCAGGTTTTGGACCTCCTTGCTTCCGATCTAAATGCCAAGGGTGGCGTTCTGGGCAAGAAAGTGGAGGTCATCGTCGATGACGACGCCGGAGATCCTCGCACGGCGGCGCTGGCCGCCCAGCGCCTGGCCACTCAGGGCATCGTGGCGGTCATCGGCACCTACGGATCTTCGGTCACCGAAGCCACCCAAAACATTTACAGTGAATTCAAGATCATCCAGATCGCTAACGGCTCCACCGCCATTCGGCTCACCGAAAAAGGGCTCAAGAGCTTCTTCCGCACGTGCCCTCGAGACGACGAGCAGGGCCGCGTGGCCGTGCAAACCATGGTCAAGTTGGGGTTCAAGAATGTCGCCGTTCTTCATGACAACACCACCTACGCCAGAGGCCTTGCCGATGAAGCCAAAGCGCTTCTAGAAGGCCAAGGGATCAAGGTCGTCTTCTTTGATGCGCTGACTCCCGGGGAACGGGACTACACCGCCATCCTGACGAAACTCAAAGGAGCTAACCCCGATGTGGTCTTCTTTACGGGTTATTATCCCGAAGCAGGGCTGCTGCTTCGCCAGAAAAAAGAAATGAACTGGAATGTGCCGTTTATCGGCGGGGATGCCACCAACAATCCGGACTTGGTGAAAATCGCCGGCAAAGATGCGGCCCAAGGGTTTTATTTTCTGAGCGCGCCGCTGCCGAAAGATTTGCCTTCGCCGGAAGCCAAGGCTTTGCTGGATGAATTCATCAAGAAATACGGCAATGCACCCAATTCCATTTACGCCGTACTGGCTGGGGACGGTTTTCGCGTGATCGCCGCGGCCATTGAAGCCACCCAATCCACGAACCCCGATAAGCTCGCCGACTACTTGTACAAGGAATTGAAGGATTTTCCAGGCCTAATCGGAAAGATTTCCTTTAACGAAAAGGGCGACCGCGTCGGCGAGGTTTATCGAGTCTACCAGGTGGATGCGGAAGGAAACTTTATTCTGCAACCGTAGCGAGAGAACACTCACCTTTGCCTGCAGGAGCGCTTCTGGTTAGCACCGCGGAACCGAAACGCTCCTGCACGCATTCGGCAACCATGTGCCTGAGGACAATCGATAGCTGATTCCATGGAAGAGTTCTTTCAGCAATTGACCAATGGGCTTGCCGTCGGCGGCATCTACGCTTTGATGGCCTTAGGCTACACCATGGTCTACGGGGTTCTGAAACTGATCAACTTTGCCCATGGCGACTTGTTTACCATTGGATCCTATCTGGGTCTTACCCTGCTCACCTCCTTGGCCTTGACGGATCGCCTGGGCCCCGGCGCCGGTATTGCCGTGTTGGCCCTTATGGTCATGGGCCTGGTGGCTCTGGTGGGCGCCCTTTTGGAACGCGTGGCGTATCGGCCTCTTCGCCATTCCCCGAGGTTGTCCGCGGTCGTCTCAGCACTGGGCGCTTCCATCTTTTTCTCCAACACCCTCATGCTCATCTACGGTGCCCGATTTCAGGTCTATCCTCAGGGCATCCTGCCCAAAACGGCCATCCATCTCTTCGGCCTCTACGTCCCCCTGGTGAGGGTGCTCATTTTGGTCTCTTCCGTGGTGATGATGCTGGCCCTCTATGCCTTTATTCAAAGAACGAAAATTGGAACGGCCATTCGTGCGGCAGCCATTGATCAGGATGCGGCGCGCCTTATGGGCATCGACGTCAACCGCGTGATCCTCATCGTGTTCCTTGTCGGACCGGCCCTCGGCGGTGCCGCGGGACTAATGGTGGGATTGCATTACGGCCAAATCAATTTCACCATGGGTTGGGTCTATGGGCTGAAGGCTTTTACCGCGGCCATTTTGGGGGGGGTATCGGTAACATTCCAGGCGCCATGGTGGGGGCATTCTCCTCGGGCTCATCGAATCCCTGGGTGCCGCCTATCTTTCAGTGGCCTGGAAGGACGCCATGCCTTCGGCGTCCTGATCTTCATTCTCATCGTGCGTCCCACCGGACTTCTGGGAGAACGGGTCGCGGAAAAGGTATGATGTCACATCGGGTTCTCATTTACGCAGCGATCGCGGCCGCCTTAGCCGTCTGTCCTCTGTTTCTCAATGCCTACTGGACCGATGTACTCAACAACGTCGGGCTCTACGCCGCCCTCGGCCTCAGCCTGAACCTCATCGTGGGCCATGCGGGCCTCTTTAACCTGGGACACGCCGCCTTTTACGCCGTGGGCGCCTACACGGCGGCCATCTTCAATACGCATTTTCACATCCCCACACTGATCCTCATGCCCTTGTGCGGGCTCATGGCAGGACTCTTTGCCCTGATCATCGCCCGCCCCATCATTCATCTTCGAGGCGACTACCTCTGCATCGTCACCATCGGAGTGGGGGAGATCGTTCGCATCGCCCTCATTAATAATGTGTTCGGCATCACGGGAGGCGCCAACGGCATCTTCGGCATCGCTCGGCCCAATCTGTTCGGCTGGGTGATTCGCAAGCCCAATGAATTTTTCTACCTCATCTGGACCTTCGTGGCCTTGACGGTCTTTTTCTTTCATCGACTGGAAAATTCCAGGTTTGGCAGGGCCTTGAATTACCTTCGAGAAGATGAAACGGCCGCCGAGGGCAGTGGCATTGACACAGCCCATTACAAGCTCATGGCCTTTGTTCTGGGAGCGGCCTGGGCGGGCATGGTGGGCAACATCTATGCGGCCAAAATGACCATTATTGCGACGGAATCCTTCAGCTTCCGGGAATCGGTGGTCATGTTCACTCTGATTATTCTGGGTGGATCCGGAAGCATTCCCGGAGTGCTTCTGGGCGCTTTTCTCATCATAGGACTGCCCGAAGTGTTTCGCGGTCTTACCAATGCGCGCATGATGGTTTTTGGGGCCGCCATGATTGCCATGATGATCTTTCGTACCGGGGGCCTTCTTCCGGCTCGGCCGCGCTTTTACTTCTTGCCCGAGCGGCACCTTGCGGAGGAATCGGCTTGAGTCTGCTGAGTCTGCGGCGGCTGACCAAGTCCTTTGGTGGCCTCACGGCGGTCCACAACGTGTCCTTTGATGTGGATGCCGGCAGCATCGTGGGCCTCATCGGACCCAACGGCGCCGGGAAAACCACGGTCTTTAACCTCATCACAGGCATCTATCGACCGGATCAGGGAGAAATCCTCTTCAATAACACGTCGCTGCTGGGCTTGCGAACCCACCGCATCATCAGCCTTGGCATCGGCCGAACCTTTCAAACCATTCGCCTGTTTCAAAACCTCTCCGTTCTTGAAAACGTGCTGGCGGGGTGCCACTGCCGCATGCGCTTCGGTGCCGTCGCCGCCATGCTGGGCCTGAGGCGGCATCGGCGGGAAGAAGAAAAAGCCGTGGAACAGGCCTTGGATGCCCTGGCTTTTGTGGGACTTCACAAGAACGCCCTGCAGCTAGCCAAAAACCTCTCCTACGGCAACCAAAGGCTGCTGGAAGTGGCTCGAGCACTGGCCACTCAGCCCAAGCTCCTCATCCTGGACGAACCCGCGGGCGGCATGAATGAACAGGAGACGCAAGACCTCATCGAACTGATTCGAAGAATTCGATCCCGCGGCATCACGGTGCTGCTCATCGAACACGACATGAACTTGGTCATGCGCGTGTGCGAAAAGATCGTGGTTTTGGAATACGGATCCCGCATCGCCGAAGGCACACCCTCGGAAATCAAGGCGAACCCTCGCGTCATCGAAGCGTACCTGGGGACGGACGAAGAATAAAATGCTTCAGCTCGTGGACCTACATGTCAAGTACAGCCAGATCGAGGTACTGCACGGCATTCATCTCACGGTCAATCCCGGGGAACTCGTGACGATTCTCGGCGCCAACGGCGCAGGAAAATCCACGACTTTGCTCACCATCAGCAGCCTGGTCAAGCCCTCTGCGGGGGCGGTGCTTCTGGACGGCGTGCCCCTTCATCAACTGCCGCCCCACGAAGTGGTGCGCCGCGGTGTGGCTCATGTGCCGGAAGGACGCCGCGTCTTCGGCACCCTCACGGTTCAGGAAAACCTCAATCTGGGAGCTTTCACCCGCAAGGACACGTCCCGCATTCACCAGACCCAGGAATGGATCTACGAGCTGTTTCCCATTTTGGCGGAAAGGCGACGACAGCTGGCGGGGACCTTAAGCGGCGGGGAACAACAGATGCTGGCCATTGCGCGAGGGCTCATGAGTCAGCCGCGGATTTTGTTGCTGGATGAGCCCAGTCTGGGCCTGCCCCCCTTCTTGTGAAAACCATCTTTCAAACCATTCGGGACATCAATGCTTCGGGCGTCACCATTGTCTTGGTGGAACAAAACGCTCGAGCGGCCCTCAAGCTGGCCCACCGCGGCTATGTGCTGGAAGTCGGCCGCATTGTGCTGGAGGACTCGGCCCAGGGACTTCTCGCCAATCCCGACGTCCAAAAGGCCAATCTAGGCGGCGCCTGACCTAAGCATGCGATCCCAATGCGGCTGGACCCTCCGCGCCCTTTGTGGTACTGCGGTGAAGCACAACGAATGTATTCCTTAATCCCCCCAAAGGAACGCGCGTCCGTGATGTCTGTGCAATGAAGCTACGGGGGCAGGGGAGGGGCGGGTGAAGGCGTCATACTTCGCGCTTGCGCCGCTCCTTGCGCGCACCCTCTTTCCAGCCGCCTTTCTTGGCGCTTTTCTCTCCCGAAGAAGCCTTGGGACGAGGCCCTTGTAGACCTCGATGTGCAAAGAGCCCCTGAAGGTGCTGGGCTTCCACGCGAAAGGAGCCGAAATCGGCCCGAACCTCGTCCTTTGAAGGAACAGAGGCCCGATGACGATGGGACGGCCGTACAGCCACTTCTTTTTCCGGTCCCTCTTCAAGGGCGGTTAGCGGAAGTACCACATAGGCTGCATCCACAGCCTTTGTCAGGAAAAAATCTTCTCCGGCCCGATAAAACAAGACGCCAGCGGCATAAGCTTCTCGAGCTCGAATCTCCAACACCACGGGCTGGGCCGTGCGACGCCGACCCATGCGTTCCGCGGTGTCCCTGCGTGCCCATAGGGGAATATAGGATCGATGCAGAGCACGAAGGCCCTCGTCACGCACAACGGCGAGATGCCGAGGACGGATTCCCGCAAACAGGCGATCCGGAGGTTCCACCTCAGGGTAAGGCGCAATGGGCCACGCGTCGGCAATTCGACGCAGGCGCGACCCATCCAGCACAAAGGGTAGGGGGTGTCCCAAAAGGGCCATTTCCTTAAGCGTGGATTCGCGGACGAAACGCAGCCGAGGATCTTCCTGCAAAGCCCAGTAAAATTCCTTCCAGGGCATGGTGCCGTCGTCGTCCCAAAAGAGGCCGTACTCGTGTGGCAGCGTGCACACCATGGTGGTCAGGATCTTGACCAAAGTCTTTGGAGGCACCGGCTGGCTCATAGGGAGACCCCTCCCAAAACGGCAATGATCGGGGGAATGCAATGACGGGCGATGTCGCTTCGGGATCCACCACCCAAGACCACTTCCAGGCGCCCTGCACAGGTTTTTTCCGCCAACTCTTTTATCATATGGGCGATAAGCAGGTATGCCTTTCGGGTCAATCCAATGTCTCCGTAGTCCCCGCGGTGCGTGTCAAAACCAAAATACCAAAAGATGAGATCCGGCTGAAACCGCACGCACCGATCATAGAAAGCTTTCCGCGCCGTTTCGTAATAGCGGTGATCCATGTCCGCTTCCGGCGCGGACGAATCCTTCTGTGTCCCTTCAAACACCTGCCACAGGGAAAGGCCGCCCGGCACGGGCACATCCACCTTGGTGCCGTCCGGGGATTCGTAGCTGCTGTAGCACAGACACACATGAAGCACGTCCGGGTCGTGACGCACCAGGTCCCTCGTGCCGTCGCCGTGGTGCGCGTCCGTGTCCAGAATAGCAAAACGGCGCAACCCATACCGCTCCCGCAATACGGTGATGGCCAGCACCACATCGTTGAAACAGCAGTAGCCTCCAAAAAAATCCCGACCACTGTGATGGCCTCCGGCACCAATAAAGGCGAAAGCGTTACGGATTTCCCCCAAAGCGATCTTTTCGGCACCCAACACCACACCGCCGGCGGAATGCCATGCCGTGGAACAGAGCGTGTCCCGCATCACACCTTCCAAAAGCTCGTGGCTGTGCACCTTCAAAATCCAGTCTTCACTGATGGGCGGGGATTCCATGAGCACAAACCGCTCATCGTGCAGGAGGGGTTCCAGGGCTTGCGGAAAATCCTGAAGCCGCGATCCTTGGGTGAGGTAACTGCGGCGACTGAAACTGGGATGATAAAAAATTCCGGTCACCATGGCGTCCTCGCTTCTAGGTTTACATAATATACATTATCGGACGTAGATGGAAATTTTTCCTTGACTGTGTCCCGGTTCTTGGGTAAAAAAAATTCCAAGCTGAGCGGGAATAACTCAGTGGTAGAGTGCGACCTTGCCAAGGTCGAAGTCGCGGG
>NZ_JBRAHS010000032.1:0-2676 GCF_052743555.1 Desulfosoma sp.
TGCGTCAGCTCGGCGATTGCGGTTTCCAGATGAGCCGTTTTTTTTCGAGCATCGTCCAATTCCAGGGCCAGTCGGTGCAAAGCCGCCGAAAAAGCATCGATGCCCAAAATGTGAAACCATTTGTGGAAAACTTTTTTACGCCAGAACAAATAAACATTTTCGTCTCTTTGGTGAGAAAGTTTGGACTCGCCAAGGTAGTAGCGATAGACGGCACTGATTCCAGGGACGTGAAGGAAAGGGGTCTTTTGCGCCGCTTGCATCCAAAAATCCCAATCTTCCGAAACCTCCAAATCCTCGTCAAATTGACAGCCCTCGTCAAGAAGGCTACGGTCAAAAAGAACGGCCATGATGGGAATAAAATTCGCCGCCAACATCCGCTCCACAGACCATGGATGATCGTATTCCACGATGGGTCTTCCGGTCTCGTCCACGGCACGGACTCCGGCATAAGCCGCCTTGGCCTGCTTCTGACTGTGAAGCGCATTGACCAGCCGCGAGACATGATCGGGCAGTAAGAGATCGTCTTCATCGAGAAACATCAGATATCGGCCCGAAGCATGTCGCAAACCCGCGTTGGCCGCCCGGCTTCGAGACAGCGGCGTGGGGCTGGAAACCGGAACCACGGGAAACCTTTCAGGCAACACCTTGTCATGGGGGAAACCATCCCCCGCGGCATTCACCAGAACGACCTCAATATTGGGGTAAGTTTGTGTCGTGATGGATTGCAGAGCTTCCCGCAGTTCGGGGCGACCGATGGATCGAACGATAAGGCTCACCAGAGGCAACTGAGACGGCTCAACAGCCAGACCGATGGAACGCCTGCGGAAAAGCCAATTTTCATGCGCGGGGGCAAGGCCTTGTTCCAACGCGTCACTGTCCAGCAGGAAAAAGGCCTCCGCGGCTTGACGATCTTTGCCCAGAACATAGGCTCGGTAGCGATTCAGGGCAAGAATCCTTTCGTCATATCCGTAAAAGGATTCCTGCGACCTGAAACACTTCATCGCCTCAATCTTCATTTCCAAAGCCGCACTGATGTCGATGAGCATGTTGTGCGTCGTGGGAGCGCTCACCTCGTAAAACGCCACATGCCTTCTGCCTTTGGTTCGCCGCACGGCCTCCGTCACGGCAAGGGCGAGGACTTGATGGTCAGGATGCATTTCGGAAAGTGCCGGAGCGAAAATCCAGTCGGCGTCGAGGGCTGAAATCTTCTGGAGGATCTTCTGGACGAGTTTTTCTGAATACCGAAGTTCACGGTCTGGAAGATTCCAAAACTCGGGATCGGCGTATCCGAGAATTCGAGCCGCTTCCACGGACTCCCGTTGTCTCTCTTCAATGATGGTTTCCGAAGCCTCGGGCAGACACCGGTTTCCCTGCGTCGCAATGACGACGGAAATGGAAACCCCGCTCGCAGCTAAAAGTCCTAAAGTGCCTCCGCAACCGTAGATTTCGTCGTCGGCATGAGCCGCAAAAACAAGCACCCGTTGCGCAGGGGGCAGCGGAGAGGCCGCAGTGGGATAAAGCTCGGCTTCAAAAGCTCTGTCCATAGACCATGTCTCGGTTGATCGTCTCATTGAGACTGTGAAAATGCCAAGACCTCCTATGAATCTTGTCCACCAGGGGTCACGGTTGCAGTCATCGGCCATGAGCAAGGTTTTTTAAAGCAGAAAAAATGATTCAAACCTCCCTGAAACTTCTGCTTTTTGACGGCCACAAAACCATAAGAGCAAAAAAGCGGAACGACGCAACGCACATGAAAGTAATGATGTTGTTCGACGGCGATGCCGTCAGCAAGCCTTAATCTGATGAAAATGCGGTGCAGCAATGGCATCGCCCCCGGGCGAATGCCGCCGAGGAACCGATTGCCCACCACAAGATCGTATCCTTCTCGAAGCTTGGCCAAAAATGCCTCCAAGTGCAAAAAATCATAGGAATCGTCACTGTCTTCCATGATGATGTATGTGCCCCGGGCCGCCGCGATACCCCCCCCATCAATGCGCTGCCGTATCCCTTTTCGGCCACGTGAACGACTTGAGCTCCCATATTCCTGGCAATTTCCACGGATCCGTCCGTGCTGCCGTTGTCCGCCACGATCACTTCACCGTGCACTTCAGCTCTTTGCGAGAAGTTCCTGGCCTTTTGAATGCAGGCTTCCAGGGTTCGCGCCTCGTTGAGACACGGCATCACGATGGAAAGTTCCAACGGCTGGTCGTCCTTTGGCACCATTTTCTTGCCCAACACGACAACGAAGGCGTCGTCTCACCCGATTTTTCAATAAAAGTTCACATGTTGCCGAGCGGATGTCTTCTAGCAGGAGCTCCCCTGGGGGTCAAGTTCATTGTCGAGGTTCCTGGCACGGGTCAATTTTACGGCGCACGAGAAGACCAAGGCCACATAAAGGATGCAAAGGGGAGGCAAGGGAGCCAGATAACGGGGTTCGATGCCTGGAAAGGAGGTGACGTGCACATAGGCGAGCAGGGCCGCCAGAGCGGCGCAGGAAGCCAAAACGGCCGTGGCGAAGCCCCAGAAGGGATCGAGAAGAGCGCTTTTCAAGAAGCTCAGCCCAAAATGCACCACAATGGCGGCATAAAAAACCCAGGGAAACACCGCCCCGTACAGGGCTGCCGTGCGTTCAAGGATTCCCAGGCGAAAACTCTTTGGCCGCGTGGAAGGCACCAT
>NZ_JBRAHS010000032.1:2776-4882 GCF_052743555.1 Desulfosoma sp.
TTCCACTCGAGTCAAAGCACCGTCGGCATCCCGAAAGAAACGGCTCTTCAGTTCCACCGTTTCCGCAATGCCGTAATGGGCCTGATGAATGTGTGCCACGACGGTGACGCATGCCGCCGCAAGAGCCAAAGGAACGAGAGTCCAGCCCGTGTGCTTGATGAGATGCCTTGTGCGATGGTGTGCACGCCCAACCCGGCGAAGCATGAAATGCAGCGCCGCCGCACCATAGAGGGGAAGAATCCAAAGGGCTTCTTCTCGAGTGAGCCAAAAGGCGCCGAGACACAAACCAAGCCCAAGGGCGCGAAGCCCGCGGCACCTCGTTTCGGCGCCGTCTTGAAACAGCAGCAGGGTGAGGGCGGTGACGAGCAGGGCCAAAGAGGTTGAGACGTATTCCCTCATGACCACGCGGGTGTGCAGGGCATAACTGGTGGGGTGGAACCAGAGTGCCGTAAAAAGGAAAAAAGCACCCCAAGGACCCAAAGGGCGTGCCAGAGCATAGGCCGCCGCGCCGCAGCCCGCAAGGTAGAGCCCGTGTTAAGCTGTCAAGAGCGGCGCGTGCAGGTAATGGACGGCGGCGATCCACAGGGGATAAAAGGGGCCTTTGATGAGGGTTCTTTCATCGTAGGGCCCGAACCATCGGCCCTCGCTGATGGAATGGGCCAGGTCGATGAACAGCCGGGAATCGTAGCGGGCGTCTCCCAAGACGATAAGCCTTTGGTCTTGAAGCAGAAGGAACTTGACGGCCACCATGGCACAGCAAAGCCCCAAGAAGAACACAAAACGTCGGCGTTCCGTTTTGAGCGTCGCACTCATGGTTCATCCCCAAGGCATTCAAGGGACATTCAAGGCCCGAGGGCGCCGTGCTTCGAGCAACGCTCGATACGGTTCGGAAGACGAGTCCGGTGCCTTGGGAAGGACTTTGAGATAGCGTTCCACCCGCTCTTCCAGCACCACATCGGGAGCGTACATCCGCACGAACTGCTCCAGGGTGTCGATTTCCGGCAGCGCCGTCGTGTAGACGGTTCGCGTGAAGTGTTCCGAAAAGAAGGGGCGCAACCCCGTGAAAAACGAATCCCGAAAGACCACAGCCGATTTTCCTTCGGATCGGCACGTGGTGATCACAAGGTCCGGATCCTCGGCGTCCAGCACCGGTTCAGGGACCTTAGGGGCGCAGCGCAGCCGACCCGGACGGATCACAGGCACTCGAACTTCTCGAAGAAGGCTTGAAAGGCTCAGCATCCGCGCCAGATCGCCTCCCGGCGTGGAGTGCCATGAAAAATCGTCCACGCCAAAGCGCTGCCCATGGATGCCGGGATCCAGAGAACCCAGCTTTTCCAGGATAAGGTTGGCGGCCAGGGCGGCCCCCAAAGCGTTCCAGTGGGAGTCGGTCTTGTGATAGAGGGGGCCAAATATTTTGGCCTGCCGTAGAGGTTCCCGCAGATCCATCACGGGCACGTCGGATCCGTGCATGGCGTCCATGAACTGATCCAAGCGGGAGCGCTCCCCTCGAACGCGGATGCGGGAGGGGTAATACTCCGGATAGATGGTGTGTTTGTTGGGCACGACGAGAAAAAGGTAAGCGATGCCTTGGCTCTTGAGCCAAGAAGCCTTGGTTTCCAAAACGAGACGCCATCTTTCCAGTTCTTGCGGGGTCAGAGGGTCCGTTCGGCGATAGTCTTCCACGTTGTTACCGTCATTGGGGTCCGTGTAATAAAGCCAGCCCTTGCTGCCCACCAGAACGCGCGGGGTACCTGAACTCCCCAAGGCCAGGGCCATGAGGTGATAAGCCTGGACGAGACGATGACGTCCCCCGAAGTGATCATCGAACCACTTTTCAAAGGTCGACGGAAAAGTCATGAGTTCTTCTGCGCTTGCAGGCCATGACGGCAAGGGGGCCAGAGCGCGTTTTTCCGTTACTGAGGTCGAATGGCCGCGTAGGACAAGAAGAGGAAAGAGAAGGCCCGCAAGAAAGCCGGCGATGAGCACCAGGTCAAAAAAGCGCGAGAGTCTCGTCATGAAGGCGCCTCAAAGGGATCAAAACCGAAAGTAGATGAACGGGTTGTAGGTGCCCGCTGCGAGATGTGCCGCCGACGCCAGAAATAAAAA
>NZ_JBRAHS010000032.1:4982-9596 GCF_052743555.1 Desulfosoma sp.
GTTGCACAGGGCGCCATAGGCGAGGCACAAGGCTGCGCCACAATCGTGTGCGTTCCCAGGCGAGGCACAGCCCGTGAAACATGCCCCAGACAATAAAGGTCCAACCGGCGCCGTGCCACAGGCCGCACAGAAAAAAGACCGTCCACAGGTTCACGGCCGTTCGAAACGACGATTGGCGACTGCCGCCCAAAGGAATATACAGATAATCCCGAAACCAGGAAGACAGGGTCATGTGCCATTGCCGCCAGAAATCCCTCAGGGATCGAGCGGCATAAGGGTGAGCGAAGTTTTCGGGAAAGACAAACCCAAACATGCTTCCCAGACCCACCGCCATATCGGAATACCCGGAAAAGTCGTAATAGATCTGCAGCGTGTAACAGGCGATACCGAGCCACGCGGCCCCCGGCGTCAGTTCCCCGACGGGCAAGGCAAAAATGGCGTCGGTGACGGCACCCATTGGATTGGCGATGAGCACTTTTTTGGACAACCCGACAATGAAGCGCTGCACTCCGTAAGAAAATCCGGGGACGGTCACCGTTCGCGCCACGATCTGAGAGGCCACGTGAGCGTAGCGCACGATGGGCCCGGCGATGAGCTGCGGAAACAGGGCGATGTACAGGCCGCAATGGAG
Source organism: Desulfosoma sp. (assembly GCF_052743555.1). Lineage (NCBI taxonomy): Bacteria > Pseudomonadati > Thermodesulfobacteriota > Syntrophobacteria > Syntrophobacterales > Syntrophobacteraceae > Desulfosoma > Desulfosoma sp. Next base: position 5,614 of record NZ_JBRAHS010000032.1, read on the forward strand.
CGGGTTTTTCTGAACCGTCGCATGCCGTCGATAGACGTCGATGACGTAGGACATGGCTTGAAAGGTAAAAAAGGAAATCCCCAAGGGAAGAGAAGGGGGATTGTAAGGGATCAAAGGCAGGCCCAAGGCAGCCAAGCCCGCACTCAGGTTGGCCACGAGAAAGCCGGCGTACTTGTAATAGATGAGGAGCAGAAGATTGGCGCCGACGGCAAGGGCCAGCACGGTTTTTCTGGAAAGGCCGAAAAAGGGGGCGGTTTCCGTGCGCTGCAGCAGAAGCCCGCTTCCATAGTTCAGAAGCATGGAAAAGACCATCAAGCCCACGTAGCGCGGTTCGCCCCACGCATAAAAAAAGACGCTCACTCCAAGGAGATACGCGTTTCGAAGCGATGTGTTACAGAGAAAATGGCCGGCCAAAACGAGGGGAAGGAAAAGGAAAAGAAAAATGGGTGAGGCAAAAACCACGTGAACTTTTCCTCCTTGCCACCGACATGGCGCACGCCGTCACGAGCCCGCCCCGGTCGTATTTTTCTTTTTTCGAGCCCTCAGTCGAAACCTTTCCGTGCGCAAAGACACCTCATTGCCGAGCCCTGCCGACACCAAAGCCTCAATGAACCGGGCCCCTGCCGGGGTGGGCGGGGACTGGTCGCGTTCCAGATGTTCCACAGCCCATGAGGACTCCTCAAGAAGAAGGAGCAGTTCTTTTTCCGTAAAGAATCGAAGATGGCTGGAACACAGCAATCCCGCCGGAACCGTTTCAAAACGTCCCAAAGCCAAATCCATGACCACGGACCAATGGCCCGTGTTGGGCACGCTGGCGATAAGCACGCCGTCATCGGTGAGCGCGTTCGCGAGGCGGCGCAGCACGGCCGAGGGACGCACCAGGTGTTCCAGAACATCACCGCAAATGATGGCGTCAAAACGTCGATTCAAGGGAACGTCTTCCACGGATCCGACAAAAACGGCGTCGTAATGCACGGCCGCGGCTCGAGCCATGTGCGCATTGCGTTCAATGCCGGTGACATGGCACGGCCTAAGGTTTTTTAAATGCCGCCCCAAAACTCCGTAGGCGCATCCCACATCCAGCACCGAAGCGGCATGATCAGGGATGAGCCCAAGGAGGTCTTCTCGAGGGAACTGGTGGACGAATCCAAAGCGATGCACAAAACAGGCATCCACGATTCCCAGACGGCCTTGAGCCGCCCATCGAGGCCAGAGCGTATCCAAGGGCGTATCGGCGGACAGGCTGTTCAGAGCGGAAGTGAGAAAAAACACGCACGGCCATTCCGCCGCTCCCTTAATGGTGCGCGGCGTGGGGGAGCGCGACGCGGCCAGCATGTCGGCCGTCTCGAGCAAAGTCCGTACCGTGTGATAGGGGTAAAGAAGCGGTGCCTGTTGGGCAGGGGACCGCGCAGGGCTGAGACCCGGCACAAGAGCCCACCAAGAGTCTTGATCCAGCCGCTCGGGAATCATGCGAAAAATGTGCGGGGTCACCAGCAGTTCATCTTCGTTGATGAGAAAAACGATCTGTGCCTGGGTGAGCGCTCGAAGCTCACCCACGGTGCCAAGCGCCTCGGGGGGGCGTTGCACCACGTTGGCGCCGTCGGAAAACACGTCCAGGTAACGTCGACAAAAAGACCGGCTGAAAAGGACTTCTTCAATGGGATCGGGTTCCCCGACCCTGAGGATGATATCCATGGTTTCTTCCGCGTTCAGTCTTGGCCGAGCACATCGGCCGCTGAATCGCTCTGCACATCCACAGGTTCCCAATGGTATGGCATTTCGATAAGGCCCACTTCCGTGCGCTGGCGCCCGTCCGCTGCCACGCGGATCGGGGCCGATTCCTTTTGATGATAGATGTGCACGCCCGAGGCGTCGATGAGGTATCCCATGGCAAAGAATTCACCATGCAGCAGGGGCACCTTGGGATAAATGACGCGCACGGCGGCCACGCACGGGCCTTGAAAGGTTTTTTTGGCCACCCGCGACAGATTCACGGCGTGGCACACCAGACCGTCGTTTCGCATGATCCCGACCCCCAAAGCAAAGGGCATGGATTCGGTGACCTCGCAGGCCACGACGATTTCTAGATCCTGTCCCGTGTGCATGGTCAGGGGCTCGCGGCTTCCGTTGACCTGGACGAACCGAATGCGATAGGGTGTTGCGCGTTCTTCCACCTGCGGAGCGGCGGCAACCTCAACGGTACGGGATCGTTCGCGAAGGGTGTTTTCATAGGCGGCTGTCACCGAAGTGGCCGCGCCGTCCATGAAAATGGACCCCTCGCGCATCCATACGGCCCGGGCGCACAAAAGATTGACCGTGTAGAGGGAATGGCTGCAAAAAAGGATGGTCTTTCCCTCCCTTTGAAACTGCAGAATGCGGTCGATACATTTTTTTTGAAAGTACTGGTCGCCGACACTGAGGGCCTCGTCAATGACGAGAATGTCCGGATCGACACTCGTGGCGATGGAAAAGGCCAACCGCACCACCATGCCCGAGGAATAACTCTTGATGGGCTGATCGATAAAAGGACCCAGCTCGGCAAAATCGATGATGCGGGGTTCGCATCGGCGAATTTCAGCGTCGCTCAGCCCCAAAAGGGACGCATTGAGATAGATGTTTTTTCGGCCGGTGAATTCCGGATGAAAACCGGCGCCCAGTTCCAACAAGGCGGCTACCCGCCCGCCGATTTGCACCTCTCCCGACGTGGGCGATAGGGTCCCGGCGACGATCTTGAGCAGGGTGCTTTTGCCGGCACCGTTATCCCCGATGATGCCGAGGCTTTCGCCCGGCGCCACATCCAGGCTCACGTTCTGCACACTGTGAAAGGGCCGATGATAAGGCCGGCGCAAAAGGGCTTCTTTCAAACGGTCTGTGGGCCTGGCGTAGAGCCGGTAGCTCTTGGTGACCGCCCGAAGCCGTATGGAGCCGACAGGACACGGCGCCTCAGGCGGCGTTTGGGGCGTGAACAGATGGAAAGAACGCTGGTTAGAGAACATCGGCAAAGGCTCTTTTGGACCTCGTGAAGAACCATGATCCGAGGGCATAAAGCACCGTCGCCTTCATAGCGAAAAGGGCGAAGATGGTCCAGTGAAAAGAGCCGTTGAGCAAAACATCGCGAAAGCAGGTCAGAGCGTAAGTCATGGGATTGGCCCAAAGCCATGATCGAATGGGTTCGGGAACGAAGGAAAGGGGGTAGAGAACCGGCGAAGCGTAAAACCACACCATCATAAGGATGCCCAAGGACTGCAGAATGTCGCGCACGAAAACCACGAGCGCGGAAAGCAAAAAGGCCATACCACAACACAAGACGAAATGGGTGGCCACAATCAACGGCAGGTACAACCAAGAGGGCCCCGCGGATCCTTTGGCGACGAGATAGAGCAGGTAGAGGAAGAAACCTGCGCCGTGCGTGAGAAAGGGCGTGAGCACGGAAGAGAGCGGAAGGAGCTCGACGGGAAAGATCACCTTGGTCACCAACCCGGCGTTTCCCACCACACTGCTGGCGGATCGCACCACGGCGTCGGAAAAGATGAGCCAGGGAAAGTAGCCGCACAAAAAGTACAGCGTAAAGCTTTCGGTGCCGGAAACCGCCGCATCGAAGCGCACACGAAACACATCAGAAAAAATGAAGTGGAAAACCGCGATGTTCGCCAACGGCTCCAGGACGATCCAGAACACTCCGGCGTAGGATCCGGCGTAGCGGCCGTACAGCTCTTTCTTGACGAATCCCTTAAGCACCGTTGTGTGCCTTTGAGCCAAAAGAAACGGGTGGATCATTTGAAAAATCATGGGGGAGAAAGCCCTCCTGCGATTGCCATTGCCTTTGCAGGGCTTGGGCGAAAATCTTGCGATGCGTCCTTATGGAAGTGCGCGCGATAGCCCATCGGCGCCATGAAACGAACAGGGGGCAGGATTTTTCCTGCCCCCTTCTTTAAGTCCGACGATTCGGCCGTGAGGTCAAGAAAAACTGTGCTTCCTCACCC